>NZ_SNXO01000022.1 GCF_004362975.1 Aminicella lysinilytica | reverse complement strand
TTATATTTTCAATTTCAATTATACTTGAAAGTGGAGCATTTGGCTCTATATTTTTTTGATCTCTCCAATTCTCTCTTTTACACCATTATACGGACACAATCGACTTATTATGGGTAAAAAGATACCTCTATGGCAAGCGTACTTGTGCTTCTTGTTCACATTGATTGCACTTATGTACTGCTTAGGTATGTTGGGAAAAATTGTCAACGTTTTCGGTGGCAACCCATCTGACACTGTCAATGCCTTCACATGTGAATATGGCGAAGTACATATCGCATTGTTGGTATCGGCAACATTCGCAACAATCGTAGCTTCACTTAATGGCTACAAATGGGCATTCCTGGAAGCAGGAATCCTCGCATCAATCAACAGATCCATGCAGGCTATGCTGATTCTGGCAGAAGTTGGACTTCTGATCGGATGCTGGGTAGCAGCAGGAGTTGTTCCTGGCATGATCTACTACGGATTATTAATCCTGAAACCAAGCATATATTTAACGGCAACCTGCTTGCTATGCTGTATAGTAGCATTAGCAACCGGATCCTCATGGACGACGGCAGGAACTATAGGAATCGCACTTATCGGAGTAGGAACTGGTCTTGGAATCAGCCCTGCTATGTCAGCCGGAGCAATCATCACCGGAGCTTATTTCGGAGATAAGATGTCACCGCTGTCAGATACTACAAACCTGGCACCTGCTATGGCAGGTGCCACCCTGTTCGACCATATCAGACATATGATCTGGACAGTAACACCTTCACTATTGATTGCCTTGGTAGTTTACACTATCCTGGGTCTGAAAGTAGACAAGAGCGCAAGCCTCGATATCGTAGAACCGATGAGAGATGCCTGCCTGGTCAACTTCAACCTGAACCTGTGGATGCTGTTACCACCAGTACTGGTAATCGTAATCGTAGCACTGAAGATACCTGCTATACCTGGAATCATGGGCGGCATCGTTGCCGGTATGATTATAGGCTCCATATTCAACGGTATCAACCTGGCAGACTGGCCGGGAATTCTCCATTATGGATATACAGTACCTGGATTCAGTGATGCGTGGACAGCTACAGAAGGAAAATATGCAGATGTCATCAATTCAGTAAGCGGAGGCGACGCAGACACGATACTCGGCTTGTCTAATGACCAGTTCAAGGAGTTTATAGCCCAAACGGGTGTAGGCACCAATATTCAGGGTGAGTATAACATCGATTCCCTGATCAACGAGAAGGGCGGCATGAGTTCCATGCTATGGACCATCAACCTGATCCTCTGCGCTATGTGCTTCGGCGGAGTAATGGATGCATCGGGAATGCTGGGGGCTATCGCCAAGTCACTGCTCGTATTTGCTAAGGGCGTTGGCGGACTGGTAACAGTAACACTGATCAGCTGCATAATCATGAACATCATCGGCGGAGACCAGTACCTGTCAATCGTACTTCCTGGAAGAATGTACAAGGAAGCATTTGAAGACATGCACCTGGCACCTAAGAATCTGTCAAGATGTCTTGAGGACTCAGGAACAGTAACATCCAACCTGATCCCATGGAACACCTGCGGAGCTACAATGTACAAGTTCCTGGGCGTACCGGCTTGGGGCAAGGGCGGATATGCACCGTTTGCTATTCTTTCATACATGAATCCTATCGTATCCTGCTTCTATGGATGGACAGGAATCTCCATGGTCAAGATGACTGATGAAGAGTATGAGGCTGTTATGGAAAAAAGAGCTAAAGAAAAAGAAGAAGCTTCAGAAAGTCTGGAAGCTTAAATCAATTAGTTAAAATAGAATCTTATGCTAATAAAGAGGACGCTGAAAACGGCGTCCTCTTTTATTGATGTATTTATGCTATATATATTCTCATGACCTCTGAAGGGCCTGACGGGATCTCATCCGAGGAGATGCTGTAGTTTTCCGACACCAGCAGGGTCTGGTCGGAAAAGTCCCTGTGGATCATGACCAGGCGGTCTCGGCCTTTGTTAAGGAGGATGTCTCCCTGTGGCTGATGCTGCATGGTCATCAGTGGATACGGGCCCTGGGCCGGTACGGCAGATTCCAGACTGCCTACGCATCTTCTGACTCCTATGGCATCCAGGGCTGCTTCCGACTGGCTGTTCATAACATTTAGTCCATAGTCTCCGAAGACATCTACTCCGGCGAATCTGAATGGCTGTATCCAGCCGAGACTGCCGACATAGACTCCTGTGTCGCGGCAGAGATCCGCTATGGAATCAAAGTTTTCTTCGATGTAAGCGTCCTCACTGCCTCGGGAAACGTTGGAGATATATGGGATAACAGTGCCAACTTCTGCCCGGTGACGGTGGAATTCGACCAGCGGCACTAGGGATACTAGCGGCAAGCCGGATCTCTCGACTTCAGGTGGAACAAAATGTTCTCTGTATGATTTCCAGCTGTAATAGTAGAGTTCTATGGCTACCGGTGTTTTCTCCTCTGTCAGTGGAATATAATCCTGGACCATTGGCGCGGTCCGTCTGGTAATCAGGGCTTCTTTCATCTGAGATAAGGCTCTGCGCCTCAGTTCGTTGATTTCAGAAGTTTTTACTGTGGCATCGAGTTCACCCTCGAAATCGATTTTTTCTGCCTTAAAAGGCGTGTTTCCCGTTTTCCTGAGAGCCTTCTCGAAGCGCGAGACTTCCGTTGGCACCTCGCCTCCTCCATAAGGCCCACCTTCTGCAAATACAGATGCTCCCGACTTATGCTTCACCACCAGCCGCAGCCTGTCACCATTAGCAATAAGTTCCATGTCGATGTTACCTTTGCGCAGGTACTTGCCTGCGTCAAAGCCGACATTCTCATAAGTGGCGCGAGCATGTTCAAGCTGACTTTTGCGCGAGATGCGGAAGAGCGGATCGCCGTGTTCCACCCGGCCGCGAATGTCGCCGATGCGAGTCAGGCCGCCCTTTAATTCTTTGTAATATGTGACGACATTGCCGCAGAGTTCTTTGCTCTGGATCTCCACTCCGTCGCCCAGGGACAGCTCATCGTAGAGCTTCACATCCACCAGAGCCGTGCCCTGTATACGCTTTATGACTTTGCCGATGCGTATGCCCTGATGCTTGGGCAGGTCTCCGGACATGATATCCATGGACGAATCCCCGTGATAATAGCCGTCGGTGAAGCCACCCCGGTTGAAAATCTGTTCCAGGGCCAGCCGATCAGCCGGATCGACAGTGTAACGGCCCTTTTCGTAATAAAGGTCCAGGTATTTCCTGTATATGGACGTGACAACGGCCACGTATTCTGCGGATTTCATGCGGCCCTCGATTTTGAAGGACAGAACGCCGGCATCGGCCAGGTCGCCCAGGTGATCGATGAGGCACTGATCCTTGGGGCTCAAAGGGTAGCGGACTGTATCCACTGGCTTGCCTTTTTCGTCGAAGGTCATGTACGGCAGGCGGCATGGCTGTGCGCAAAGTCCCCTGTTGCCGCTTCTGCCGCCGAAGTAACGGCTCAGCTGGCACTGTCCGGAGTAGCAGACGCATAGGGCTCCGTGAACAAAGACTTCTATGTCGGCTTCGGTGCTGCTGCAGATCTGGCGGATCTCGGCCAGTGACAGTTCTCTGGACAGGACTACCCGCTCGTAGCCCAGTCTCAGGGCAGTTTCGGCGCCCATCGCGTCGCAGACTGTGGCCTGTGTGGACAGGTGCAGCGGGAAATCAGGCATGTATTCCCTGATAAGTTTTCCCAGACCCAGATCCTGTATTATCAGTGCGTCCACGCCGGCTTCATATAGAAAGGCAGCGTATTTCAGTGCGCCATCAAGTTCGTCATCGGTCATGAGGGTATTCATGGTCACGAACACCTTGACGCTGCGCTTGTGGGCGAAGTCTACAGCCGCCTGCAGTTCCTCGTCGCTGAAATTCCCGGCATTTATCCTGGCATTAAAAAGATGGCCGCCGATGTATACTGCATCGGCGCCATTTTCAACTGCCGCTATAAATTGTTCTACGCCTCCGGCAGGAACCAGAAGCTCGCATTTTCCTTTGTTCAAAGTCCACCTCTTCAGATAAGTTTTTTCTTTATTATATACTATCTGCGGCAAACTTCAACCTTTTAGCCATCGTAAAGATGTACGGCGGCCTGTTCTACTGCAAAGGTTTGTAGGTCAGTGTCGCGGCCTGCTGCTTCATTTCCACTGCGTAGGCAAATATCTCCGCCGTATCCATACAGGTCAGCACCGGCAGGTTCCGCTCGATGGCCGCCCTCCTGATGGGAAAAGTATCCGCGCCTATAACGTTGATAGCCTTCGGCGTGTTGATTATTATCTGCAGTTCCTCGCCTATCATAGGCTTGACCTGGCTGTAGTCAAGTATCTCAGCCGCCAGGCCCTTCTCTGCTAGATATGCTCCCGTGCCTTCAGAGGCGTATATCTTCAGGCCCAGTTTATCGTAGGACTTGATTATCCTGACGCTGTCCGGATTCTTGTCGTGATCTCTGAGGCTTACGAAGACGCCGCCAGCGGTTGGTATATTGCCGCCTGCCCCGATGAAGCCTTTGTATATGGCCGTTTTCAGATCATTATCGATGCCCAGGACCTCGCCTGTGGACTTCATCTCCGGCCCTACGGCCACGTCCACATCAGTCAGCTTGGAGTCGGAGAAAACCGGAACCTTCACGGCGAAGTAATCCTTCGACTTGTAGAGACCCGTGCCCCACTCCATATCCTTTAATTTTGCGCCTGTCATGACTGCCACGGCGATCTTCACCATTGGCACGCCTGTGACCTTGCTGAGAATCGGCACCGTACGAGACGCCCGCGGATTGACCTCTATAACGTAGATTTTGTTGCCGTCCCAGGCGTACTGAATGTTCACCAGCCCGACAATATGCAAGGCCTTGACTATCTTGCGGGTGTCGGCCATGAGCTCGTCGATTACGTCAGCCGGCAGATCATATGGCGGATAGCAGGTGCAGCTGTCGCCGGAGTGGACGCCGGTCCGCTCGAAGTGCTCCATGATGCCCGGGATCAGAACGTCCTCGCCGTCAGCGATGGCATCGACGTCCATTTCCTTGCCCTCTACATATTTGTCTATGAGCACAGGATGCTCGTGAGATAGATTCACGGCTTCCTTCAGATATTTCATCAGTTCCTCGTCTTTGTAGACCACCTGCATGGCCCTGCCGCCGATGACGAATGACGGCCTTACGACCAAAGGATATCCCAGGCGCTCAGCCGCTTCCACGGCTTCTTCCTGAGTCCTAACAGCGCAGCCCTTAGGGGTCTCGATCTCCAGAATATCCAGCAGATCTGAGAATTTTTCCCTGTCCTCGGCCAGGTCGATGTATTTGTTCTGGGTGCCCAGTATCCTGATGCTCCGGGCTGCCAGCTTAGCCGCCAGGTTCAGGGACGTCTGGCCGCCGAACTGCAGTATGACGCCCAAAGGTCTCTCCTGCTTGACTACGTTCATGACGTCGTCAGTGTGTAGTGGCTCAAAATACAGCTTGTCTGATGTGTCGAAGTCGGTGCTGACGGTCTCAGGGTTGTTGTTGATGATGATGGACTCGTATCCCAGGTCTCTCAGGGCCCAGACTCCCTGGACGCAGCAGTAGTCGAACTCTATGCCTTGGCCAATTCTTATAGGGCCTGAGCCGACTACGAGGATCTTATCGTTATCTGAGCGTGTGCTTTCATTCTCTCCGCCGTAGCTGGAATAATAGTAAGGAGTCAGAGCCTCGAACTCTCCGGCACAGGTGTCCACGACCTTGTAGACCGGATAAATCTCGTGATATATCCTTATATCCTGGAGAACGTCTCTGGCCATGCCCGTCAAATCCATGATCTCGTCATCGACGAAACCTCTGCTCTCGGCTTCTCTTATAATATCGGCTGTGATCTCCGAAGTCTTCAGGATCCGCTCCATTTCTATTATGCCGTAGATTTTGTTCAGGAACCAGCGGTCAATCTTCGTCTCGGCGAAAATATCTTCAACTGTTGCTATGTCTCTGCGGAAGGCTTCTGCTATGCAGAATATCCTCTCATCGTCGCAGTCTCTGAGTTTCTCTATGAGTTTCTCGTTGCTGAGGCCTGTGACGTAGGGCACTCGCAGGCCCGTGCCCTCCACTTCCAGGGAGGCGATGGCTTTCAAAAGCGCGCTTTCGAAGTTTCTGTCTATAGCCATGATCTCGCCGGTGGCTTTCATCTGTGTTCCCAGCTTTCTGGACGCCGTGCGGAATTTATTGAATGGCCATTTGGGGATCTTCACGACGCAGTAGTCCAGGGCCGGCTCAAAGCAGGCGCTGGAGCCCTCTGTCACGTAGTTTTTCAGTTCGTCCAAAGTGTAGCCTATGGCGATCTTGGCGGCGATCTTGGCTATAGGGTATCCGGCGGCCTTGGATGCCAGGGCTGATGAACGGCTGACTCTCGGGTTGACTTCAATTACGATGTATTCGTCTCTGTCCGGATCCATGGCAAACTGCACGTTGCAACCGCCTTCTATATCCAGACTTCTGATTATTTTCAAAGCTGAATTTCTCAGCATCTGATACTGGGTGTCGTTGAGTGTCTGTGTCGGCGCGACTACGATGCTGTCGCCTGTGTGGATCCCCGCCGGATCCAGGTTTTCCATGGAGCAGATTATGATGCAGTTGTCCTTAGAATCTCTGATGACCTCATACTCTATCTCTTTCCATCCTGCTATGGATTTCTCCACGAGGATCTGGCCGATGGCGCTCTTCTCAATGCCCATCTTGCAGTGTTCTATGAGTTCTTCTTCATTGTGGGCGATGCCGCCTCCGGTGCCGCCCAGAGTGTAGGCAGGTCTGATGATCAAAGGATAGCCTATCTGTGTCGCGAAGGCTTTACACTCGTCTATGCCTGTGGCTATAATGCTCGGCGGTATAGGCTCGCCTATTTCTTCCATGAGATCTTTGAAAGCCTCCCTGTCCTCCGCCTTATGTATGCTTTCCTTGTTGACGCCCAGAAGCTTGACATGGTTCTTCTCAAATATTCCTTTTGCGTCTAATGACATGGCGAGATTGAGGCCTGTCTGCCCGCCGAAGCCGGCCAGTACGCCCTCAGGCTTTTCCTGCTCTATGATTTTTGTTACAGCATCTTCCGTGATGGGCTCCAGGTAAACCTTGTCGGCGATGCCCCGGTCCGTCATGATCGTGGCAGGATTGCTGTTGATGAGGATAGTCTCGATGCCCTCCTCGGAAATTGCCTTGCAGGCCTGAGTGCCGGCGTAGTCGAACTCCGCCGCCTGACCAATTACGATAGGGCCGGAGCCTATAATGAGAACTTTGTTCAAAGTGAAATCCTTAGGCATTACAGTGTTCCTCCCTTCATTAAATCGATAAATTTATCAAATAAGTATCCTGTATCGCAGGGTCCCGGGTTGGACTCCGGATGAAACTGTACAGAAAAAACAGGCTTGCTGATATGCTGCATGCCTTCCACTGTACCGTCGTTTAGATTCAGATGTGTTATGTCCAGGCCGTGGAGGATCACGCTTTCGGCGCTGACGGCATAGCCATGATTCTGAGAGGTGATATAGCTTCTGCCGGTATTCTTGTCGAAAACCCCGTGATTGCAGCCTCTGTGGCCATACTTGAGTTTGAATGTACTGCCGCCTGAGGCCAGGCCTATAAGCTGGTGACCCATGCAAATGCCGAATATGGGCATCTGGCCGGGGCCGTAATTGCTGTTGGTAATTAGTTTCTCTGTGACCTCTATGGCCTCCTTTGCAGCCTCGGGATCCCCCGGGCCATTGGTGATGAAAACGCCGTCGGGCTTGGCGGCCAGTATGGTCTTGGCTTTGGTGCCATATGGATAAAGGGTCAGGTCGCAGCCCCTGCACAAAAGTTCATTGAGTATGCTCTGCTTGACGCCAAGGTCCATGACGGCTACGTGGAAATGTTCATCTGACTTCAATTCCGTCACTTCAGTGACGCCTGCCGTCTTCATCTGGTCAGCATTCAGTTCACCATCATCGCAGATTTTCTTCAGCGCCCCCACGCTGAAGTTTTCCGTGGTAATGACGCACTTCTGATTGCCTTCATTTCTGATTTTTCTGGTGATCTCGCGAGTGTCAACATTATATACACCCGGTATCTTCTGTTCCTTCAGCCACTCATCAATGTTCATTACGCACCGCCAGTTGGACGGCTTCATGCACACATCCTTGGCCACCAGGCCGAAGGCGTGGATCTTGCCGGACTCGTTGTCCACCTCATTGATACCGTAATTTCCAATGAGCGGATATGTCATAGTTATAATCTGCTCCTTGTAGGACGGGTCTGTCAGGGTCTTCTGGTAACCGGTCATGGCAGTATTAAAGACCAGCTCTCCAACTCTGGTCCCCTCATAGCCAAAACCCGTACCTTTATACACTGTACCGTCTTCAAGATAAAGGATTCCCTTCATATTCTATACTATCTCCTCTCGCTTTTAGGGAAGATTATACTATTATTTGGATTTATATTCAATAGTATTTGGTAAAAAAGTTAATTTTTATTTTTCTGCGCCAATATTTTTTGGTTTTTTTGGTTTTTTATACAAAATCCCTTGATTTGTGTATACAAATATGTTATATTACATACATTACAAATTTATTCAATAAAGCTTATAATTATTTACTTGACGTTTGGAGGAGTTAAAATGTCTAAAGAAAAAATCGTCCTGGCCTACTCAGGCGGCCTGGATACATCGGTCATTCTGACATGGCTAAAGGAAAAATATGACTGCGAAGTCATCGCCGCGTGCTGCGACGCAGGACAGGGAGAAGACTTTGATGCAATAGAGAAGAAAGCAATAGCGAGCGGTGCATCGAAGGCTTATACCCTCGACATCAGAGAAGAGTTCATTACGGACTACATCTACCCGACTTTGAAGGCCGGTGCTATTTATGAAAATGATTATTTACTGGGCACATCCATGGCAAGACCTCTTATGGCTAAGAAGCTTGTAGAGATTGCTGAAAAGGAAGGTGCCTTCACTATTGCCCACGGCTGCACAGGCAAAGGCAACGACCAGGTAAGATTCGAGACAACTATCAAAGCCCTGAATCCTGCTATGCAGATCATAGCTCCGTGGAGAACTTGGGACTTCCAGTCTCGTGAGGACCTTATCGAATATGCTCATCAGCATAACATTCCTATCGCCCAGACTACTGAAAAAATCTATTCAAGAGACGAAAACATCTGGCATATCAGCCACGAAGGCGGCAATCTGGAAAATCCATGGAATGAACATAAGAAGGACATCCATGTTCTTTCAGTTGAACCTGAGGATGCTCCTGATGAGATCACTTATGTGACTATCACTTTCGAAAAGGGCATTCCTGTAGCTATCGACGATCAGAAAATGGATCCAGTCGCTCTTCTTACAAAGCTCAACGAGCTGGGCAGCAAGAACGGCGTCGGTACTATCGATATTATCGAGAACCGTCTGGTGGGCATGAAGTCCAGAGGCGTCTATGAAACTCCGGGAGGAACTATCCTCTTCCAGGCTCACAGAGATCTTGAGAAGCTGATCCTGGACCGCGACACTACTGCATATAAGAACATCGTCGCTCAGAAATTCGCCGAGCTTTGCTACGACGGTCTCTGGTTCACTCCTCTCCGCGAGGCTATCTCAGCTTTCGTAGATGTGACTCAGGAGCAGGTAACTGGCAAAGTCAAAATGAAGCTGTACAAAGGAACTGCTTGGCCTGTGGCTAGTCAGTCTCCGTATTCTCTCTACAGCGAGGAGTTCGCAACCTTCAGTGCTGACGAAGTTTATGACCAGCACGATGCCGAGGGATTCATCAATCTGTTCTCGCTGCCACTGAAGATCAGGGCTATACAGAAACAGAGTCTGGAAGGCGTTCCTGAAGCTCAGAAGAAGAAGTTCGCCAAGAAGATAATTAAAGGCGGAGACTTCAAGCAATGATCATAGAGAGAGCGAGGCCCTCACTAGTCCTCGTTTGCAGGGAGTCATATAGTCTCGCTCGCGAATTGCAGAATATGTCGCGGTGTATGACGGCGAATAAAGGTGCAAGCCCTGGCGCCACGACAAAGGCGGCCTAGCGGCCGCCTTTAATAGTTTAATATCGATCATTCTAAGGTGATTAGAATGGCTGAATCTTTCCAGTTGCAAGCATTACGCATGCGATTACGAACCAGATCATTACCAGGATGAATATTACCAGATCATATGTCTTAGGGAATAACTTCTCCTTCTTCTGTTTCTGATTTATGATGTACAGGATAGCACCCGGTGCATAAGCCAGAGCCATAATCAGGATATACTGCCATCCACTGGCATACAGCATCCAGATTCCATAAATGGAACCAAGCAATGCAACTACCCAGATGCCCAGTTTGCCGCCACCGGAGGAATCCTTGGTTGTATTTCCTCTGACAGTTTCCAGCAGCATGAAGAATGCTGATGAAATGTATGGGATCATGATAAGACTCGTTGACAGAGTATACAGGATCTGGAATGATGAGCTGTTGATGTAAACCAGAACGATGAAGAACTGGAAGATCAAGCCTGCAACCAGAGCTGCATTTCCCAGTCCGCCATGACTGTTCTCTTTTGCCAGGAACTTAGGGAAGCATCCCTGCTGTGCCGGTAAGAACTCACTATCTGTTACCAGAATAGTGTATGAGAACATAGCTACTACCAGTGAAAGGATGATAGCTACACTAACAAGTACTGCGCCCCAAGGTCCTACAACGTACTCAACTAATGAAGACATTGAAGGAGTAGCCAGTGCTGCCAACTGATCATGAGGCATGATGCCCATACCCATGATATCAATTACTACATACAGTGCCAGTAATCCAAGGAATGAGTATACTGCTGCTTTGCCGGCAACCTTAGTTGTCTTGGCACGAGCTGACAATACTACGGCTCCCTCGATACCGATGAAGATCCATACTGTCGTGAACATAGTGCTCTTTACCTGATCCAATACGGATCCGGCAGCGCCGTCGCCCCAGAAATTGCTAACGAATACGTCCCAGCTGAATGCTCTTGCGAAGAGCACTGCTATGATCATTACCAGGATAGGAATGATCTTTGCGATTACTGCGATCATGTTAACAGTTACAGCTTCTTTGACGCCGCGTGCTACCATGAAGCACAGGAGCCATAAGAAAATACTTGCAACTACACATGACGCCAGGTTCGAACCATTTCCGAATACCGGGAAGAATTTGTTCAGCGTTGTGAATAGCAGAGCCATGAAGGCTACAGGTGTCAGCGCTGCACTCAGCAGGTAACCCCATGCTACGTTGAATCCGATGTACTCACCGAATCCATCTCTCGCATAAGCAAAAATTCCACTTTTCAGGTCAGGTCTCTTAATGCCTAACTGATAGAAGCACAGGCATAATGCCAATGTGCCAAGCCCGCATACCAGCCATCCGATAAGAGTAGCACCGGTGTAAGCACCGCTGGCAGCCAGGTCTCCGACCATGCTGAATACTCCGCTGGCCAGTGTCGTTCCAATCGAGAAGAAGGTCAGCTTGGCGGTGCCAAGGCCTTTCTCGTTGTACGAATTAAGGTTATTCTCCATAGAATAATACCTCCCCAATTAATAATAAGATTTAGTTATAAGTTCTATAGAAACTCGAAAGGCAGAAGTACTTATAGTATCTCTGCCTGTGAGTTGTCTAACATAATAGTTTATGCAAAGGAAACGATAGTTCCAGTCTTGCCTGCAAGAGCGTCAACTGCACAATCAAGAGAAGTAATGATAGCTTTCTTATTAGGATAACCCCTTACAAACTTCATGGCAGCTTCAACCTTAGGAAGCATGCTTCCCGGAGCGAATTGTCCTTCTTCTATGTATTTGTCTGCATCTTCCAATGTCAATGTTGAAAGATCCTGCTGATCAGGTTTTCCAAAGTTTATGGCAACCTTCTCAACCTCTGTCAGTATCATAAGATAATCTGCACCGACTTCCTCTGCAAGAAGTTCAGCACCGAAGTCCTTATCGATAACTGCTGCTACTCCGGAATAAGTTCCGTTACGATTTTCGATAACAGGAATTCCGCCGCCGCCTGTGGAGATCACGATAGATGTAGGCCATAATGTCTTAACAGCCTCGATCTCTACGATCTTCCTTGGCAATGGTGAAGCAACTACGCGTCTATAGCCTCTGCCGGCATCCTCAACCATAGTATAACCCTTGGTCTTCTCCAGCTCTTTCGCTTCTTCTTCAGAATAGAACGGGCCGATAGGCTTGGTTGGATGCTTGAATGCAGGGTCGTTCTTCTCAACAACAGTCTGAGTCTCGATAGTCAGGACCGGAATGTTCCTGTTCCTTTTGTTCAGAGCGTATTTCAAAGCCTGCTGGATGTGATATCCAATATAACCCTGTGACATTGCTCCGCATACATCGAAAGGCATAGCCGGTGTAACGTCTTTGGCTGTCTCAGATGCAAGCAGGATCCTGCCTACCTGAGGGCCGTTGCCGTGTACTATACCGATCTCATAACCCATGCAGCTGATGTCCGCAATATATTCACAGGTTTTTCTAACAACTTTCAACTGAGCTTCAGCGGTTGCTTCAGATTTTCCTGACTGAAGAGCATTTCCGCCTAAAGCTATAACTATCTTTTCTGACATTTATAGATTCCTTTCTTTTTACAGATCGTCTCTGTTAACCGGGCAGGACATGCAGCGAGGGCCGCCTCTGCCTCTTGATAATTCGGCACTTGGGATAGTCAGTACTTTGATTCCCTTTTTGTCCAGCAAATCATTCGTAACATAGTTTCTCTCGTAGGTCACTACTGTTCCTGGAGCTATACAAAGAGTGTTGGAACCATCGTTCCACTGCTCTCTCTGAGCTGCCATCGGATCGTTGCCGCCGCATCTGATCAGGTCTACTGCAGGCAGTTTCAAAACTTTCTTCAAAATGTTCTGAAGTGAGTCTGTCAGTGACTCGAAGTGCGGTTTGCCGTCCATTCCCAAAGTGATCTCGAAGAGGCGCAGCGGTCCTTCGATTTCCGGATGGATGGTGAACTTGTCGTAGTCTACCATTGTAAATACTGTGTCAAGATGCATGAATGCTCTGCTCTTAGGAATGTCCAGGACGAGCACTCTCTTGAATGTTGACTTGTGCAAAATGTTCTCTGCGAATCTTTCGATTCCGGCTGCCGATGTTCTCTGGCTCAGGCCGATGGCTACTGTCTCGCTGTTGAGTACAAGCACGTCTCCGCCTTCAATCGAGAATGGATCGTCATAGTCGTACCAGAGCTGTGATCCTTCAGGTGCAAAGTCTTTATTATGCATGAACATATATCTTAACAACAAACACTCACGTCTTCTGGTTGCTGTGCTCATGTGGTGTACGTTCAGTCCGTTACCTACGCATGCGCCCGGGTCTCTTGTGAAATACAGGTTTGGCATAGGATCCATGTAGAACGGATATGCTGAAGTGATGAAGTCTGCCAGTGATTTAGTCTCAACCTTAGGAATATCATCCTTCTTGACGCCAGCGATGATTTTCTCAACCATCTGCTTAGCAGGCATTGCGATCAGGTAGTCATAAATAGCTTCTCTGACTCCTTCTGAAAACAGATCGCTTTCGTCCAGCATCTTATTAAGGAACTCTTCCTTAACTGACTGCTCCTGAAGAGCCTTAGCTGTCTCGTCTACATAGTAAACGACTTCTACTCCGTTCTCTCTGAGAACTTCTGCAAATCTGTCGTGCTCCTGCTGAGCAACTTTTAAATATGGTATATCGTCAAACAACAATCTTGCGAAGTTGTCCGGCACGAGGCCTTCTACCTCAGGGCCTATACGATGAAGCAAAACTTTATTAAGTTTGCCTATTTCCGAATAATTGTGAATTCCAGGATACATGATTTCTCCTCTCGTGCATAGGGGCGCGTGGTCCCTACAGTTTCTCTCCTAAAACTATAATACTTAAATTTGTAATACTATATAATACTAAGGAACTTTTTCCTCCATTGCGCGGGCGAGCGATGGTCATCCGCGCAATGAGGTAAAATTAACATATTTTTCATAATGCGCAGGAAATTTTTCTCAGTGCACAGGTTGGCCGAGTAAGTGCGAACGCGCGTACTTCTGGTACGTAAGCGAGCACGAGCGATGGTCATCCGCGGCAATGAAGAAAATTAACAAGCATTATGCTATTGTGGCTACAATGATTGCCTTAATTGAGTGCATTCTGTTCTCAGCCTCGTCAAATACTACTGAGTGCTTGGAGCTGAATACTTCCTCGGTAACCTCTCTGATGTCATAGCCAAGGTCTTTCTGTGTCTTAGCCATTGTTGTCTCGAAGTTATGGAATGAAGGCAGGCAATGCATGAAGATTACGTCCTTGTTTCCTGTCTGCTCAAGCATTTCCTCTGTAACCTTGTAAGGTGTCAGAAGCTTAACTCTCTCAGGGATCTGATCCTCTTCACCCATGGAAGCCCAGATGTCTGTGTAAAGAACGTCAGCGTCCTTCAGGCAATCAGGAGTTGTGCAAACTTCGATCTTTGCTCCTGTTTCTTTAGCTACTGCGTTAGCTCTTGCAAGTACGTCCTTGTCAACTTCGTTAGCCAGCTCCTGTGGTCCGTATGCTACGAAATGCATACCCATCTTAGCGCAGCCGTACATCCAAGCGTAAGCCATGTTGTTTCTAACGTCTCCGCAGAATACAACCTTAACTTTGCTCAGTGGTTTGTGAACGTGCTCTTCTATTGTCAGCATATCTGCAAGGATCTGTGTAGGATGGTCAACGTCTGTAAGACCGTTCCATACAGGTACACCGGCATTGTTTGCCAGGTCTTCAACTACAGCCTGATCGTATCCTCTGTACTCGATACCATCATAGAATCTGCCAAGAACCTTAGCTGTATCTGCGATAGTTTCTTTCTTGCCCATCTGTGAACTCTTGGAATCAAGGAATGTTACATGAGCACCTTCATCAAGGCAAGCTACCTCGAATGCGCATCTTGTTCTTGTTGAAGTCTTCTCGAACAGCAGAACTACGTTCTTGCCTTTCAGTACTTCATTATGTATTCCTGCTCTTTTCTTAGCCTTAAGATCATGAGCCAGATCCAGCATGTATCTGATTTCTTCCGGTGTGAAGTCCATAAGTGTTAAGAAATGTCTTCCTTTAAGATTTACTGCCATTGTTATTTCTCCTTTTTTTAATAAATCATATTTTAATCGTCACCATAACGGATTTGATATATACTTTATACGAAGATGATACTATATTTGTCAAAAAATTAAAGTACCAGTACCTTCAAAAATTAAAGTACCAGTACCGCATAATCTTGCATTTCTTCGCATTTTTCTACAGTCTATTATACATTGTTCTGAGCAATTCCACAAGTCTATTCGCGCCCTCAGACAGCCAATATGTGGATTCGTAAGAGTAGTTCAGACGCAGATGATCGAATCCGCCGTTATGCATAGGATAAAAAACCTCGCCAGGGACTACAGTTATGCCTGCCTTGGTTGCTTCTTCGGCTACGTCCATACCGTTGAGTCCTTCCGGCAGCTGGCACCAGACGTACACTCCGCCCCGAGGTTTTCTGTATCTGACGCCTATGGATGTGGCTCTGTCCAAGTATGAACAAAGTACATCGCGTTTCTGGCGGTTTCCCTTACGGATTTTCTCGACTTTTTCATAATATCTGCCGTCAGCCAGGTATTTTCCCAGAAGTTTCTGAGTCATCCAGTTGATGGACATGATGCGTATGGATACCAGATAGCTGAGGCTCCTGATGAGTCTCTCGTTGGCTACGACCAGAGCCAGCGACAATCCCGG
The DNA here is from genome assembly GCF_004362975.1 of Aminicella lysinilytica. GTDB lineage: Bacteria > Bacillota > Clostridia > Peptostreptococcales > Anaerovoracaceae > Aminicella > Aminicella lysinilytica. The sequence continues at coordinate 23,593 of NZ_SNXO01000022.1, read as the reverse complement.
AATAAATGTGAGTGAAAATGAGTAAATGTAAATCACATTGTCATTTCTATCCATAGATTTGATGCTGGGGATCGCTCCATCCTCGTAATTCAGTTCTGATGCGGCGTCTTCCTCTATTATCGGAATACGGTATTTCTCCGATATGGCCAGCAGGTGCTTCCTGCGCTCCATGGACATTATTACCCCTGTTGGATCCTGATAGCTGGAGTTGACATAGATGAACTTAGGCTCATGTTTTTCTATGAGGGACTCTATGTTATCACAGTTCATGCCGTCCTTATCTACGGGCAGAGTAAAATAGCGGCATCCTGCCAGCTGGATGGCCCTGTAAACGTCCGGCGAGACCGGCTCCTCAATAATTACGCAATCCCCGGGGCTGACCAGGGCCGTAATGAGAAAGTCCATAGCCTGATTAGTCTCCGACAGCACCTGAAGCTGGCCCAGGCCCGCCTTGATACCCTTTGTTCTAAGAAAGGCCAGAAGCTGCTGCCTGAGATTGGTATCCCCTTGGTAAGGGGCCAGATATGCCGGCAGCGCCGCACTTTCATTGAGTATGGACGCCAGATCTTCACCCAGCTTGTCCTCTTCATATATAGCCGGCGGCATGCCCGTGGACATGGAAATTTTGTTGCCCTCGGTGAACTTGACGAATATGTCATCATAGGTTTCCTTCATGTCCAGATACTCGTCTTTAATGGCGTGGCTCCAGTTGACCTTATGCCGCGGATTCTCGCTGAGATCCTCGGTTTCACTGCTGCCGTAGGACACTAGATAACCGACGCCCTGCCTGGACTCGATCAGATCGGCATCTTTCAGTGTGTCGTAAGCCCTGATTATAGTATTCCTGTGGACCCCTAGGATCGACGATAGCTTCCGCTCCGAAGGCAGAACTGAGCCATCCGCCAGCTGACCGGTGATGATTTTCCTCTTGATCTGATCAGCGATCTGCCAGTAATATGGCGTATGCAGATTTTTGTTCAGCTTGATATCCATGAGGGCTACTCCTTCTTGCCGTGGAACTGATAATAGCAGACTTCCAGCCGGCCGTTATACAGTTTGCGCCGCCTGTCGGCTTTGCGTCCGAAGATCCTGTCCTCGACATCTTTATCCGTGGTGACCATGAACAAAGACCAGCTTGGGTTGTCTGCGAAGAACTTCTTATATGTGTCGTAGATTTTATCTATCTGCTTCTGGTTGCCTATGCGCTCGCCGTAAGGCGGATTGGTAATTATTATGCCTCCGGTTTCTGTGGCTCTGAGTTTAGCCACGTCTTCGCAGGCGAATTCTATGCAGTCATCGACTCCGGCTTCCTCGGCGTTGGCTTCAGCGGCTTTCACCGCGCGCTTGTCAATGTCGCCGCCGTATATCTTCAGGTCTGCGTCATAATCCATTGCCTCAAAGGCGTTCTTTTTTTCTTCTTTCCAAAAGTCAACGGGTATGAATCCCCATTCCTCTGAAGCGAACTTTCTGCCAAGGCCGGGAGCTATGTTCCGTCCTATCATGGCGGCCTCTATAGGGATAGTGCCCGAACCGCAGCACGGGTCGATAAGCAGGCGCCCCGGTTTCCAAAAGGAAAGCTGGACCATGGCTGCCGCAAGGGTCTCCTTGATTGGCGCCTCTACGTCCTCAACTCTGTATCCCCGCTTATGAAGTCCGGCTCCGCTGGTGTCTACAGTTATGACAGCGTTATCCTTCAGCATGGTGACCTTCACCGTATACTCGGCTCCTGTTTCCGGGAACTGATCGATGCTGTAATACTCTCTCATCCTCTCGACTATAGCCTTCTTGACTATGCTCTGACAGGCAGGCACGCTGTGTAGCTGAGACTTTACCGATGTCCCTGTGACTGTGAACTTTCCGTCCATAGGTATCAGTTCTTCCCAGGCCATACCCTTGACCTGCTGGAATAATTCTTCAAATTCCAGGGCTTTGAACTCGCCCATCTTCAACAGAACTCTGTCAGCGCTGCGTAACCACAGGTTACACCTGACTATGGCTCTCTCGTCGCCGATGAATGTCACCTTGCCGTCTTCAGTTTTCTCGATCTCGTAACCCAGGCTCTGGATCTCTCTCTTTACTACCGCCTCAAGGCCAAATGTGGCCGTGGCTATCAATTTTAATCTCATTATTGTCTCCGAAAAAAAATCTCTCCACAAAAGGCAATGCCATAATTGTGGAGAGTTGCTATATTAATTAAATGGATCTTTTCTGTTCAAGCTATTGGACTGGATGGCGTCAAGCTCGTCGAGAGCCTTGCCCGTACCTATGGCGACACAGGACTTAGGATCTTCAACTATCCTTACTTCGATCCCTGTTCTCTCCTGGATCTTTCTGTCTATTCCATAAAGCAGTGCGCCACCGCCTGTTACGACGATGCCTGAGCTGCTGATGTCAGCCGACAATTCCGGCGGTGTCTTTTCCAAAACTCCGTGGACAGCCTCGCATATGAGATGCAGTGGCTCCTCCAGTGCTTCCATTACTTCTTCTGAAGTGATGTCTACAGTCTTAGGCAGGCCTGTTACCAGGTCACGACCTCTGCACTCCATGGAAACCTCTTCCTCTCTCGGGAAAGCCGTTCCTATAGCCTGCTTGATATTCTCGCCTGTTCTTTCTCCGATATACAGCTTGTGGACTTTCCTCATATATCTGATTATAGACTCATCGAACTTGTCTCCCGCAACCTTGACAGATGTGCTGGTGACGATTCCTCCGAGAGCTATAACAGCTATATCCGTAGTGCCTCCGCCTATATCTATTACCATCTTGCCGTCAGGTTCTGTAACATCCAGACCTGATCCGATAGCCGCTGCCATAGGCTCTTCCATAAGGTAAACTTCCTTGCCTCCAGCCTGTGTAGCCGCCTCTCTTACGGCACGTTTCTCTACTTCTGTAACTCCACTCGGTACGCAGACCATTATTCTCGGCTTGAAAAATCTGCCGCTTCCACAGGTCTTGCGTATGAAGTACTTAAGCATTCTCTCTGTAATATCATAATCTGAGATTACTCCATCTTTCAAAGGTTTGGCCGCAACTATGTTGGCAGGAGTCCTGCCCAGCATCTGACGAGCTTCCTCACCTATGGCGAGGATCTCATCTGTATCCTTGTTTACGGCTACTACTGAAGGCTCGTTCAATACGATGCCCTTGCCCTTTATATATACCAGCACATTGGCTGTTCCCAGATCTATTCCAACTTCCGAAGCCATTTTCTATCTCCTTACCAATTGTATGCTATATTCATACAAATATTTCTTATCATTATGTACTATTGATTCACTGAACTAATATTATATACAATTTTCAAAGATTTTTCAAGGGCTTGTCCTCTATATAGAATATTTATTCTTATATTCTTCAAATAATCTCTTGAATTCCGGATCATCAGCAGACTTCAGCTGGTTCAGATATTCATGAGTTTCGAAGGAGTCGTGGGCCAGTTCAATGATAGCGACTGCTATATTGGAGCAATGGTCTGACACCCTCTCGTAATTAGTCAGTATATCAGAAAGTACGAATCCATTCTGAATGGTACATTCGCCCTTCTGCAAACGGTTGATATGATTCAGCTTGACTGCCTCTGTCAACCCGTCGATGACCTGTTCCAGAGGCTCAACTCTGGAAGCCATCTCTATATCGTCCGTATCGTAGGCTCTTATTGTGATATCCAGTATCTCTTTCAGAGCTGCCGCAACAACATTAAGTTCGCTGTGGGCCGTATCCGACAGAACTACGCTCTTCTCCTGGATCTCCTTACTGGCAGACAGAACATTGACCGCATGGTCGCTTATCCTCTCGAAATTGCCGATAGTGTGGAGCATCTTGGATATCTGCCTGGTATCGTGATCTGAAAGTTCATTAGCCGAAAGCTTGACCAGATATGATCCCAGGTGATCCTCGAATATATCCACGTCACCTTCCATCTGATGAACGGCTTCCGAATCCTCTTCAGAATAACTGAAGAGTATATCCATTGATTTCAGCATGGAATTCTTGGCTATATGAGCCATTTCCACTGCCTGGTTATTACATTCTCTTATAGCGATAGTCGGCGTCTTAAGCAGACGTTCGTCCAGGAATGCGACCTCTCTCTCCGGCTCCGTATGTATAGTCTTGACGGCTATCCTTACGAGGACCTGAGTGAACGGCAGAAGTAACGCTGTGGTGCACACGTTGAAAATCGTATGGAACAAAGCGATGCCTACGGGGCTGATGGTATCGTTTATAAATTTAAAGTCTATGAAAGCGTGAAGCCCATAGAATACTGCCATGAATACTGCCGTTCCGATAACGTTGAACAGAATGTGTATGACAGCTACTCTCTTAGCGTTCTTATTAACGCCGATACTTGAGATAAGTGCCGTGGCGCAGGTGCCTATATTCTGTCCCATTACGATAGGAATAGCCATGCCGCAGGTTATGCCTCCGGTCATTGACAAGGCCTGGAGCATACCTATGGATGCAGCCGAGCTCTGAATAACTGCCGTTACAACAAGACCAGTAAGGACTCCCAGCAGCGGGTTATTGAATGCTGTCAGTATCGACTCGAACTTAGGCGAATCTGCCAGCGGACTTACCGAATTGCTCATGAACTGCATTCCATACATAAGTATAGCGAAGCCGACCATGATATTGCCTATATCTCTCTTCTTGCTGGTCTTGCAGGTCATCATCATTATGACGCCAACCAGGGCCATTATAGGCGAGAAGGATTCGGGTTTAAGCATTTTAATGAAAAAGTTATCGCTGGAAATGCCAATCATACTCATTATCCATGCGGTAACAGTGGTTCCTATATTCGACCCCATTATAACACCTACTGTGTTAGAAAGATCCATGATCCCTGAGTTTACCAGACCTACCAGCATTACTGTTACTGCTGAAGAACTCTGGATTGCTATGGTGATCCCGCAGCCTAAAAGAAGGCCCTTGAATCTGTTAGAGGTCATTCTGTTCAGTATGGCTTCCATCTTGCCGCCGGCCAGTTTCTCCAGACTAGCCGACATCTGGTTCATGCCAAACAAAAACAGGGCTAACCCTCCAAAGAGGGTTATAAAAGAAAAAATATCCATGTACTGATTTCCTCTCCTATTCAGTTTTAACTATTATCTATGATCTAATCGTCCTAAAAAAGAACGGTGATAGTTGTCCCCTTGCCCAGCTGACTCTCTATAGTGACGTCAGCGTTATGATAGGCTGCTCCATGTTTAACTATGGAAAGGCCCAGGCCGGTGCCGCCAATTTCCTTGGAGTGACTCTTATTCACTCTGTAAAAGCGCTCGAATACTCTGTCGATATCTGACTGAGGTATCCCGATGCCATTATCGGCAACTTTTACATACGGCCGGTTCCCTGCACTTCCTATTGTAACATCAAGTTGGCCGCCTGTCTTGTTATATTTTATCCCATTATCACATAGGTTGTAAACTATTTCTTCCAATATTTGATAAACTCCCTGGACATATACGTGTTCTCCATAGAGATTTACCTGAACCTCATTTGATTCAGCGGCCTTTTCCAGGCTCATGAGCACATCCTCGCTGATGCCGTAAAGATCCAGGCGTTCCTTTTTCGCCGTCACCTGATTTTCGTCCAGTTGGGACAATTTGATTATATCGTCTACCAGCACTATAAGTCGCTGAGCTTCATCGTATATTTTGCCTGCGAATCCCTGAATGTCTTCCTCTTTCACTATGCCGTTCTTCATGATCTCAGCGAATCCTGAAATGGAAGTCAGCGGCGTCTTCAACTCGTGGGATACATTGGCAGTGAATTCTTTCCTGAATTCTGACTCCCTTGTCTTCTCGTCCACATCCTCCTGCAACTGAGTTATACGCGAATTCAGCTGGCGATTCTGCTGAGCGATCTTATTGACCAGCGGTTTAAGTTCCTCGTAGGCGTCGCCCTCTCTCGGGTCGTCGACATTTATCTCGTTTATAGGCTCTACGATTTTCCGTGAGATCCTGATTGCGAGAACAAAGGATAATATTATAGCCAGGAACAAAACAACCAGTATAGGCTGCAGCATGGATAATATCAGAGTCAAAACCGTGAATTGTGTCTCGGAGACTCTCAAGACCCCGCCGTTATCAAGACGCACGGCACTATAAGTTGTTTTTTGTGCCAGTGTATGCGAATACCTGGTGTCAGAGCCATAGCCCGACTTCATAGCGGCCTTTATCTCAGGCCTGTTCTTATGATTGCCCATGGTGTCCACGTCGGCGTCGGAATCGTAGAGGACTTTGCCATCAGCGTTTACCAAGGTTATCCTGTAGCTTTCCTGCAGCTTCAGGCCCTTGAAATAGGACGCCCCACTGACATCCACCGCCCGGGCGACTATATAAGCCTCGTTTTTAATGCTGTTATTGTATTTCTCCGAATACTGTGTATAGAGGGCCCCGATGACCAGGACCAGACACGCCAGCCATACGGCCAGGGCAACGCAGAAAATACCTCTGAATATCCTGTTCCTCATTATTCTTCTCCTGTTCCTATTCTGTAACCGATTCCGCGGACTGTCTCTATGAGACTGCCGCAAGGTCCCAGTTTCTGGCGGAGAGACCTTATGTGAACATCTACCGTCCTGCTCTCGCCGTCGAAGGCATAGCCCCAGATCTTAGTCAGGAGCTGATCTCTGGTGAATACTATCCCGATATTTTCGATAAGCAGATCCAACATTTCAAATTCTTTAAATGTAAGGATGACTTCCTTACCCTGAACTTTCACTATGTGCTTGGCCGGAGATACGTAAAGGTCTCCGACTCTGTGATCTTCCTCCCGGGCGGATGGCTCCGCTCTGCGAAGGAGGGCCCTGACTCTGGCGATGAGTTCCATCATACCGAAAGGCTTAGGCAGATAATCATCTGCACCGTAATCCAGGCCGATGACCTTATCATACTCGGTGCTCTTGGCCGTAAGCATCATCACAGGCACCTTCTTGGTCCTGGAGGCCGCCCTGAGCTTCTTCAGAATGTCCAGTCCGCTTTCCTCCGGCAACATTATATCAAGCAGAATCAGATCAGGCGTCTCATCCTTGATGACACGCCAGAATTCTGATGGTTTATCGAAACCTCTGGTCTCATACCCTGCATTGTTCAAGGTGTACAGTACCAGTTCTCTTATGCTGTTATCGTCTTCAACAAAATATATCATTGTCATTTCCTTTCTACGCCTTAAGTTTACTATGAACGTGTTAGAAATGCCAGCATATATGTGTTAAATCTATGTTAAATCTCAGACTGAGCCACTGCAGCCTTTATGAACTCTCTGAACAAAGGGTGGGCGTTGTTTGGTCTGGATTTGAACTCCGGGTGGTACTGGACTGCCACGAAGAATTTCCTGTCGGGGATCTCTACGGCCTCCACCAGTCTCCCGTCAGGCGATGTGCCGGAAATGGCCATGCCCTTCTCCGTTACGGCGTCTCTGTAGTCGTTGTTGAATTCATAGCGGTGGCGGTGACGCTCGGCTATTTCCTCGCGACCGTAAGCCCTCTTCATGAGAGTGCCGTCTTTGATCCTGCACGGATACGCGCCCAGACGCATGGTTCCGCCAAGAGGTATATTTCCCTGCTGATCCGGCATCAGATCTATGACTTTATGCTCGCTGTTCTCGTCGAATTCTCCTGAGCTGGCGTCCTGCAGTCCCAGAACATTTCTGGCAAACTCTATGACGGCGATCTGCATGCCCAGGCAGATACCCAAGTAAGGCACATCATGCTGACGGGCGTAGCCTGCCGCCAGTACCTTTCCTTCTATTCCTCTGTCGCCGAAGCCACCCGGAACCAAAATCCCGTCTACATCCTTCAAGAGATCATCCACCGTCTCAGCCGTAACATCCTCTGCCTCTATCCATTTAATATCAACATGGGCAGAATTCTCGTAGCCTCCGTGACGAAGAGCCTCCGCCACTGACAGGTAAGCGTCGTGGAGTTTCACATACTTGCCCACCAGGGCTATAGTTACATTTTTGTTCCTGTTTGCTATGCGCTTGAGCATGGCGTTCCACTCAGTCATATCGCAAGGGCCCGCGTCTATGTTCAGTTCCCTGCAAACTATCCAGCTTAACCTGGATTTCTCCAGCATGACAGGCGCCTCGTAAAGGACCGGAAGAGTGATGTTCTGAATGACGCAGTCTGGCTTCACATTGCAGAACAGCGATATCTTGTCGAGAATGTCCTGGTCTATGGTTTCATTGGCTCTCAGGACTATGATATCCGGAGCGATCCCCAGGGTTCTAAGCTCCTTGACGGAATGCTGAGTCGGCTTGGACTTGTGCTCTCCGGAGCTTTTCAGATATGGTACCAGAGTTACATGGATAAACAGAGAATTCTCCTTTCCCACCTCCAGTGACACCTGCCTGATAGCCTCCAAGAATGGCTGGCTTTCAATGTCGCCGACAGTTCCGCCTATCTCGGTGATTATGACATCGGCGTCGCTTGTCTTGCCGACATTATATATAAACGATTTGATCTCGTTGGTAATGTGCGGGATCACCTGTACCGTACTGCCCAGGTACTCACCCTGGCGCTCTTTGTTCAAAACGTTCCAGTAGACCTTGCCCGTAGTAAGGTTGCTGTACTTGTTCAGGTCTTCGTCGATGAACCTCTCGTAGTGGCCCAAGTCCAGGTCGGTCTCGGCGCCGTCTTCAGTAACAAAAACTTCTCCGTGCTGGTAGGGGCTCATGGTGCCCGGGTCTATGTTGATGTATGGGTCAAGCTTCTGCGAGGCCACTTTCAGGCCGCGGGCTTTCAGCAGTCTGCCCAGGGATGCGGCGGTTATGCCCTTTCCGAGGCCTGAGATCACGCCTCCTGTAACAAATATATACTTCTTCATAGTCTTTACTCCCTTCTTTTCCCGACAACAAAAATAAAAAAAATAAGGCAACGATAGCCTCGATTAGTGAGAAGGATATATTAGACCCCGTCGACCTCACGTCTCGCCATCTTTTCCTTATTATGTGCGCAATTTCTATAAATATTTACTGGTCTATTATACACTAAACGCAGGCAAAAATCCATAAGTTTTTTCACCTGCGTCCAAATTAATTATCAGAATTTGTTCTTATGGTAATCGTCTATGCGGTTGCCCTGTTCATCGTATTCATCAGTTCCTGTGAACTTGTATCTGCCGATGATCTTGTCGATCCGCTCGTTGGTGCCCATCTGCCGTTCTCTCACCTTCTGTTCATAAGGAGTAAGTTTGTTTATGTCCTTAATGTGCCCTGCTATTGGCTTAGGCAGGAACATCATGAATATGAACGGCGATACGAAGCAGGAGAATGCAATGATCCACGCTGCGAAGGCAACTATCCATCCCAACGAGCTGAATCTCTCGAAGCCTGCAGTCGCCAATACAGCCGCTCCTATGAAAAATACTATCTCCGTGATATATGTGTGGTTCACCTTATCTATAGCAGCCTGGAGTTCCTCATCATACCAGACCTTCTTCAGTTTCCTGCTGATAAAGTTAGAAAACCTGAACTGAGTATTGGCTATGAATACACACTGGCTGAAGTCGCTTGCGGACGCCTTCTCCGCTTCCACTTTGGTAGGGCCGAATTCTCCCTCCTGATAATCGTAGAATATCTGGCTGCGCACTACATGACCCTGCCCCATAATGGAAACCTTCACGGTCTCCCGCTGGTCGTAGTTAATGACAAGCTGCTGGTCTTCCTGTACCATGACGGTCTTGCCGTTGATGGTCACTGTGGCGTAGCCGTCCCGCACAAAAAATGCCTGGGTGGCCAGCTGGAATGCCGGGTATGATTCTACCTCAGGGGTCATGACTTCCTCTGTCAGATCTATGACGTCCAGAAATCCCTCATTGCCCTTTCTGACCATAAGATTGTAATCCGTGATCTTGCCGAAGCTCTTGGTCTTATATGCCCCGGAGAATCTGTCCTGCTCCAGCTCGCTGAGTCTGGCAGCCCTGACATCCTCGTGGGCAAGAACTACCTGCCCCTTCAGCACCACAAGTACCCTGTCGTAATCCGGCAGCTTGGAGAAGTTGGACTCCTCCAGGTCGCAGGTGGCTGAACTGAGCCTCCACACGAAGGTGCGGTCCAGATAGCTTCCGTCTGCAGGGTAGATAGACAGCTGGCGGGTCTTACCGCCCGTCCAGTTAGAAATATTGAAATCTTCATTCTTTAATACTTTATAATCCATAGGTCGATTATACCATAAAGAGACCGTCTTGAAAACTACATAAAATTAATGTATACTTGTAGTAATTTTTTACGGAGGCAATAGAAATGGACAGAAAAGAACTTTCAATGGAATTACATAAGCAGGGTTTCAACTGCGCTCAGTGCGTAGTGTGCTCATATTGCAATGTTCTGGGCTACGACCCGGTCACTGCTTTTAAAATGGCTGAGGCCTTCGGTTTCGGCATGGGTTCCGCAGGGACCTGCGGCGCCGTTTCCGGCATGGCCATGGTCATCGGAATGAAGACATCCGACGGTGATCTGGACAATCCTAAAACAAAGAGAGAAAGCTACAATCTCATGCGCAGAGCTACAGGCGAGTTTTTAAGAAAAAACAAGTCCATCGTCTGCCGCGAGATAAAGGGCATGGACGGTGGACCTGTTCTGTGCAGTTGTGATGATTGCATCAAGGATTCCATAGGTATTCTCGATGAACTTCTTCTTGGTATCAAAGACTAGAAATGGAATGCTACGGCAACTATATATAACATGGCGCTGCAAAAGCCGATATAACGTACGGCACCCTTTGCGCGCCCTTTTTCTAATGTAAAATAGAGAACCAGCACCAGCCAGCACAGAGGCACAAATAGCGACATATGCCCTGCCGTTCCTATGACTATAGCATATATGCCGTAGAGTACGGCGAAAGCCAGAGTCAACACGCTGCATATGTCTCCGATTATGAAGAACGTGGATTTCAGATAGGTTCGCTCGTAATCGATTTCCCCGCCTTCAATGGCTATAGGATCGTTGAGTTTGGTCCAGGCTGCGTAATCGCCCAGCTCACCGATATAGTAAATCATAAATGTTATGAAGAGCCCCGTGGCTACGAAGAACACGTAAGAGTACTCTGGAGTCTTGAAACTGATTTCGCCGCGCAGGAGGAAAATGCTCACAGCGCAGACAATGACGCAGGCCACCGCCCATATGGACCAAGCGTTGATAAACAAGCGCCTTCTAATATCCTTCACCTCATTGTAATGTGCCGGTTCCTTGATTTCCTCTTTCGCATTGGCTCTTTCAGAAATAAAGACGAAGACCACGCCGGTTCTGCAGACATATCTCCACCCTTCTTTTTTCTTTTGTTCCTTAAGCTTGGCCTTATCCGCCTCTTCATAATGTACGACACTGTATCTTACGTTGGAAAGATCCTTGTCGGATTTTCGGAACTTAAATACATAACTGTTCATGCCGCTGAGGATGTAACCCTTGGCTGCCATGGCTTCCAGGTTGTCTCTTATGGAATCAGTTTCATAATACTGATAGTTGTTTCTCGTTATTGCGTCTGCTCTACTCATTTGCACCACTTTTCTATAAAATCAAAAATAGTTTTCCAGTACAGTTCCGGATCCGTGTCCATGGCCTTAGCGTGGGCGGCTCCTTTTATTACCAGTTTTTCCTTAGGGCAGGCTGCCGCATCGTAAACTTCATCTAGCATAGATGACGGAACGAAGTGATCCGAATCCCCGTGGATGAACAGCATAGGTACAGTCGCCTTAGCCAGCTGCTTCACTGAAGAACCATCACCGAAGAAGTATCCGGCTCTGAACTTGCAGATAAGGTTGGCAGCTGCAACCAGCGGAAAATATGGAATATGGAACATGCTTTTTCCTTCAAAAATAAATTCGTCCTTTACAGAGGTATAACCGCAGTCCTCGATTATCGCTTTCAGATTATATGGCAGGGCTTCCCCTGCAGTCATCATTACGGCGCCGCCTCCCATGGAGATGCCGAACATAATGATCTCGCTGCATGGGTAGGTATCGTTGATGTAGGCCATCCACTTGAGGATGTCCATACGATCGTCCCAGCCCATGCCGATGTAGTCGCCTTCACTACCGCCGTGGCCCCTGTCGTCAGGGAAAATACAGTTGTAGCCGTGATGATAGAACTCAGCGTTCCGCCAGCCCATTTCCTTAGCCTCGCCCAGATATCCGTGGATACCGATGACCCACTTCTCCGAGTGAGCCTCTTCAGGCTGCTTCACTATCAGGGCGTGGAGCTTCAGTCCGTCGTCAGATTCTATATATGCATCCTCAGGCGGTACTGTCTTGAATATATCGTCAGGTCTGTCCACCTCGAATTCGAATCCGGCGTTGCCGAAGACCTTGCTCTTGTCGCTCTTAGGGTTCAGTGCCAGGTCATACAACAGGTTTCCTACCAGGAAAACTATTACTACCAGCACTGCCAGTATTATCAGTATTATTCCTATAGCATTCATCTTACATCTCCGCGTTGCAAGGGACCTCTTCATCATGATACTTCATGAACAGAGGCGCCTGCAGGGCTTCCAGCAGAGTGCTTTTCTTCAGGTTAGTGTCAGTTTCATGTATAAAGAAGCACGGCTCCACATTCCCCTTGGGATCTATACTGCAGAAATATTTGCCGCCGGCTACACAGCCGCCGATAATATCCTTATCCTTACAGAAATTAATAGTAACTACAGGTTTGGTCTTTCTGTATTCCTTTATCTTCTCATAGACCAGATCTCCGTCTTCTTCCATAGAAGAAAACAGCAGACAAAGCTTGACGCCGTTCTCTATCATGACGTCGAAGTACATCTCGTTGGCGAAGTTCTCCTGGTTTTTCTCATCGTAGAAACAAAATGCAGCATATGGCAGTTTCTTCCTGCGAAGGATCTCGGCTGATTCTATAAGTTTCTTGTCTTCGCCGGTACCTACTACCTGCACTGATACGATCAGGTTTTTCACCCGCAGCATCTCGTCTGCGAATTCTTCAGTGATCTTGGTGCCTTCGGTGAATATCATAAATTCACAGTCGTAGTGCTTGTTGCACAGGGCGATTATTTCCTCTTGGAAATCCAAGGGCTCTCCGCCTTCGAATATGAACATGAAAGTGCCCAGTTCCTTGGCCTGCATAATTACATTGTCCCAGTCATCGAAGGTCATGCACTCTCCGGAACCGTCGTCTCCAAGGCCCATAGAAATTGCCCATGGGATATTACATCCGTACTTCTCGCGGCTTGCCTTTGCCTTAGGCGCAGCCAAAGCGTTTGCGTTGATGATAAGATTCTCGAAGAGAGTCTTCCTTACCTCATCATCTATATCGCTCCAAAGGCTCACAAGCAGCCTGTACCAGTTGGAATTCTTCTCTGTTACTATACTGCGGAACAATTCCCTCTGTGTCGGCAGAACGTCGTCACCGACATAATCGTCAAACCAGTCGACCAGCTTCGGCAGGTTCGCCTCAGGATCTTTATCCAAAAAATCATAAGCCTTCATCAATCCAAGCTTTTTGATTTCATTTCCTACGTAGCTCATTAATATTACTCCTCTACAGTCTTATTTACACTATCGTATTTGAACGGCCTTGTAAACACAATAGACAATGGAAACCCACTGCCTTAAATCTTTACAGGGCCCACACTTTGTCCAAACAAAATTCCGATAAATTACCTGGAAAACTTGTCCAGTGTTATTTCCAGAGTTCCGTCAACTATGACGAAGAACTTATCCATCTTATCCTTTATGATCGGATCCATGCCTCCGGCTACCCATTCGGTCAGTATGCCGACCAACCCGAAGGTGAATATGTCTGCGACGAAATCGATGTCCTCCTGGCGGATATTTCTGCCGTCGGCAGCCTTTACCACCAGATCAAGAATCGCCGGCCTGGCTAACTTTTGCATAAACTGCTCCAGCTGCCTGCGGTTTAATGAATAGTAGGCATTCATTATAAACGCCTTGTCCTCAAGGAGCCCCTCCATTATGTCGGATATGACCTCCCGCCAGTTCTTGGTATTTATCTCGTCGTACATGTATTTCTGAGCCTGCTGAACGAATATCCATTCAACAAGGTCGTAAACATCGTGAAAATGGTAATAGAAAGTCTGCCTGTTAACACCACAGTCATCAGTGATGTCTTTAACAGTTATCTTGTCCAGGGTTTTCTTTTCCAGTAGTTTTTTCAGCGATGCAGCTAAAGCCTTCTCTGTGAGAAGCGACATAGGCTACCTCCTTTCTCCGGTCAGGCTGTCACGTATGCGCCTGAGGTTGCGGCTGAGTCTGTTGATTGCGTTTATCCTGTGACAAACGGTGTAAGCATTCTCTTCCCTGTACAAAAGTATCCTGTCCAGGGTCTTGGTCAGATCATCGCACAGGTCGTCGACGTTTTTCAGGAAGTCCTCCCTGTCCATGTCGATGACACCGTATCTGACTGTGTCTATCTCATAATGATACTCCATGCCGAAGAGGTCCTTGACCGTCTCGGAGAGCATAAGTTTATACTCGTTGAGATGCACATCGAAGTTCCCTTCGCAGGCATCTGCCTTGCTTCTGACATCTTCAAGGGTCTTGTTGATGGCGGCGAATCTCTTGTCCAGCTCCTTATACTCAAGGTTCATGGCCGACCAGTAGAAATCAAGCTGAGTGGCGGCGCTGTTAATGACGTCTGCCAGTTTCTTGGCCGTGGAGGCTTCCATTATCTCTCTGGTGTTCTTCTTGCAGTCCCGCAGCACGGCGTCCTTCAGATCGTCTATGCCCTGGCCGGTTTTGGCGCTGACCGGGAACAGCCTCACGTCATCTTTGCCCATGAGCTGCTTAAGAAGCATGCCGCAGTAGTCCGTGTAGGCCTTCAGTTCCGCCTCGCTGACTACGTCTATTTTGTTTACAGCAAAGTAAAACTTGGCGGCGAACTCCTTGGTATTTTTAAGGAAGTCTATCTCTATCTGATTGATGGGGCTGTCTACGCTCAAAAGGAATATGACAGCGTCGCTTTCCTTCATGTGTTCGTAAGCCACCTCAGTGTTATTTTTGTGGTACGAGCCAACCCCCGGCGTGTCCACGAAGGTCAGGCCGTTTTTCAAAAACTTAGACGGAGTCTTTAGTTCCACAGACTGTACGCCCAGCTCATTGTTGCTGTTTTCCTGCTCGCTTATGAACTCGTGGAGCCTTTCGAATTCAACAGGTTCGACTACTCCGTTTTCATAATGGACCTCGGCCTGGCGCTTGCCGTATCTGACCTTGGTCACGGCTGAAGTTATAGGGACTATGCCTACAGGCAGCACGTCGTCTCCGAGTATCCTGTTTGCCAGAGCGCTCTTACCGCGCTTGAACTGGCCGATGACGGCTACTGTGATATCCTCACTTTTCAATTTTTCCAGAAGGGTCTCCACCTGGGCTGCCTGGCCCTTGACGGCGTCATCATCCTTCATAAGATCATAGGCCATGTTAGTCTTCTCAAGTATGGTCATTTCTTTAATCGGCTTTGATAGCATTCAGTTGTTCTCCTCTCGCTTCCTGTCTAATATATGTACTTTGATAATTTCTCAAGAAATCTATCTGCATGTATAGGTTTGGAGACATGGGCGTTCATGCCGGCCTCCAGACATTTCTTAACATCGCTCTCGTAGGCGTCTGCCGACATAGCGATTATAGGTATGGTCTTAGCCTTCGGATGGTCACAGGCTCTGATTTTCTCCGCGGCCTTATAGCCATCCATTACAGGCATCCTCAGATCCATGAGTATGGCATCATAATAATCCGGAGCAGAAGCCTCGAATTTCTCCAGGCCCATCTTGCCGTTAGAGGCCTGTTCAGCCTCCAGCCCCGCACCGCTTAATATGGATATAGCTATCTCCATATTCATGGAATTATCCTCGCAGATAAGGATCCGTCTACCCTTCATATTGGTTATTACAGCTTTATCCGCACTCTCCTCTTTCACAAGGTCATCGGCTCGTTCCATATCCATATGTACCACAAATTCGGTACCTTCACCCAGTTCACTTTCCACGCTTATACTTCCGCCCATAAGTCTTACCAATCTGTCAACTATGGAAAGGCCCAGACCCGAACCGCCTATTTCAGCTGTCTCTCGCGAACGTTCCTGGCTGAAAGGTTCGAATATCTTAGGCATGAATCCCTCGCTGATGCCCACGCCGTTGTCTCTGACAATGAAGTCATAGATCACGCTCTGATCAGTAAGGCCGGATGTTCTTATAATAAAGTCGATCTGGCCGCCCTTCTGGGTGAATTTAGTCGCATTGGACATGAGGTTTATTATGACCTCCTGAAGCTTGGCCGCATCTGTTACTACCGGCACCAGACTTTCAGGATCGTAATCAACATTGAATGTAATATTCTTCTGCTCTATAACAGGCTGAACCGAGGCAACTACCGTCTTGATAATGCTCTCTACGCTGACAGGCGCCAGGGCTATATGCACCCGGCCGTTTTCTATTCTCTGAAGGTCCAGAGTGTCACTGATCAGAGACAGCAAAGTGTTGCCTGCCTTGGATATTTTCTGCAGGTAATCTCTGGTAGTCTCGGCTGAATCCGTTTTCAAAGCCATATCCGTATATCCCAGTATGGCGTTCAGCGGAGTTCTCATGTCGTGACTCACGTTGGATAGAAATTCCGTCTTCATTTCATTGGCCTTATTGGCTTCCTTACGCAGGACTATCTCTCTGTCCAGCTGATCCGTCAGAAGCTTCTTCATGCCGGCCTCGGCCGTTACATCGCGTTAGGCGCCATAGTAAACTCTGGCTCCGTTCCTGGTCTCCTTATATATGAACTCTCCGGAAAGGCGTATGTATGTGCCATCGTTACAAATGTTTCTGAAATTATTCACTTCAAACTTCGTTGTGTTATATCCTTCTTCAAAGGCCTCCCTGAACTTGTTCATATCATCAGGGTGTATTCCCTGGAAAATGTCAAGGAAATCCTCTTCTATCAGTCCCGGGCCCTTCCTGTTCTTTTCTTCCATTACAGCTTTGATCTCGTCTTCGCTGTAGCGCAACAATCTGTACATAGTCTCATTGGAGTATGCGCGCTTGACATCATGTTCGGAATACATATATATGACGCAGATACCGCAGGGAACGGAATTCATTATATCTTCCGTCTGTTCAGCCATCTTTTCTATAAGTTCCAACTGGTTCTGCTTCATTCTGTAGGTAATATCCTGAGCCAGACATCTGGCGCTTACAGGTTCACCCTCATCGTTGAAAATAGTCCGCAGTGTTATGAGATCGCAGCGAGGCTCGCTGTCAGGGCTGTTCCTGAACCAGACAGTATCGCTTATCTGCTCTACTCCGCTGGTTAGTTTTCCATAGATGGCTATGAGCTTCTTCTCGTCTTCCTTAGTGACGCAGTGCGGAAGGAAAGCCCTCGGCACATCGTCTATTACTCTGTCCTCCAGCCCATAATACTCCAGGGAGAAATCATAAGCAGAACCCGGCGGCAGTATGAACTGTTTCTTCCTGATATCGTAATCCCACACTGCAGTCCTTGCGATGTGAATGACCTCCGAGAACTTGGCGTCGCTTTCTTCCAGTACCTTTTCCTGTTTCTGAACGATGCGCAGATTGTTCAGATATCCGACTCTCACATAAGCAAGAAACCAGCCTAAGAATATGCCGATAACAGCGGCGATCACTACATCAGCCTCAGAATCGAACATAGTGGCCGGATCCATATACTGATGGGCCGCAATGATATATATGACTGCTATGCCCGTCAGAAATGATCCCATTCTAAGAGGCTTGTCGATCATTATGACAGGCGCCGTCAGAACGGTTATGATCATAGCTATGGAATTCTGCTCATTACCTGTGCTCATATCCACAAACATGGCCATGAGCATTTCAGCAGTCAGGAAAGCATATCCCAGGGGCAATATACTCCAGGGTTTGCTCTTCGGCAACTCGTATCTTATCAGTAAATACAGAACTACGCAGACCAGACAAAAGGCCATATACATATAGAAATGTCCATCGATACCCATCAACGCATATATGACCGTCATGGCGCAGGAAACCAGAGCCTCCATGAGCGCCACCCCGCTCAGGAACTTCCGGTTCACCTGATGGACCTTATTGGCATTGTCATCAATAAGGTCTCCTATTCTGTTGAAACTGTATTTCTTATCCATACCTTATTCTAACATAGTACAGGGAATAATCAAACTCATTTAATTGCAGGCCTGATCAGTCGCACATGATCCTGATTATTTCTTTATCCGTCTCGTACATGCCCTCGCTTCCAAGGCGTCCGATGTTCCTTATGGTGTTCTCTATGCCCTTGGAAATTATGCCGTCACCGCCGTAAAACTGCTGGCCGTTCTCATACATTTCATATCCGACTATGCCGGCCTCTACTGAGATGGCGATCTTGGCTGCGCAGGAGGCCTTGGCCCCATCGCATATTATTCCCGAGGTAATGGCAAGAGCGTTGACGATAGTGTGGGATATAGTCGTCAGATCTCCGCCCTTCAGATAGGCGATGCCGGCTCCCGCGCTGGCTCCCGCGCTCACTGCTCCGCAATAGGCTGACAGTCTTCCGATCTCCGTCTTCAGATGTATAGCCGACAGATTGGATATAAGTAACGCCCTGTATAGCTTTTCCTTAGGAGAATTCAACTCTCTTGCGTAGGCTATAAGCGGCATGGAAACCGTAAGTCCCTGATTGCCGCTCCCCGAATTGATGACAACCGGCAGTTCGCAGCCATTCATTCTGGCGTCGGAACCTGCAGCCGCCATAGCCTTGGCCCTGCCACGGATATCTTTGCCGTATTCCGCGTCGATGACCTTTCCGATGTTGGCTCCGTAGTTTCCTTCCATTCCCTCTCTGGAAATAGCCGAATTACACTCGATCTGTCTGTCCAGCATCGGCTTCACATCCTCTAGGTCACAGGTCTCCGCGAATTCGTAGATAGCCTCCATGTTCAGCCTCATGTATTCGTCATGCTCGTCGCTCTTGGCGCCTTCAATGTCATGATGCTCTATGTTCACGCCGTTTTTCTCCATGTCAACGATATTGGTGTGGTCGTTGACTATGTGGACCATGGCGCTTTCATCATCGCCGAAGACCGTGATCATAATGTCCAGGGGATATTTGCTCTCCAAAGGTTCCACCTTGATCACACCCCGGGACAAAAATTCTCTCATCCAGTCTTTTTGTGCCGGCGTTACGTTGGAGATGACCTCCAGCTCACGGTCCGGGTCTCCCCCGGCAATGCCGATGGCCACGGCTGTCTCTATGCCTTTGGCCCCATCGGTATTAGGCACTATGACGCTCTTCACGTTTTTGATTATATTGCCGCTGACCTGAGCCAGAACCCTGTCCGGCGTTTTGCCCAGGATCTCCCTGGCCTTAGCCGCACAAAAAGAGACGGCAATAGGTTCTGTGCAACCCATGGCCGTCAGCAATTCTTTTTCCAATATGTCCAGATATGTCTGGTATAGTTCATCAGTTTTCTTCATTTGTCCCTCCCCGCCCGGCCTTCCGGCCTCGGCTCTGTAAGGAACATTATATCATCATTTTTTTGTTAAATAAAGCCTAAACCTTATGCGGCTTCCTTTGCGCCCGGGGACGGAATAGTATGTCTGAGAGCAGGAGCCAGCACTTTGCCCAGATAGCCGGCCAGGATGCACTTCAGCAGATCTCCCGGAATGAAAATAACGAAGCCTGTCAGGAATGTCTTGGCTATGGAAATGTCAACGTTCATGACCTGATGCAGGATCATATACATGTACGGCACGCCGATGCAGTAGTCTACCAGCACAGCCACGATGCAGCTGAGGAAGATCGGCAGGAACTTGCTGCTGCCGAATTTCCGTGTCAGAAGTCCGACGATGATCGGTACCAGAATGAATCCCAGCAGATAGCCGAAGCTCGGATTGAAAATGTAAGAGAATCCGCCGCCGCTGGTGAAGATAGGAACTCCAACCAGGCCGAGACCTACATAGAGTATCTGTGAAAGACACCCGTACCATGGCCCTAGAAGGACACCCGCCAAAACTATGAAGAATAGCTGCAGGGAAATGGGCGTAGGCCCAACAGGTATCTTAATGAAAGCTCCCACTGCTGTGAGGGCCGTGAATAATGCTGTTAAAATCAAATAATGTGTTCTGTTTCTCATAATGCCTCCAAATTAAAATTAATCATTGTCATCCTAAATTATTAATTAGGTTAACAATGATTATATACGCTTGGTGGTGCTATGTCAATAGTGAATTTACTTGCTCATTCCCGGGCGGAAAATAACGCTGTCCTGTCTCGCCTTGTCATCGTAAAGGTTCTTATCGGCCCCGGAAATGAGTTCCTGTATAGTCTCAGCATGACCATCTCCGAACTCGTAATAGCCTATACCGAGATTGATATCATATTCCTTGGCGATGGCCACGTTATTATCGGCGAAACGTCTCTGGATGCGGGCCTTCAGGGCTTCTGCCTCTATCATGCCGTCAATGAATCCAAGTATAGCGAATTCATCGCCGCCGTAACGGGCCAGAAACAGGTTGGATTTGGCTATTGATTTCTTCAGTATCTTAGCCGTCCTTACCAGGGCTCTGTCCCCTTCATAATGACCGAAGCCATCATTGATATCTTTGAAATGATTTATATCCATTAGGAAAAGATACAGGTTACCGTCGGAACTGTTTACCTTGACCATATCGTTCAGTCTCTTATCGAACTGCCTCCTGTTATTGAGTCCTGTCAGGCCGTCTGTAGATACTTCCGCTTCCATACTCGTAACGAATATCATCAGCAGAGACACTGTTGCCAGTGGCCATGTAGCCGGCAGACTCGGATAGATGCTGCTTAATATGACGCCTACAACAGGCAGGAAGAAAAATGTCGTCATGAATACAGACTTTCTCTTATCTTCACTTCCTCTGGCGTTGGCAAGTCTGAATATGACCAGCGCAAAAGCCAAGATCATGTATATGAGAGCGCAGGTGAATACCGCTCCGTTGATGGGCCCACGTTCATAAACATTAGCAGCGCTTATGGTGAATACCCATCCCGTCTTGATGCTCACCAGCGACAACACAATTACTATAACAATCGGCAACGACAGTAATGCCTTACCTCTGATCTCGAGTTCGATCTTGAAAGCGAGCTTGCTTACTACAAATTTCAACCATAAGAGGGGAACGACGGAACACATAATGAAATCCAGGATATCAACGATATAGTTTATGACTAACCATTGGACTCCCGGTTTGCCGTCAATGAGGCTCCAGACGATCTCCAGAGCCATAATGGCCATGACAGCCAGCATGGCATTCCTGAAATCTATGTTGGCCTTCTGCTTGTACATAGTAACGCTGAGCCTGTATGTCAGGAATGCAAGTATAAGGATACACAGGGCATTTAATTCGAAATATAATATATGCGAATACACTGCAGCACCTCCTACTCTTCTTTATAGAAAAATAGTACCACAATTCAGTCATATTTGCAAAACAATTATGAACTTTATACAGGTCGTTCAACGGTTTTTTCAGACGCTCCTCTGCCTCTTCAGGAAGGCCGCATTCATAGCCATGAACAACAGGGCGCAGCCGCCGATCACTATGAGATCCAGCCAGATGTCGTCGATGCCGCAGCCCCTTACCATGACGTCAGTCAGGGCGTCTGTCGTATAGTAAAGAGGCACACAATGTCCCAGCACATCCCATATGCCGGTGAGTTTGAACAGGCCGCAAAGGAACACCTGTGGGAGTATTATGACGGGGATGAACTGGATCATCTGGAATTCGCTTGATGCCAGGGTTGACATAAGCATGCCAAGTGTAAGGGCGCAAAGAGCAGTCAGCAGGTTCACCAGCAGCACCAGCAGAATATTGCCGTGCATGATCATGCCCAGTACGTACACTACGAAAAGGCTGACTATAATTGTCTGCATTATGGCCAGACTGCCGAAGCCCAGCACATAACCGGAGATTATCTCCCCTCTCTTAGTAGGCGTAGACAATATCCGCTCCAATGTCCCGTCCTTCCTTTCATTGAGGAAATTTATCCCCGCAATGAGAAATACGAAGAAGAATATGATTATACCAATAAGTGGCGCTCCGTAATCATCGAAAAAGGAACCGTCTTCCTGTCCGTAAATATAGTCTGTAGTAACGTCCGGTTCCACGTAATCCAGGTCCACCTTCGGTGCCATAGGATTAGCCGCCATCTCATCCTTCACATCTTCCATAGCCGCCTTGGCATCATCCTTGACCACCTGCCCTACGCTTTGTTCGATGACGCCCCGGACCTTCTTGGCGTCGGAGGCATTGCTGCCGTCCACATAGATTTTCACTTTGCTGCAGTCGCTGTTGACGCTGACAGCCGCGATGGCTTTCTGAGACCTGACGGCGTCTATGGCTTCGGCCTTGCTGTCCCGCTGGACTGTCATGTCGTAATCATCGTTGGACTTGATTTCCTGGATCACGGCTTTCGGCACCTTTATTACTGATATGGTGTAGGCGTCGTTGGCCGCATCGAAGACAAGGTACACGAGGGTCAGAACGATTATTGGCGCCAAAAGCACCAGGGCCATTGTCCTCTTGTCATGACGCAGCTGATTTATGATTCTGCCTGCTATTGCCTTAATTCTCATGGCTGCCACCTCCATAGTAAATGAAGGCCTCTTCGATAGACGCCTTTCCTGAGTTTTTCACAAGTTCGTCCGGGGTACCCGTGGCAATGATCCTGCCCTCGCGCATCATGGCCAGGCGATTGCACTTGGCGGCCTCGTCCATAACGTGGGTGGTTATGAGGATAGTGGCGCCGCCTTCGGCTATCATTCTGAGTTCCCGCCAGATCTCGGCTCTGAGGACCGGGTCGATGCCTACGGTAGGCTCGTCGAGGATCAAAACTTCCGGATCGGGAAGCAGGGCTATGGCCAGTGACAGTCTCTGCATCATGCCGCCGGAATAGGCTGAAACTTTCTTGTCAAGTTCGTCGCCCAGGCCGACGATGCCGGTCACGTGTCTGATCCTGGCGGTCAGATCGTCTTTAGACAGTTTATACAGTTTGCCGAAGAACCGCAGGTTTTCCATGGCGGTCAGGGTCGGGTACAAAGCTGCTGCCTGGGCCATGTATCCTATGCGGCCCATTATGGACAGGTCCGGCATTTTCTTTCCCAGGACCTGCACGGTGCCTTCTTCCGGGCACAAAAGTCCGGCTATGGCTTTCACGGTTGTGGTCTTGCCGCAGCCGGAGGGCCCCAGGAGTCCGAAGATCTCGCCCCGCCCCAAGGTCAGGTCCACGCTGTGGAGGACCCGGCTCTTCTTATATGATTGACTTACGTTTTTTAATTCTATGCTGTTCATGTTTGCTCCGCTTTCTTGTCGATTCTGTCGGCTTTCTGAATTATGCCGCCACACGACGACTTTCGACTGCTTTCGTCTGATTTCGTCTGCTTTCGTCTGTTTTCAACTGCTTTCGTCGAATTCAGACAGCCTATTGCAACCGACACTGTGTTGGTATATGATAATAATACATTAATTCCTGTGAAAAATAAACAGACAATTCCAGTCGAATTGTCGGTTGGGAGGATACTGAATATTTCACAGTAGGAGCCCCAGAGCGGATCTATGATCCGCTCCAGTAACTCTCTTAAGAAAACCACCGGTTCTCCTCATGGCCCCACATTG
>NZ_SNXO01000021.1 GCF_004362975.1 Aminicella lysinilytica | reverse complement strand
TCTTCTTGGCATAGCATACTCCTCCTCATATTTGATATTGTACTACCAATGGAGAAATTTCTCAAAACTATTGTCCGATTTATATACTACATCTACTCCAGCCCCCAAATAACTTTGGAGTTTTTGGATATTCCCCAGTTCTGGCCCCCAAATTATTTTGGAGAAACCCCAAATAACTTTGGATACCCGCCGCCCCGTAAGGCAGCCCCTCGTTAAGTGCTCTGTTTATTTGCCCTGCTTGATTGCAGCCTGAGCTGCAGCCAGTCTTGCCACAGGTACTCTGTACGGTGAGCAGGAAACATAGTTGAGTCCGATGCTATTGCAGAACTCTATGCTCTTAGGATCTCCGCCGTGCTCTCCGCAGATACCGAGATGGATATTAGGGCGAGTCTTCTTGCCCAGTTCAGTAGCCAGTTTCATGAGCTTGCCAACGCCATCGCGATCTATGGACTTAAACGGATCATGGTCATATATTCCCTTATCAACATATCCTCTGATAAGCTCAGCTGTGTCGTCTCTGGACAGGCCGAAGGTCATCTGTGTAAGGTCGTTAGTACCGAAGGAGAAGAATTCTGCTTCCTCTGCGATCTCGTCAGCAGTAAGTGCTGCCCTTGGGATCTCTATCATGGTACCTACCATGTACTCCAGCTTCTTGTCGGCTTTCTCCATGCATTTCTCTGCAGTAGCAACGACTGTAGCCTTGACATTCATCAGTTCTTTCTTCTCGCCTACGAGAGGTATCATGATTTCAGGAACGATGTCCTTGCCCAGCTCTGCCGATGCTTCGATAGCAGCTGTGATTATAGCCTCCGTTTGCATCTCTGCGATCTCAGGATATGTAACTGCAAGTCTGCATCCACGATGTCCCAGCATCGGATTGAATTCCTTCAGACTCTCTGCCTCTGCCACAAGCACATCGTATGGAACGCCGCTTGACTCTGCAAGCTGCTGCATGTCTTCCTTAGTCTTAGGGAGGAACTCATGTAGCGGCGGATCCAGCAATCTTACTGTCATAGGTCTGTCGCCTACGGCCAGATACATTTCCTTGAAGTCGCCCTTCTGGAAAGGTAACAGCTTAGCAAGGGCTACGCGTCTTGACTTCTCATCTTTCGCTATGATCATCTCGCGGATAGCAGGGATTCTCTCTTCGTTGAAGAACATGTGCTCTGTACGGCAAAGGCCAACTCCCTCGGCTCCGAATACCAGTGCCTGTTTCAGGTCCTTAGGCGTATCTGCGTTAGTTCTTACCTTCATAGTGCGGATCTCGTCTGCCCATGACATGATCTTATTGAAGTTTCCTGAAATATCAGGTGGTACCAGTTTCAGCATACCTTCGTATACATTACCGTTAGTTCCATTAAGGGAAATGAACTCCCCTTCTTTATATTTTTTGCCGTTTACGGTCATTACCTTGGCATCTTCATCGATAGCAACTGCAGAACAGCCTGCTACGCAGCATTTGCCCATTCCACGGGCTACTACTGCAGCATGGGATGTAACTCCGCCGTGAGCGGTCAATATGCCCTGCGCAACTACCATTCCAGCCAGGTCTTCAGGAGATGTCTCCTGACGAACGAGAATGGCTTTCTCGCCCTTATCAGCCAGTTCTGTGGCATCCTTTGCCTGGAAACAGATCTTTCCGAAAGCTGCTCCCGGAGAAGCGGCAAGTCCCTTGGCAATAGGTGTTGCCTTATCTTCATCATCGCTGTCGAAGCGAGGGTGAAGCAGATGCTCTACGAAATCCGGCTCTATTCTGAGGACTGCTGTCTTCTTGTCGATGAGGCCTTCATTTACCATGTCAACGGCTAC
Organism: Aminicella lysinilytica; assembly: GCF_004362975.1. GTDB lineage: Bacteria > Bacillota > Clostridia > Peptostreptococcales > Anaerovoracaceae > Aminicella > Aminicella lysinilytica. Next base: position 39,416 of record NZ_SNXO01000021.1, on the reverse strand, counting down.
GTTTACTGCAGCCTCTGCTGTTCTCTTGGCATTTCTCGTCTGGAGCATGAATAACTTGCTGTTCTCAACAGTGAACTCCATGTCCTGCATATCCGTGTAATGCTTCTCAAGTACATCTGCAATGTGCTCGAAATTCTTATATGCTTCAGGGAATGACTCTGCCATCTCATGGATAGGCTTAGGAGTCCTGATTCCTGCAACTACGTCTTCTCCCTGAGCATTGACAAGAAATTCTCCGTAGATACTTCTCTCGCCGTTTACCGGGCTCCTGGTGAAGGCTACGCCTGTGCCTGAATCGTTTCCTTTATTTCCGAATACCATGGACTGAACATTTACTGCTGTTCCCAATGACTCCGAAATGTCATTGAGCTTTCTGTATAGTATAGCTCTGTCATTTCCCCATGAACGGAATACAGCCGTAATGGCTTCCATAAGCTGTTCCTGAGGATCCTGCGGGAAGTCTCTTCCCAGAGTGTCCTTGACCAGCTTCTTATATCCTACTATTATCGTCTTCAGATCTTCAGTGCCCAGGTCTACGTCAAATTCAGCGCCGACCTTAGCCTTCTGTCCATCGAATATCTTGTTGAATTCCTTCATAGGAACTTCCAGGACTACGTCTCCGAACATCTGGATAAATCTTCTATAACTGTCGTAGGCAAATCTCTCATTGTCTGTGAGCTTAGCCAGCGCTATGACGGTCTCATCATTCAGTCCAAGATTAAGAATGGTGTCCATCATACCCGGCATGGATATCGGCGCTCCTGATCTTACTGATACCAGTAAAGGATCCTTAGGATCTCCGAATTTCTTTCCCATGACATTCTCAAGTTCTACGAGTTTGATCTTGATTTCCTCGACCACGGTCTGGTCGATCTGCTTACCGTCTGAGTAATACTTCTTGCAAGCTTCCGTAGTAACTGTGAATCCAAAAGGTACGGGAAGGCCGATCTTGGTCATTTCTGCCAGGTTGGCTCCCTTTCCTCCTAATAGATCGCGCATATCTTTGGAACCCTCGTTGAATGAATAAACAAATTTGTTTTCCATATTTCCTACCTCTCTGTTTTGTCTTGCTTAGAATCCTAGAATTCCAAGCGTTCCTCAATATAACTTCTGACTTGGTCGATAGGCAGTCTCGTCTGCTCCATCGTATCCCTGTCTCTTATAGTTACACATCCGTCTTCCTCTGTCTGGAAGTCGACGCAAATGCAGTAAGGAGTACCTATCTCATCTTCTCTACGGTATCTCTTTCCAATCGATCCTGTAACATCATAGTCCACATTAAAGTACTTGGACAACTCGTCATATACAGGCTCAGCCTGATCTGCCAGTTTCTTGGCAAGTGGCAGTACGGCAGCCTTGAATGGCGCAAGTGCCGGGTGGAAGTGCATGATAACTCTCGTGTCTTCCTTGCCCTTGGCATCTGTTACAGTTTCTTCATCATAGGCGTCGATCAGGAAGGCTAAGGCAACTCTGTCTGCTCCCAGCGACGGCTCTATGCAATACGGGATATATGTCTCTTTATCTTTACCTTCGCCTTCAGTAAATGTCATTTCCTCTCCGGAAAATTTACTGTGCTGGCGCAGGTCAAAATCTGTTCTGTCTGCTATTCCCCAGAGTTCTCCCCATCCAAATGGGAACAGATACTCAAGGTCTGTAGTAGCATTACTGTAATGAGATAATTCTTCCTGAGAATGATCCCTGCTTCTCAGTTTCTCCATATTCATTCCAAGAGAATCCAAGAAGTTTCTGCAATAGTTCTTCCAATAGTCGAACCACTCCAGATCCGTACCAGGCTTGCAGAAAAATTCCAGCTCCATCTGTTCGAATTCTCTGATCCTGAAGATGAAGTTGCCCGGCGTGATCTCGTTTCTGAAGGACTTGCCTATCTGCGCGATGCCAAAAGGTATCTTCTTCCTGGAAGTTCTGGCTACGTTTTTAAAGTTAACAAAAATTCCCTGGGCAGTCTCCGGCCTGAGATATATCTGAGACTTGGTGTCTTCGGTGACGCCCTGGAATGTCTTAAACATCAGATTGAACTGTCTGATACTGGTAAAGTCAGTCTTACCGCAATCCGGACATTTGATTCCATTATCTGCGATAAATGCCTCCAGTTTCTCATTAGGCCATCCGTCAACGATGATTTCTTCTCCCTTTTCTGCCATATAGTCTTCTATGAGCTTATCAGCGCGGAACCTTGAGTTGCAGTTCTTGCAGTCGATCAGTGGATCTGAAAATCCGCCTATATGTCCTGAAGCTTCCCATGTTTTCGGATTCATCAGAATGGCGGCATCGAGGCCAACGTTATATTTGGACTCCTGGACAAATTTCTTCCACCATGCTTTCTTGATGTTGTTCTTGAATTCTACGCCAAGGGGACCGTAATCCCATGTGTTTGCCAGTCCTCCGTAGATTTCCGAACCGGGATATACGAAACCTCTTCCCTTACACAGTGCGACGATTTTTTCCATTGTAACTTCATTACCCATTGATCAGTGTACCAACTTTCTTTAATATTTATGATTATTCTTCTGTTTTATTATCTTCTTTAGTTTCTTCACCGTGATATTTATCATATTCACAGTCATCGCAACGATCCTCGCAAGGCTCGGTGCATGTTTCGCAATCCTTGTCGCAGATATCGATATCGATGATATCATCATCTGAAGACGATTTGCCGAATTTATTTCCTGCAGCTGTGAAGGCAGCATCAGTAGCGTCCTTCGCCATATCCTTAGCCTTGTTTACAGCGTCGCCGCCCTTTTCTCTTACGGATTCGTAGACTCCAGGAGCCTTCTCCTTGATTCCTCCGTAGATTTCGCCGCCCTTAGTTACAGCGTCGTCGTAAATATTGCCGGCCTTATCTGTAATGTCAACGACTGAGCCATCGTCCTTGATCAGCTCGATCTTACATTTGAAACTGAAAGCAGCCAGCACTCCGATAACGATTCCCCATGGAGCGACTACTGCGCCGAGCACACCGACATTCAACGGAATATTGATGAGCACATCGTCGTTTCGTTTAACTACGATCTTAGAAATATTACCCTTCTTGATGACCTCTTTCATCTTGTCGATCAAGGCTTCCCCCTGTTCGCCAAATTTCCTGGATGAAGACTGTTCGTCTATATTCTCCTCAATGGCGATGATAGCGTCAACCACATTTCCGTCCGCTTTTTCCAAAGCATCTTTGGCTTCCTTATATGTTGCGCCTGTTCTGTCTTTGACCAGTTCGATTTTTTCCAATGTGATCTCCATAATTAACCTCCTATATATTTTTCGCGAAAAGGCTCTCGCTTTTTAAATTTCCCACATCTAAATGGTATGAGATGTACTCCTTTATAATCACCTGCAATCTGTCTGCTATGCCGTCATCCAGGGCAATTTTACTGAAAGATCCAAGTGAATTGGAAGCAAAGTAATTCAATATATCTACTATACCAAATTTCCCATCATAAATCAATGAATCTTCGCCTTCAGATCTAAGTTTTTCAGCGCAGTTTCTGCACATGATCCCGCCGTCTCTGACGCTGAAATAATCAAGTTCCTCTTTGCTGCCGCAACTTACGCAGGACCTGAGCTCAGGGAACATACCCAGTATCTTCAGTATCCTGACTTCATAGGCCAGAACCAGAGTCTCGCAGCTCTTTTTCCGAAGTTCCAGCTGTTCCATGAACTCTATGAGCAGATCGAAGATCGCAGGCTGGGCCAGCTCCTCGGGTACCAGTTTCTCCGTAAGCTCCAGAACGTAGGAACCATACATGAATTTATCCAGATCCTCGCCGATGCCGTAAAAGCTCTTAATAGTGTCTGCCTTGTCCAGATTGTAATACGTCCTGCCCTGGAAAATCTGATAATTGCCATAGGTGAACGGACGCATGGCAAGAGAGGACTTGGTCCTGGCTTTCTCACTCATGCTGGTGCCCACGCTGATCTTACCATATTTCTTTGTGAACAAAAGGATCATCCTGCGGCCGCCGGTTGCTTTGGTCTGCCGAAATATGATCCCTTCTGAATTCAAATACATCAGTCTCTGTCCCTATATCCAAAATTAGCAAGGTCGAAATCGCTGTCACGCCAGTTTTCCCTGACCTTCACCCACAACTCCAGGAACACTTTTGTTCCCAACAGTGCCTCCAGCTCCAGCCTCGCAGCCTTGCCGATACCCTTGAGTTTCTTGCCGCCTTTGCCTATGATGATGCCCTTATGGGACTTCTTCTCGCAGTAAATAACAGCGCTTATTTTGCTTATGTTCTTCTCTTCCTTGAAGGATTCGATCTCCACAGCTATGCCGTGAGGGACTTCCTCATTCAGGTATAGCAGAGCCTTTTCTCTTATGACTTCACTGACCAGGAAACGCTCCGGATAATCGGTTATCATATCCTCAGGGAAGTACATAGGTCCTTCCTCCAGAAATTCCTCGACCCGTGACAAAAGCTCGACTACATTGGTTCCGTTAAGGGCCGATGTGCCGTAAATGTCATCGAAGATGCCCAGCTCGTTGTATTCGTTGTATATTTCCAGATACTCCTCTGGATCCATAGTGTCCATCTTATTCACTACCAGGATCTTAGGCGTGTTAACATCCTTCATCATATCTACGATGTATTTGTCTCCCGGGCCCTTGGACATAGGTCCGTCTACCAGCAGGAGAATCACGTCTACTTCTTTAAAGGTATTCACTGCCATGTCTGTCATGGCTGAACCCAGTTTGTTGCGGCCCTTGTGAATGCCCGGCGTGTCGATGAACACCATCTGCACTCCATTGTCTCCATCGTCGTGTCTGGTATAGATCCCTCTGATGCTGTTTCTCGTAGTCTGAGGTTTGTCTGTAGTAATAGCTATCTTCTCCCCCATGATCTGGTTGAGCAGAGTCGACTTGCCAACATTAGGCCGTCCGACTATTCCTATAAATCCTGATTTCATTTAATTCCTTTCTAAAGCCTGAAGTTGTCAGGCAGGAGCTCTGTGAGCTCCGTTACAATTAGGTGATCTTCGTCGTCCCCGGTTATTACCTTCAGGTCCGGCGCGAACTCCGACAAAAACTGTCTGCATATGCCGCACATAGGCGCCCCGCCTCGGCTTGAGGCAATGGCAATGGCGGCAAAATCTTTGTGCCCCTCGGATACAGCCTTGACACAGGCCGTACGCTCGGCGCATATAGTAGCCCCAAATGAGGCATTTTCAACATTGACGCCCGTGAAGACCCGGCCGCTCTTAGTTAAAAGGGCCGCTCCTACGGTAAAATTCGAGTAAGGCGCGTAGGCATTGACCATGGCCGCCTTAGCCTCTCTGTATAATTCTTTTTTATCCATTACTGCCTCCCGATGCCCAGGGCGCTCATGACTTCTTCCTCGCGGCCGCGCATTTCCTTCTTGTCGGCCTCTGTCATGTGGTCGTAGCCAAGCAGGTGCAAAATGCTGTGGGTGAAGAGATATATGATCTCCCGCTGAAAGCTGTGGCCGAACTCCTCGGCCTGCTCGGCGGCTCTGTCCCGGCAGATGACCACATCGCCCAGTTCTATGACATCGCCGACCATGTCCGCCGTGTCTTCATACTGTGGAAATGACAGGACATCCGTGACGCTGTCTACGCCGCGATACTCCCGGTTCAGGTCATGGATCTCGTCCTGGCTCACAAAGGATACACTGACCTCGCAGATGCCTGCGTCCAGGCCTTCCCCGGTAACGCAAAGGTCTGCGGCTTTTTCCATAGTGGCCAGTATGTCTTCTGACACCTGTTCTTCGTCGTCAAAATATATCTTCATTATTCCTTGTCCCCCGGCTTGCTTCTATAATAACTGTCGTAAGCCTTGATTATGCGCTTGACCATCTCATGGCGCACTACGTCTACGTCTGTCAGGTAGCAGAAATCGATACCGTTGACGCCCTTCAGAATGTGACTGGCCTCTACAAGGCCGCTCTTCTTGCCCTTTGGCAGGTCGATCTGAGTCACGTCTCCGGTGACGACTACCTTGGAACCGAAACCCATTCTGGTCAGAAACATCTTCATCTGTTCCTGAGTGGTATTCTGGGCCTCATCCAGTATTATGAAGGCGTCGTCCAGGGTACGGCCTCGCATGTATGCGAGAGGCACTACCTCTATGGCTTCCTTCTCCTTAAGTCTCGTGGCATTCTCTCTGCCGAGAATGTCATAAAGTCCATCGTACAAAGGTCTCAGGTAAGGATCTACCTTTTCCTGCAGATCTCCCGGCAGGAATCCCAGGTTTTCACCGGCTTCAACGGCCGGTCTTGCCAGAATTATCTTCTGTACTTCTTTGTTCTTGAATGCGCTGATGGCCATAGCCACGGCAATATACGTCTTACCCGTTCCCGCAGGGCCGATGGCGAAGACTACGTCTCTGTTTTTAATGCTGTTTACGTATTCCTTCTGGCCTATGGTCTTAGGTTTGATAGGCTTGCCCTTGGTGGTAAAACAAATGACATCCTTGCTGACTTTCTGTTCGCTGTAGGAGAGTCCGCTCTCTTTCAGGGAAACTATGTAGTTGACCTTCTGCGCGTCGATGGTGTCGCCGCTCCTGACCAGAGTAATCAGTTCTCTGAGTATTTCCTCAGCCATTTCCGGCTTCTCGCCCTTCAATAACAGGCAATCATCCCGCTGGATTATCTCTACGCCTGTGCTTTCCTTGATTATATCAAGGTTGGCGTCAAGGTTGCCGAAAAGGTCTTCCATATCTATGGTATCGTCGATCTTAATCTTGCGTAATTCGTTGCTCAAATAGTATCTCCTTATAGTAAAAATGGCTGCGCAACAGCGTTACCGCCAATGCCCAGCCATAATTCGTCTTTATTCTTCGGAAAGAAATTTCATAACGACTTCTTTCACATCATTGCCATCGGCGAGGCCTTTGACCTTGCCCATAACGGGACCCATGAGTTTGCCCATGTTCTGCCTGCCCTTCTCAATGTTCAGGGAAGCAGCAGTCTCCTTGACAATTTCAGCGATCTTTTCTTTCGATAACTGCTCAGGGATGTATTTCTTAAGAACGTCTATCTCCGCGTTATATGCGTCAAACAGGTCTTTCCTTCCAGCTTTTTCAAAATCGGCGAGGGCATCCTTACGCATCTTGATCTGCTTCTGCAGAATTGCTACTATGCCGGCTTCGTCAAGTTCTTCTCTGTTGTCTACCTCGTACTGCTTGATAGCAGCTCTGGCAAGACTGATAGTGTTCTTAGCTATCTCATCGTGAGCTTTCATCGACTCCTTGAAGTCGCTCATCAATTCTTCTTTTAAGCCCATTTATATCACCTCGTTTCTACATGGTTTAAATGGCCTAAAAGACTAGTATTTCTTAGCCTTTTTCCTTGCGGCTTCAGACTTTTTCTTTCTCTTCACGCTTGGCTTTTCATAATGCTCTCTTTTTCTAACTTCTGCCATTACGCCGTCTCTTGCGCATGATCTCTTGAATCTCTTCAGAGCGCTCTCCAAGCTTTCGTTTTCTCTTACGATTACCTGTGCCATATCCCGATTCACCTCCTGCCTTAATTGAAATATTAAGCTGTGGATAGACTTATGCCTATAACGGTGATAATTATACTATTTTTGCGGAGATATAGCAAGTTGTTTTTTGAAAACCGCGGAAAATCAACACTGAAGCCGCGGAAAATCAGCCTGGTGGCCAGGTCATCTTACGTTTTCCAAGAATGTGGAAGTGAAGATGTTTGACGGTCTGGAAAGCGTCTTCGCCGTTATTGCTGACTACTCTGTATCCGTTTTCCAAGCCCAGATCTGCAGCGATCTCGTGGATCTTGAACATGATATATCCGAGAAGTTCCTGATCATCTTCAGTAACATCATCCAGAGACTCTATGTGTCTCTTCGGTATCACCAGAACATGGACAGGGGCCTGAGGTTCTGCGTCGTGGAAGCAGATGATCTTATCATCTTCATAAACCACATCGGTAGGTATCTCATGATTTGCTATCATGCAAAAAATACAATCTGCCATTATCTGCTCCTTTCCTGCCCGTGCGTTATCTCGCCGAGCATTCCGTCTTTATATTTCTTTAACAGCCTTACTTCGCAAAGCTCATTAAACATAGTTTCATCACCTTCCGCATAAACCTTGATATAGTTGTCCGTGTATCCGGTGATCATCTTATCTTCACAGGTCTCGAAGAGCACCCGCCTGCTGTCTCCGACGCAGTCATCAAAGAAATGCTCCGCAGTCGATTCCGCCGCCTCTATCAGTTCTTCGCTACGCTGGTTTTTCACTTCTCCCGGGATCTGGTCGCCCATTTCCGCGGCTTTGGTACCGCTGCGCATGGAATATTTGAAGGCGTGTACCTTGCAGAACTGCGCCTGGCGAGTCATTGCAACGCTATCCTGGAAATCCTCTTCAGTCTCTCCCGGAAAGCCTACTATTATATCTGTGGAAATCCCGTAGTGGGGATCAAAGTCCCTGAGCACATTGACGATCTCCAGGTAATCCTCTCTGGAATAGTGTCTGTCCATGAATCCCAGGATCCTGTCGGACCCGCTCTGGATCGACAGATGCAGGTGGTGACACAGTTTCTCATATCCCAGGAGCCCTTTGACGAACTCCGCATCGATGACTGTCGGTTCCAGAGAACTGAGTCTGATGCGAAAATCTCCTTCTATGGCGTTGAGTCTGGCTATGAGTGGCTCTATGGCCAGCTCGCCTTTGTCTGCCCCGTAAAGGGCCGTATTTATGCCTGTCAGGACTATCTCACGGTAACCTTTGTCCACCAGCCCGCGGACTTCGCGGACGATCTCGCCCTCGTCTCTGCTGCGGACCTGACCTCTTGCATAGGGTATGACGCAGTAGGAACAAAATCGATTGCATCCCTCCTGTATCTTTATGAATGCGCGGGTACGGGATTCCATGGCATCTATTACGCCCAGGTCTTCGTATTCTGACAGCTGGTCGTAGGGTTTGATGCTGATGGTCGCGGCATGCTGCGTCATGTAATCGTTAACAAAATCGAGCATGTGATGTTTCTCGTCTGTCCCGGCAACTATCTCCACGCCTTCTATAGCGGACACTTCGTCGGGCTTCATCTGCGCGTAGCAGCCTGTGACAGCCACTACAGCATCAGGATTTATTTTTCCTGCGTGCCTTATGAACTGCCGCGATTTGCGGTCGGCCATATTAGTCACCGTGCAGGTGTTTACTACGTATACGTCAGCGAAATCATCTTCGCCTACTATCTGGTATCCGCCACGGGCAAACTGCTCTTTCATGGCTTCTGTCTCATACTGATTGACTTTGCAGCCTAAAGTATGGAATGCAACTTTCATTATTTCCCCTTCCTCGCTACTATGCAGCACCATTCTCCCTTTCGATCTATCTCGACTATCTCAAAACCTGCTCCCTTAAGGGCCGCCTTGACCATGTCTTCTTTCTCAGTCAGTATTCCTGAAGAAATGTATATGCCGCCGTCTACGAGATGGGCAGGCACATCGGGCGATATCATGCATACCAGTTCCGCCATAAGGTTAGCTACTACCAGGTCTCCCCGGAAGTCCACACCTTCAGTCACGTCGCCGAAGCGAGCCGTGGCGTGATCCTCTACATGATTTTTGACAATGTTTTCATTGGCCACACGAACGGCTTCCCTGTCTATGTCCACACCGAGAGCCTGACCGGCTCCAAGAAGGATGGCCGCTATGGTCAGTATTCCCGAGCCGCAGCCGGCGTCCAGGACTTTGTCCCCCGGTTTCAGATATTTCTCTATCATTTCTATACACATGGAAGTGGTCTCGTGGGTGCCCGTACCGAAAGCCATGCCCGGATCTATTTCCAGAATGTGGTCGGCCGGTTCCCCCGTATATTCTTCCCATGTAGGTTTGATCACTATGTGTTCTGAAACTCTGAAAGGCTTGAAGTATTCCTTCCACTTGTCTTTCCACTGAGAATCGTCTCTGTCGTTTACGAGGATCTTCATGGACCCCAGGTCTACGCCCTTTCCGTCAGTCCCCGGACCGTAGGCTCCCGTAGCAGCAGCCACGACCATATCGGCCATATCCGCCCTGATTTCCTTTGCTTTCTCAAGACCCGCAGAGCCCTCCTCCAGATAAACTGTGACGACAGGCGCCTCCTGCATTTTCTCAACCACACTGTCATCAATGTAATCCCATGCATAGGTTTCCTTTTGTTCCATTATCTCCTGTATATCGTGGGGATCCGTCACCTCGGTATTGTCTATGCCCAGGGCCAGAAGCCTTGCGACTATCAGCTCGATGCCGGTCTCCGATGTTTCTATATTTATTTCTATGTATTTCACTTTTTCTACCTCCGGTCAGCACATCTATTATACCATTTGCCGCCATGAAGGTAAACCGTAAAAACTTCTGCCAGGAGCCTTTCACTGTGCTATAATGGTCACATGAAGAAGAACAAAGATTATTTTACAACAGGTGAATTTGCCAGGCTTTTCAACGTCAGCAAGCAGACGCTCTTTTACTATGACCGGATCGGCATCTTCAAGCCTGAATATACAGGGGAAAACGGCTACCGCTATTATTCCTTTACTCAGCTGGAGACCTTCGAGGTCCTGACTATGTTCAAGGAGCTGCGGGTGCCTCTGAAGGACATCAAGGCGCACATGGCCAACCGGTCGCCGGAGGCTCTCATTAAGCTGCTCAACGACAGGCGTGATGACATAGATCAGGGTATTCGCCGGCTGGAATTTGCCAGGCGCTATATAGACGAGAAAATCGATGTTACAGAAGAGGGGATCCACGCTCATCTGGGGGAGATCGCCTTCGAGGATATCGATGAAGAATATCTGGTCATAACCGATTATACGGGGCCCGAGGATGAGCGCGATGTTGCGGAAGCAGTCTCGGAGCATTTCAGTTACTGCCGCAGTCTTGATCTTTCCAGCGCCCATGCTATCGGAGGCATGATCCCTGTGGACGGCGTCAAAGAGAACAGCTACCACTATTCTAAGTTCTATACGGTCGTCGACAAGGATTCTCTCAGATCCTCCGGCTATAAGGATGTCTATGTGGACTCCAAAGGCCGCTATCTGACCATCTACGACGATCACGGCTATGATAAAGTTCTGGAACTGTGCAAGAAACTGATCGCATACGCGAAAGAGAATCACCTGCAACTAGATGATTCTCTTTACGAAGATCTTATCTTAGACGACCTTTCAGTCAATGGGTACTACCATTATATGGTCAAGGTTTCGGTCCGTGTCCTTTGATTTCTGCCAGCAACACTGTCGGTTCTGCCGTCAGTGTTTTTTATTGTGCTTTACAAATTTCTTCCCGAAGACATCCTCGAATTCCTTCAGATCAACTTCTATGCCCTTTGCGCGATTCTCCAGAGCATCCATTATGCGCTGGAAGCTGTGCTTGTTGATAGGGTGATTGGCGATGACCACAGCCACCAGGATCATGCAGATCCCCGGCAGCAGCGTGAAGCAGTTGCTGACCCATGACAGAGCCATATCGCTTTGTGCATGGACGCTCTCGTTGAAGCCCGCCGTCTGAAGTATTATGCCCAGGATCAGAGAGCCTACGGCCGTGGAAACTGATTCAGACAAAGCCTGCAGCGAGATGACCTGCCCGGAATGTTTCTCGCCGGATGCCAGTTCTTCTGCCTCGCAGACGTCGTAGATCATAGACGGCATCAGCTGCCAGTAGCAGGTGTTGCCTATGGAATATATGAAGCACAGAACGCAGCAGGCCATGAATGAATCCACGCCGATGAATCTGGCTCCTATGAGCATCACTCCTGTGGCTCCTACGCCTATCATGAATACGTCTTTCTTGTCGGATAATCCGCAGATGAACGCAACCACCGGCGTCAGAGCTATGCCCACGATGGTTATTACCAGCATTATCAAGGAGATCTGCCCTGCCGATAATCCCAGGTTATACGTGAAATAGTAAACTCTGTCCGATGAGAAGAATGTGTTGGCTACCAGGTACAAAAGGCTGGCGCCGATTATGAATCTGATGGGCCTGAGTTTCAGGATCATTAAATATTCCCTGAACATGCAGGCGATCTTCCTGGCTGTGAATACCTTTTCCCGATTTGGGTCCTTCACGAAGTTTTTCACATCGCTCTTCTTGATAGTCAGGGCGCAGATGAGCAGAGCTCCTCCGCTGAGTACGCCTACGACTATGCCCAGCATTGACCAGGACGTCTCGACAGATCTGCCCATGTTCATGAGCCAGTCGACCATTATGGTCGGCAAAACCATTCCAAGGGCCATGCCTACCTGGTTGAACAGATATGCGTATGATCTCAGTACCGTTCTTTCGTGGTAATCCTCGGTCAGGTCTGAGCCCCAGGCCATATATGGCACAAAGAACAGCGCAAAGGCCTGCCAGAATAGCAGCGTCATGGCGGTATAATATATTATCTTCACGGTATAGCTTGCGTCTATGGCCGTGAACAAAAGGCTTGTGACTATGGCTACAGGAAAGGCCGCGGCCATGAGGAAAGGTTTTCTCTTTCCGAAGCGCGAGCATGTGTTGTCGGAGAGGAATCCCGTGACCGGGCCGCACATGGCTTCCCACACTGATCCCAGGGCGACGATGGTCCCTGCTGCCGCCGGCCTGATTCCGGCTACTGATGTCAGGAAAAATAAGAGGAATGTTCCGACCAGCGTGTACATTGCATTGTCAGCAACTCCCCCGATTCCATAAGATAACTTTGTATGGAATCTCAATTTCATAAATAAGCACCTCCCTGCTTATTTATACTATAAAGTATATAGTTACTATATAGTCAAGTGTTTTTTTCGGATACTCCGCATTTCGCTTGTCCTCGTGCGCGAACAGCCATATAGTCTCACTCGTAAAGAACAGAATATGCCGCGAACTTGACGAAAACTCTGAAATTCTCTACGAGAATTTCCAATGGTGACTTTGTCGGAACAATTGTGCAAGCACATTGTTCCTCATATGTCACCATTGTTTCGTCATCAAACATCGCGGCATATTAGGCTGTTCTTTTTACTCGTCTGCGGCTATGGCTGTATCTGCTCCTGCGGAATCGCGTAATGCGGAGCATCCGAAAATTACCAAAAGAATCCTCGATTTTAACTTTAGTTCTCCACCAGTTCTAATGCTTGTTGCATAAAAAAAGAGGCCCGCGCCTCTTTTCTTTATCGTTTATTCAGCTTCTTCGTATACGCTGTTGATCCTGCTGCCGATATAATCCGAAACCTCGTCCATAGACATGTGCAGAGCTGCTGCTATCTCTCCAAACAGAAGGTCTTCAGCCCTCTTCAGGAATTTCTTGTCTATCTGCCCCAAGTGTCTGTTCTGCTTCATAGCATCAACTTTCTTCTTGTGAATAGACTTAGTCAATTTAATGAGATCTACACATTTATGAGTATCGATTACTGACTGATAATGCTTGGAAAGCTGCTGTATACTGCTGCTCTTATATATTTCTGTATGCACTTCAGGCATGATATCTATAAGATCATTGGCTTCGTCTTCTGAAATGACTGGCCTCATAAAGACCTTATCATTGTCTATCGGCGCATATATAGTTCCGCTCTGATAAAGCGGTTGCAGTACATAATATAGCCTGTCTTCGTCAGGATCCTCGAACTCCGGTTTAGTAATTGCTTCGACTTTGCAGACCCCTGTTCCTCCGTACATGATCAGGTCGTCTACTTCAAACATCACTACATCTCCCTTCACTAATAAGAGGGCAAAATTACCCCAATGATATTATACACCTTTTTGTGACTAATTGTAAGGGGGAATTTAATAGTAGACATATGATGTTTAAAATCACCGGGACACTAAATATGTCGCTGAAGGAACTCGGATCAGTGTCCGGCCCTCGGATAAGGCACTCCGGACACTAAATACCGGCGCCACAGACATCTGGGACACTAAATATGTCGCTGAAGGAACTTGGATTAGTGTCCGGCCCTCGGATAAGGCACTCCGGACACTAAATACCGGCGCCACAGGCATCTTGGACACTAAATATGTCGCTGAAGGAACTTGGATTAGTGTCCGGCCCTCGGATAAGGGGCCCCTGACACTAAATACCGGCGCCACAGACATCTGGGACGCTAAATATGCCGCTGAAGGAACTCAGATTAGTGTCCGGCCCTCGGATAAGGCACTCCGGACACTAAATACCGGCGCCACAGACATCTGGGACACTAAATATGTCGCTGAAGGAACCCGGATTAGTGTCCGGCCCTCGGTGGCAGTATTTCCATGGCAAAAAAAAGGCGGCAACGCCTTAAAATGTTGCCACCTCTGGGTCTGCAGGGTCTACTTTCTGTACCTCAGTACAGTAGAGCACAGGTCCCTTTGTATTCTCATAGACAGGGTCGACTTCAACCTTTATCTTTGCTTTGACAGTCACCCACTGGCCGTTTTCAAGCTTGGCTGCTTCCTTTGTCCACTTGCAGACCAGGCCTGCGAACTGAATGTCCTGGACGCAGCACGTCATTACGTGACGGCCGAAGACGAACTTGTCGTCAGGTATCTCGCCGCCTGTAACGGCACGGCCCTTGACCTTGATAGTCAGACCGTCGTATTTATCCTGATCCTCGTTGATGTCTCTGTACCACTCGGCGTAATCCTCATCCTTGATGGTGACTACCGGAGCCTTCAGATCGAAGGGTAGCGGATCCTGGATATTATCCATTTCCACATCGTCGCGACCGTACTCGTAGAGTATCTGGCTCTTACGGTTGGCAACCCGGACTATCTTATGAAAGGCCATCTTGTCGAAGCCGCCGCGGACGCAGCGATTGAACACGACTACCTCAGCGCTCTTCAGCTTGTCGAAGACCAACTGACGCATGTTGTCGTTGTATGTGATGAAAGTCGTTGCGTCAGCAAACATCATTTCCTGATATGTGATCCACTCCTGAGGCATAGCCTGATAGAGGCTGTCCAGGTTCCACATGCCGTTCCACTCTACTATAACACGCTCAACCTTATGCTTTTTCTGCAGACTGCTTAGCAGTTTCTCGTTTATATCTTCCTCATTTTCAATTTTCTCAAAGAATACATTGGTGCCGAAGAATCTGCTAGGGTGATATTCTTCCTCGCCTTCCTCGCACAAAAGGAAGAGGGTACGCTCTCCCGCATTGAAATCGTCCCCCTCCAAAGCATCCTGTATGAACGTTGTCTTACCTGATTCAAGGAATCCGGTAAACAAATATACTGGTATTTCCATTTTGCCTCCTGTTTACATTAAGTCGAATCCCGAGATCCCGGTCTTTACATGCCGAAGAGCTCCTTGATGCGATCCTGATCGATGCCTGCGCCTATGACGCAGATCATACCTGTAGTCTCCGCGCTGCCGGTTCTTACGTCCGGTTCGCCCGGTACATAGTCGAAGTGGATCCACTGTCCGTCTTCGCCTTCTACGATGCCCTTGGCTCTCAGTACCTGTCCTACTTCCGCTATATTCTGCAGGCCTTCCAGGGCTTTTCGGATCTGATCTTTAGTATATTTATGAGTAGTCTCGGCCCCGAAGTCTTCGAAGACCTCATCTGCATGATGATGACCGTCGTGATGATGGTGATGATGATGCTCGTGTTCATCATGGTCGTGGTCGTGATGATGCTCATGTTCATCGTGGTCGTCATGATCATGGTGATGCTCATGTTCATGGTGATCGTGATGATGCTCATGACCTTCATGTTCATGCTCGGCCTCATGCTCAGCCTGCTCCTTATATGCTTCCTCACGCAGATGCTCAAGCTCCGCCGACAAAGTTTTCTTTTGTTCCATGATCTCAAGGATCTGCGAGCCCTTGATCTCGTCCCACGGTGTCGTCACAATAGACGCCTCCGCATTATGCTCGCGAAGTACAGCAACGCACTGATCCAGTTTGCCCTGTGACAGACCGTCTGTGTGGCTCAGAATTATCGAGCTTGCGTTTTCTATCTGGTTGTTGAAAAACTCTCCGAAGTTCTTCATATACATCTTGCATTTCTTGGCGTCTACAACTGTTGTAAAGCCGTTGAGCTGGATCCTGTCGTTTTTCAGATCCTGGACCGCGATTATAACGTCGCTGAGTTTGCCTACGCCGGAAGGCTCGATGAGGATCCTGTCCGGGTCGTACTGGTCGATGACCTGATTCAGGGCTTTTCCGAAGTCTCCCACCAGTGTGCAGCAAATGCAGCCTGCGCTCATTTCATTTATCTTGACGCCTGTATCCTTCAGAAACCCGCCGTCTACTGCGATCTCGCCGAACTCATTCTCGATGAGGACGATCTGCTCGTCACCGTAGGCTTCCTCAATGAGTTTCCTGATAAGTGTCGTCTTGCCGGCTCCAAGAAAGCCGGAGAAAATATCAACTTTTGCCATAAAATAACCATCTCTTTCTTTGTTGATTAGTGCCGGGGCGTACCCGAGGCACAGAATTATTATACCACACAAGGCAAGCAGTAAAACAGACGGACCTGAGCCCGCCTGCAATTTTTAATAATATGCCTTCACGTGGTCTTCTACTATTTCCATGACCTTGTCCCAGCCTTCCACACACTGCCAGTCTGGGCCGATGTTAGCCGTGACAAGATCGTAAATGTACTTTTTGTAATATTCAATAGCCGCCTCGTAGTCCATGCCCTGGCCCTGCAGGTCCGCTACGTCGCTTTCGGCAAACTCTACGGTTATGCCGCAGCGCTTCCGCCGACTTTCTTCCCTGCCCTTGGGAAAGTCGTAGACCGTCACGTCTACGTTGTTGACAAAGGGTTTGTCGGGGGTCAATGCTAACTCTTTCATTCTTTATTCTCCAGTATCTCCCTGGCAAACTTTCTGATTTCCTCCAGGTCTTCGGTGCTCATGGATCTCAATGGATCCACCAGGCTGAGGGTAGCTATCAGGTTTGTCTTTTTCAGGTATTTATCCAGTTTGGCAAGGCACTTGTCCACATTGCCTGAGGAGCTGTTGATGAACAAAGCGATATTTTTGCCTTTTAGTTTATGTGCCAGCATGAAGGTCCGCAGTGGCGGAGCGAAGGTTCCGGCCCACACAGGGGTCCCGAAAATTATCGTGTCGTATTCCTTAGGCTCGAAGTCGTAAGCCTTCAGTTCAGGCTTGGCTCCGAAGGTTGCCGCGGCGCCGCCTTTGACGAATTTCATAGGTTCCTTGTCCACATAGGGCTTCTTAGGCTCCAGACGGATAACGTCCAGGTCAGCCTGATTTCCGATTTCCTCGGCTATTCTGTTAGCCACATAATCGGTATTTCCGTTGAGGGAAAAATAAACAAGAGCTGTTTTCTTGGGTTTTCTTCCTATCATTTCTTACCCTCCTCATCTTCATGGGGCGTTATATCATCCAAGATCTTCTTGCAGGCCAGTTTCTGAGCGTAACTTGATACAGCCAGCCTGAGGGCTTCCTGGGCTAGTTCTTCCTCGGAAGCATTATCCTTGATGCTGTCCGCTACCTTATTATACTCCTCATCGAGGACTTTGTTGTAATTGTTATAGAAATCTTCTATGCTGCGGTGCTCCATCTGGTTGGACAGAAGCACGCCGGCCTCGCCTACGCTGAGGACCTGCTTCAGAAGACAGATGGCTGTAAGATATCCAATGTGCTCACGGTCGTACTTCTTGCCGTGGGCCCTTGGCAAAAGGCCGCTTTTAATGTAGTTGTTTATCATCGCTGAAGTCAGCGACTCCTCATCGTCGTCCAGTTCCAGTCCGATGTGCTGTCTGGTCATATAGCTGATGACCTGATCCATGTAGAGATCGATGTCCGGGATCTGTTCCCATTTCTCCGGTCTGGACTCCTTCAGTTTCACCTTCAGTTCTTCTATCTTTTCCATAGTTGCTCCCCTTAATAATTTATATGATGATATTATAAAACTTTTTAAGTTTTTTTGCAATAACGTGTTGACATTTTCGATATTCTTAAATATAATATTCAATATCAGATTATAAAGTATTTAATATCTCGTAAGGGGGTAATTAGAATGAATATATGCGTTTTCGGTGATTCGATCACCAAGGGAGTGGTTTTCGACGAAGCAAAGGGGAAGTATGTCTTCCTGAAAGATAGCTTCATCAACCTGACTTCCGCAGATACCGGCGTTAAAATCAAGAACTTCGCTAAATTCGGAAGCACCACAGTCAAGGGCTCTGAAATAATGAATAAACATGAGGATACTCTGGGTGACTATGACTATACTCTGTTGGAATTCGGCGGCAACGACTGTGACCTTTTGTGGAATGAGATCGCGGAAACTCCGCAGGATGAACATCTGCCTCTGGTTCCCTTAGATAAATTCAGACAGCTTTATCTTTCCATGATAGCCAGGGTAAGAGCCGCAGGCAGCACGCCTGTAATGATGTCTCTTCCTCCTCTTGTAGCTGATAAATTCTTCGGCTGGGTATCAAAGGGACTTGATAAAGACAACATCCTTGAGTTTCTTAAGGGCGACAAGGAATACATATACCGCTGGCATGAGGGATACAATGATATGGTAAATGAAATAGCCAGGGAACAGAATGTGCCTGTCATCGACATAAGGAGTGCAGTCCTCCAACAGCCGGACTATGAATCTCTGGTATGCTTAGACGGCATGCATCCAAATGGCAAGGGCCATAAAGTCATAGCCGATTATCTGGAAAAGGCCATAGAAGATCTTTTTCGCAGTAACAACGCGGCAGATCAGAAAGCCTGTTAACAATTGAAAATATCGCTTCACAGGAAACCGGTGAGTTTTCTTTCTCTACAGTCCCGGTAGTCTTGTGAGGCGATTATTTTATTGGTTCTGCTGCGCCTATTTTGTCATTTGTCTGACTCGTTCTGATATTTCTTCAAGTTCTTCTCTGGAAAGATCAGGTAACCGCTCTAATTTATCCATAAACAAGGTAACAGATTCTTTTCGATTTTCCTTTACGACATCAATATAATAGCTGGTAACTATGCCCGGTATTATGGCAAGCACCAGCAGAGCCTGAAGCGTCACTACTATGGTGACGATCCTGCCTATTACCGTTACCGCTGCAAAATCTCCAAATCCTATGGTAAAAATACTGACGCATGTGTACCACAAAGCATCCCCGTATCTGTTGATGTCCGGCTCCACAAGGCAAAGGATCAATGCGCTTACAAAAACCGAAACCAACAAACTGTAAACAAGACGTTCGGCATGGGTGCGTTTGATTATCGTCCACAAAAATCTGACTCTCTTAATTTTTCTCATCTCCACGCTTCTCCTTTCTTCCTATGGCCGGTACCAGGCTTCCCGCATAAGCTCCTGCTATCAAAGGCAAAACTATACTGACAGGGAAGCACAGGAACAGCACTCCCACTACGGCTACAGGCTTTCTCATAATGTAACCGCACGACGACGCAACTACAGGTTAAAGAAGATATTGACACAGCCAAGTATAAATCCTATCAACGCTCCCAGATTTACGATGGCATTGAGTTCCTTCTTCATTACTGACAGCGCAAGTTCCTCAACTTCGCCCGCATCCATGGAATCCATCTTATCTTTGACGATCTGAGCAATATCAATATTCTTCAGTATAGATTCAAGGCGCTTCTTTATAAACACTTCGTAAGCGTTGACCATAGACTGCCCCACATCTATACCGGACTTTTCGATGGCCGTAAACAGATCGCCCACAGTCTTCTCCTCGAAGGACTGGAACTCCTCGTGGATTTTCTGTTTCACAAGTTCCACGCCACGTTCCTTGACCATAGCGTCTACCTTATCGCTTATTGGCGATATCAGCGTGTAGAGAAACTCGTCGCTAAATAGCCTGGTAACCACAGAGCCTACCCTTTGTTCCTTGATGGCGTTGATAGCCTCGTCAGCGACCAGCCTGCCTATGTCCATTTCAATGACCTTCTGAGCTATGACGCTGGCGACCTTATCCTCACCCTTCTCCAGCATACCGTCGAATTCGTCTCCGTCTACATAGAAGATTATGACGTCGCGGACAAGCCGTTCATCCTGAGATTCCTTGCGGATGACAGCATTGATCCTCAGGCGGAGTTTTTCCTTAAGTTCCGGCGCTAACAAAGTCTTCTCCAGGGCTTCCTGTGTCAGCAGACCTCCGCCTACGGCGTTGCCCACGGCAACGGCTATGCGGTCTTTACTCTTGGGGATTATGCCAGGGGTGAATGGCAGCCTTTTTCCGAAGACATATATGGGCTCCAGAGGTCTGAAAAGCATCTTGACTGCTATATAATTCGTACAATATCCAATTATGGCACCGATTATCGGGCCTGCTATTAATGACCAGTTCATTAACTATTCCTTCTTTCAGATTATAGATATGCCGGTGTCCGCATCCGGAACATCGGTCTTATGTACTGCCAGGGCCCTGGTCAGAGCCAGCACTACTACTGTCACGGCCACAGCCATTATGACCCGGTACTTCAGTTCATTGGGCAGGGTAAATACATCAGATGGCAGAATCGCTATAACATTATTCAGCATGTGGGCTCCTATGCAGACCCACAGACTGCCGAATTTTTCCATGAGCAGGGCCAGTAACAGGCCCAGTATGAACGTACTTATTCCCTGGATCAGGTCCATATGGATCACGGCCCATAGCAGAGATGAAATGATAGCCGCAAGCCAGAACCCATGTCCGGATCTGACCGCCTTGAATACGACTCCACGGCACATGATCTCTTCGGCAACAGGCGCCGCAACCACCAACCACAGGATCTCTATGATACCCATGTTACCGGTCCCGAGGCCGAAGGCCGACGAATACTCACTGTAGTTTTCCGGCATGAGACCAGCGAGGATCGTCCCCGTCAGAATGCCAAGGAGCAAAAAACTCACCAGTCCTGCCACTATAAATGGTGTCTCATGTCTTACTGAGATGCCCGGCTTGCCTCCGAAAGGATCCAGATCTTTGAACAATAACAAAAATACCACTATAAGTACCGCATCAACAGCCAGACTGCTGATAACGGTGACAGAGTTGGTGCTCATGTCTGTGGCGGCAGTCAGGGCCGGCATAAGCGCCATAGCTCCAAGAGCGAAGGTCACCAGATATATGACCACTACCTCTACTATTATTGTCAGGCATTTTCTATCGTCGATTTTCCCCATGGATCCTCCTTCTGAATTACCTTATTCTAACCCCGCAGGCCATTCATTGCAAGAAAAAAAGAGCACCTGTACGCCAGATGCTCTGTAAAATCCTGCAAATTACTCAGTAACTTTCTCTTCGTCTTTTGCGTCTTCCTTAGTATCTTCTTCAGCCTCTTCAGCATCGTCATCCTCTTCATCAGCTGCGATAGCTGCTTCAATAGGATTCTCTTTCTTTGCTTTAGCATCAGTTTTCTTCTCTTCGATTGTCTTAGCTTCCTTCGGCTCTCCTCTGAAGATCTTATTAACAAGTGCTGCAAGTATACCACCAACCAGCGGTCCAACGATGAATACCCAAACCTGAGTAATGGCTGTGCTCAGCTGTACGATAGCAGGTCCGAATGCTCTTGCCGGATTGGCTCCGCCGCCTGTGAACGGGACTGAGAACAGATAAACGGCAACCAGCGCAAGTCCGATGACGATACCGCTGACAGCAGTCTTTTCCTTCTTGTCAGTAGCTCCCAGGAATACCAGTACAAACAGGAATGATGTTACAAGTTCAAGTCCAAGAGCCATCCAGATAGTGATTCCGAAAGTACTTGAATCTCCGTAAGCGCAAGCGTCTAGAGAAGTTCTTCCCTGAACGAACAGTGCCAGAAGTCCTGCTCCTGCAACAGCTCCGACTAACTGTGCGATGATATATCCGAAGAAGTCCTTGACTCCCATTCCCTTATTGATCAAAACAGCAAGAGAAACTGCCGGGTTCAGGTGGCATCCGGAAACGCTTCCGAAAGCGTAGTACATGGCGATGTAAGTAACGCCAAATGCTACTGCGATGGTCAATGTCGTGAAAGCCACAGGCAATCCCATGCCCAGTGCCGTGAACAAAGCGTTGGCTCCAACTGCCGTTCCGCAGCCGATCAGTGCCAAAGCTAAAGTCCCAATAAATTCAGCTAAATATTTCTTCATTATTTCCTCCTCGAAGACGTTTATTTTTATAATAGCGGTGCCCTTCTTCACAGGCACTAGTCCATTATAGTACGGTTTTATGTTGATTCTGTAAATAATGGCAATTCAAACGGTGTTTTTTAGTGTTTTTCGTTCAAAATATCCCTTATTACCTGTCCGGCCATAAGCAATCCCGCTACAGGCGGAACGTAGCTAATGCTTCCGGGGGTCCTCTGGCCGGTCTTTACCGGCTCTTCTTTAGAGAACAAAACTTTCACATCAGTGATCCCGCGGTCGCGAAGCTCCTTGCGCATGACTCTCGCCAAAGGGCAGACGCTGGTCTTGGAAATGTCCGCGATCTGAAACCGGCCGGCATCCATTTTGTTCCCGGTGCCCATGGCTGAGATCACCGGCGTCCCTGCATCTTTGCAACGGGCGATGATGTCCACCTTGGCGGCCACAGTATCGATGGCGTCTACCACATAGTCGAAATTGCTGAAATCGAAAAGTCCGGCAGAATCATCATCCGGCAGATAGAAACAATCGTATCCGGTTAATTTGCAATTGGGATTTATGGACCTTATCCTGTTCATCATAACTCTTATTTTCTCCCTGCCTATGGTGTCCCTTGTGGCTATGATCTGACGATTTATATTAGTCTCGTCGATTTCATCATTATCTACTATATCAAGGGCGCCGACTCCTGCTCTGGCCAGGGCCTCGCAGACGTATCCGCCCACGCCGCCTAAGCCGAAAACCAGTATCCTGGCTCCTGCCAGCCTGTCAACACCCTCATCGCCTATAAGTAATCTGGTTCTTTCATCGAAGCTCATATTTAAGTTCTCCTAGTATTTCATAAATGACAGTCGACGAATATCCGTAACTGTCCAGTTTTCTGGCTATGCGCCCGCGGATCTTTTCCGACACGGGATCATCCCAGGTCAGATCAGCCATGCGAAGTATCTTGGCAGCCTCAGCCCTGGCCATACGCTCTTCGCTGAAATCCACGTCGTCCTCAGCCTCGTAATCATCGAAAGCATTCTCCATAACGTCGGCATCGACGCCCTTCTTGCGAAGCTCGGCAAAAGCCCTGCGCTTACCTTTGTTCCTGCCGAATGCGTACTCGAAGTACTCCCTGCAAAAACGGCTGTCGTTAAGATAGCCGTCTTCCTTAAGCATAGCGATAACTCTGCTGACGTCTTCCTGCGGAAAGCCTTTCTTAGCCAGGTAGTTGGTCAGTTCCACCACTGACATGCTCCGCTCCGTAAGCTTCCTGGCGGCAGTATCTTCAATATTCATAGCTGCTCCCTGCCGATGGCACTATGCACCGGTCGCCTAAGCGCTCCTTCAGCATGATGATGGCGTCTATGCCCGTGCAGTGGACAGGCGCTACCATATCCGGATCTTCGGCCATGACCTTGTCAACGACTTCCCGTCTCACTTCGTCTGTGGCGCCGAAAAGATGCATGCCTGCTATGAGACCTGCGATGCGCTCTCCAGGGAATAACTTTTTCGCATAATCAAGAGCCGCTATGACACCTTTGTGGCTGCAGCCGGAAAACACGAAAACCCCCTCGCTGCCGTTTCTGATGGCCAGGAACTGTTCGTGATCCATGGGATCAGGGTTCAGAACGCCGTCGATATCCTTGATATAGAATTTCTCCGTAGGCGCACTGCCCGGCACATCAGGTATGGTCCCGGACACGACTATATCGTCAGTCAGCCAGCATGGCCCGTCTGTCAGTGTCAGTCTAGTCCTGACATGTTCTTTTTCCTCCTCGGTCCACAAAATGCTGCATGGATGTTTGTCCATCTTGCCCCTGGTGGTGCCGTAGGTTTCCCTGAAGGCGTTCTTATGGATGTACACCTGAGCTTTATCGTTCAGGACGGTGAACCTGGGTACGCCGCCGGTGTGGTCGTAATGGCCGTGACTGATGACGCAGGCGTCTACGTCTTCCAGGTCAACGTGCTTTCTGCGGGCATTTTTCTCAAAGAGATCGGAGGCGCCCGTATCGAACAAAATGTTCATAGCAGGTGTCTCTATGTATACGGACAGGCCGAACTCTGCGTCGCAGGCCGGGTCGTCCGTCTTGTTTTCCGACAAAAAAGTAAACTTTATCATCCTAATATCCTCATTTCATAGTCTCTGGCATCTTCGCTGCATATGGCGCATTTCATACTGTCCGAAATCTCTATCTCTCTGAAGCAGTAATCCTTGCCGTCAAATGTGCCCGAGTCTTCCATTACCGACGGCATATTGCCGAACATACCCTCGCCGGTCATCTTGCAGTAGGCCTCTTTTCTAACCCATATATGGAAGAAACCATCCAAGCCATTTTCACTCACATATTGCTGCTCGTCGTCAAGATAGTATCTTTGGGATATGGCCTCGTGATCGCATTTTCTCATTTCCTGTATGTCAAGTCCACAGGGTCTGTCAGAAAACATGCACATCCACATCTTGCCTGTGTGGGAAAGAGAAAACTCCAGATCCATGTCGACGAAGTAGGGCTTGCCTTTCTCGTCTCTGGTGATTTCGGATCTATCGTAGTCGAATTCAATGCCGTTTTCTGCGCAGTGTCTGGCTGCAGCGCTTCTGATCATGTCGAAGCCGGCATCGCCGGTGGCGAACTGGCCATCATAAATGTAAATTGAATCCATCAGTACCTCCTGAAATTGCGGTATCATATTTTAATATTACTCATTGGCGGGCTGTGACACACGGGGACTGCTTGTCCTCGTCACGAACAGTCACTGTTTCCTTGCTCGCCAAGAGCAGAACGCGCTGTGAACTTGTCGAAATGTTTTAAAGCATCGTCGATGCTTTTGCATGATGACGCGGTCATTAGTATGTGAACATGCTAATGACCATGCCATCATGCATTTCGACTTCAGACAGCACAGCGCGTTTAACTGCCCTTGTTGCTCCCATCGTCAGTGACTGTACTCGTTCCTGCGGAATCGCCGCCCCGCGTGTCACAGCCCGCCAATGGTATTTTTTACATAAACCGCAATTTCAGAGGCACTGACAATTCAACTGTCGTGCCTTTACCGGTGTAGTATGAAATGTGCGGTTTAAAAAGAGCTGTTGTGAAAACAACAGCTCAAACTTTCTCGGTTTCTATTTCTGGTTTGCCAGTCTGTCAAGGACTCGCTGATATCCGTCAGCTCCGTAAACCAGGCATTTATTGATTCTGCTGATAGTCGCAGTAGAAGCCTTGGTCACCTCTTCGATTTCACTGTAGGTCCTCTTCTGTGACAGTAGCTTGGCTACCTGAAGTCTCTGAGCTATTGCGTGTATTTCATTGATCGTGCAGATATCTTCAAAAAATCTATAGCAGTCTTCTCTGTCTTTCAATGTCAATACCGCGTCGAAAAGCTCATCAATATCGTCACGCTTAAACTTTGATTCATATGCCATTTCTGTGACTCCTTTCTTTACCCTTTACTAAAGTGAAAGTATATCACTTTTACGCGTTAAAGTCAATAAGCCACGTCTTTAATTCACCTTACTTCAACAGCTGAATAGCCTTCTTCAACTGATAATCTGTTGTTGATCCACTCTTCAGTTTCACCTGATAATCAGGTTTGACTCCGATCTTGTGTATCTTATGTCCATCAGGCGAGAAATACTGCTGGATAGTCAGCTTGAAAGCAGATCCATCCTTGAAGGTATACTCTTCCTGTATTATTCCCTTGCCGAAGGTAGTCGTACCTACCAGCTTGCCGCCCTTGTTGTCCTTAATGGCCGACGCCAGTATCTCCGATGTGCTGGCTGTGTTCTTATCTACCAGCAGCACATACTTGAGTTTGGTACAGCTCTCCTTGGAGTTGTAATATGTCTTCTTGCCGTCCCTGTCCTTCACGTAGGTTATGGTGCATTCCGGCAGAAGCATATCGGCGATCTTGATACCCTGCTGAGTATATCCGCCTCCGTTCTGTCTGATATCTATGACAAGTCCCTTGACGTTTTTATTTTCCATGGACTTGAGTTCTGTCTTGAATTCATCTGCGGTGTTTTCAGAGAATGACGATATCCAGATGTATCCGATATTCCCTTTGAGCACGGAACTGAATACGGAATCCTCCGTGATCTCAGCCCTTGTCATTGTAACAGTCTTAGTCGCACTTTTGCGCGAATAAGTAACCTTTACCTTGGAGCCTTCCTTGCCCCTCATGGCGCTCTTGACTTTGTTCACATCAGTGTAAACCTTGCCGTTGACCTTCAGGATCACATCGCCCCTCTTTAGTCCGGCCGACTGAGCCGGGCTGTCAGAGAACACCTTTCTGATTATGTATTTGTTCTTGCCGTATTTTTCATAGCTTATGCCTATGCCGTAGAAAGTACCGTTGACATAACTGTTCCATTCTTCTGCTTCCGACTTGGTCATATATGTGGAATACTGATCATCAAGACTGTTGAAAAGTCCCTTGTATATGGCGTTCATCTGCTTGGCCTTGCTTACCTTCCACAGACCGTTATCATTGATCTCCGTCTGCAGGGCGTACAACTTGGAATAGTCCTTGGATATAGTCTTCATCTTCTCATAACTGGAAGCTTTGACTACGGTAAAGTCATTGATTTTTGCTACTGCAAAAAATCCCGCAGTAGCCACCAGAAGTGTTCCTATGATCACCGCGGCTATTATGGCCACGAATCTGCTTTTCTTGATTTTTATCATACGATCCTCAATCTTTCAAACTCACCTGTGCGTCTTCTACGGTCATCTGTATGGTGGTGTTTTCCTTCCATGTTCTGGCGCTCAGATAACCCATGAAATCGAAAACTTCATCAGGTTCCGCCTGTATCATGGTTTCCAGGCTATCCGCATTCCTGAAATCCACACATGGCAGCGTAATACCGCCATCCATTCTTAAAGTTAATCTCATATACTGGTTTTGATTTCCCATTCTGGAGTAATTGGCTACATTTCCGCTTACTGCCACCAGTGGTTTGGTGTTGGCGCAACCACAAGGCTCCAGTTTGTCAAAGTCGCTCATAAGCTCCAGATCTATATCTGCCGGTTCAAGTCTGAGTTCCGGGCTGAGATCCCTGTCAAATGTTTCCGGTCTCTCTTCATATATTCTCCCGGCGGCATCATTCAGATTATCTCTCAGTTTCAGCAGATTTTCTTCCTTCATAGTGAATCCGCAGGCAGCCGCATGACCGCCGAAACGCAGAAACAGGTCTTCATTGTCTTTAAGCATATCATAAATATTGACGCCGTCAATACTTCTTCCTGTACCTTTTAAACATCCGTCTCCTGTAGGAGTGACTATAATAGCAGGTCTGTAATATCTGTCCTTGATTTTACCGGCCACGATACCTGTTACTCCCTCATGAGCATCCGGCAGATCTATGACCAGAAATTTTGAATCTTTGAATTTTTCATCTATTATGGCTGTGCATTCTTTATAGATGCCTTCCTGCACATGCTTCCTCTCGCTGTTGCAGCGTGACAGTTCCATGGCCAGCTCTCTGACCCGGGCTTGATCTTTCTCCATTAGCATTTCCACAGCTTTGGAAGCGTGGTCCATTCTGCCGGCAGCGTTAAGATGCGGGACTATAACAAAAGAAACATTTTCCGCCGTTATATGCCCCGGATGCAGGCCTGTTGCTTCGATCAGGGCTCCAAGGTTTTCCCTGGCTGATGTATTGATGGCCCGCAGGCCATATTTGGCAAGGGTCCTGTTCTCGCCTACCAAAGGTACGATGTCGCCTATAGTGCCGATGCCCACCAGATCCAATGTCCTGGTGAGGATACTCTTCGGGAGGCCGGTTTCAGCCACTATAGCCTGAGCGACCTTGAAGGCCACTCCGCAGCCTGCCAGATATTTAAACGGATACGGACATTCCTTCTGGGTAGGATTTATAACAAGGCCTGAGGCCTTTTTATCTGTAATAGTATGATGATCCGTTACGAGGACTTCCATGCCGAGGGATCTGGCATAGTCCACTTCATCGCAGGATACACTGCCGCAGTCCACGGTAATGATAAGATCCACGCCTTTGTCATGGATCTTTTCCACGGCTGCCCGGTTCATACCGTAACCCTCATCGAAACGAGAAGGTATGTAGTACATAAGTCTCTTGGTCAGATTGCCCAGAACCTCCAGCATTATGACAGTAGAAGTGATGCCATCGGCATCGTAATCTCCGTAAATGCAGATCTTCTCATCAGCCTCAATGGCAGACAATATTAAATCCACTCCTGCTTCCATGTTAAGAAGCAGGAATGGATCGTATGTTTTCTGAGGTTTATCGGAAAGATATTCCCTTATATCTTCTTCCGACGTGATGCCTCTCTTATTCAGTAATTCTACAAATTTTTGCTTTAATTCCATCTAATGCTGACCTTTTAATTTAAGTAAGACCATGGGCTGACCGGCGTGCCGTTCTTCCTGACCTCGAAATGCAGATGAGGGCCTGTGCTCCAACCGGTGGAACCGGTACGAGCCACTACCTGGCCTTTACTTACATGTTGTCCAACGCTAACGAGTATGCTGCTGTTATGTCCATAAATAGTGGTCAGGCCGCCGCCGTGGTTTATGCCCACGCATTTACCGTAGCCGCCGTACCATCCCGCTATGACTACTGTACCGCTGGCCGCCGCATATGTAGGGGAACCGGATGCTACGCCGATATCTATTCCCGGATGAGTTTCGTAGGAACGTTTCTCGCCGAATTGCGCAGTTATCGTATGAGATGTAGTAGGCCAGCAGAATACTCCGCCGCCATAGCTACCGCCGTTGCTGCCGGAGCTTGCGCTGATAGCAGCCTTGAGTTTGTTCTCTGTCTGCTTGAGCTGATTTAGCTTGGCCGTCAGTTTACTCTTGGAAGCCAGCATAGTCGTCTTCTTGCTTGTCAGCTTAGACTGCTGAGCATCCAACGCTTTCTTCTCTGAAGCCAGCTGAGTTTCCTGAGACTCTATTTTCTTCTTCTGAGTCTTCAATGTCGTCAGGGTGTCCTGATCGTTCTTATATATCTTCTGCACCATTTCCAGGTTGGAAATCAGGTCGCTGACATTCTGTGAACTGAGGATTATATCCAGATATCCGATAGAACCATTCTTATACATGGCGCGGAGTCTCTTCTCCAGGCCATCCTTTCTGGAACTGATCTGCTTCTTGGTGGAATCCAGTTTAGCCTGTGTCTTTGCCAGAGCCGAAGCTTTAGCATCGATGGTTTTCTGAAGTTTATCGATGGATGCCTGCTGAGTCTTTATCTCTGAAGACAGAGAATCAAGATCCCCCGATATGTCATCCTTCTGATTCTGTACAGAATTCAGTTTATCCTGCGTAGACGCCGCAAATGATAATGGGCTGAAACACATTACCAGAGTTACGATCAGACCTACCACAAGTATTTTCTTTCTCATTATTGACCTCCCCCTTTATTTGTCCAGGAATTTCCTCATGGAAATCACACTGCCACATGCTCCTATACTTATTCCCATAGCCAGGAATATGATTATAAGATTCAATGACAGATACCCTGCCGGCACCAGAGGCGATGACAATATGGTCATGACCTTAGTTCCGATAGTGGCTACTATCCTGCTGTATATCAAGTATGTTATCCCCGCCGAAACCAGGGATGAAAATATTCCTATCAGTATACCTTCCACAAGGAAGGGACCTCTCACAAACCAGTTGGTCGCGCCCACGTACTTCATAATGGATATTTCCCGGGCCCTGGCAAATACCGTAAGCTTAATGGTATTCGATACGACCACTACTGAAACCACTATGAGGAATATCATGATCACTATGGCTGCCGCCTGCATGAAATTAGTGACCTTAGTCAGCTTATCCACTGTTTCTTTATAGTACTTGGTGCTCTCCACACCATCCAGTTTCGCCGCCAAAGTATTGACTCGATCAGCGCCTTTAACGCTGCTGACTTTAACAAGTATGGAGTTTGGCAATGGATTATCTCCAAGGGAATCCAGCAGATATCCGCTGTCTCCCCATCTTTCCTTCATTATATTCAGGGCTTCGTCTTTGGTCCTGTAAGTGACCTTGTCAACGCCCTTTACTGTTTCCAGTTTATTCATTATTGTCTGGGCCTGAGCCGTGTCTGTGCTGTCCTGCAAATACACTTCCACGCTGTCGTAGTCCTGCTTGACCATTTCAGTGAAAAGGTTAACATTGACTGACACAACGAAGAATAATCCCAAGATCATCATCATAGCGATGATGGCAAAGACTGAAGCGAAGCTCATGCCTTTATTCCTGCCTATCTGCTGGAAAGCCTGTTTGATGTTATAGGTAAAACTATTCATCGTCAAAGACCTCCTCCCTCTGATCGCCTGCTTCTTCATAGCCGTACTGTCCGAATTCGTCTCTGACTATATGACCGGATTCAATGGCGACAACGCGCTTATGCATCCTGTCAACTATATCTTTAGCATGGGTGACCATCAGAATCGTGGTCCCCGTCATATTTATCTGATCCAGCAGTTCCATGATGCCGCTTGCGGTATCCGGATCCAGATTGCCCGTAGGCTCATCTGCTATAAGTACCTTAGGGTTGTTGATTATAGCCCTGGCAATAGCAACTCTCTGCTGTTCTCCTGCCGACAGTTCCTGAGGATATCTGTCTGCTTTATCAGAAATGCCCACCAGACTTAATATCTGCGGCACTCTCTTTCTTATCTGTCTCTTGCTTCTATGGAGTATTTCCATAGCAAAGGCGACATTCTCGTAGACTGTCTTCTTAGGCAGAAGTCTGAAGTCCTGAAATACTATTCCGATCTTCCTGCGCAGCTGCGGTACCTCTCGGTTGCTTAGCTGCGTGACTTCATAATCGCCTATCCTGATACTGCCGGAATCGGCATCTATTTCTTTCAAAATCAGTTTGATAAAGGTAGACTTGCCTGCGCCGCTGGGGCCCACTAAAAATACGAAATCTCCCTTATCTATATCAACACTGGCATTTTCCAGTCCTACGTTATCGCCATACATCTTTGTAACGTCGGTAAATGTTATCATTATTTCCCCTTGCCAATTAAATTCAAAGTCTTAATTTTTCTTAATAACTTTGTAGATTATACCATAGTTTTCCACTTTTGGAAACACCCTAGGCTCCTTTAATTGCCTATATAATGTGAAACTTTAGTGAAAACATCGCTGAATATAGTCTTTACAGTCTCGTCCTCCCATTGGAACCTGCACCTGTATTCATTACGATAAATGACCTCGTCAGGTACTCTGTCGACCCAACTGATTTCATTACTTCTTATGAAGTTCCTGACCTGCCGTTTGCTGACGCCGCTGTTGACCCCGCTGACCAGCCAGATGAATTTGAAGTTCCCGCTGCCTTCCATGGCCAGCAGTTTTCTGAATGCCTCTGTATCCGCCGTCATACGTGAAGGCAGTGGATCCACTACAGCCACGATCACATCCATATCTACCAGAAATTCCTCATATCCGCTACCGGGCTCTATGTCGAAGACACAGACATCGTCTCCTGTGCCGGCCATCAACCTGGTTTTCTGGGCTTCGTCCAATCTAACTTTCCTGTCCACATCAGTCGGCGTCATAAGTCTCCAATTGACGCCCATTTCCATGTTCCTGCGGTTCCTTATGGTCCTGCCTGCGGCTATTTCCCCATAGAAGTCAGTGAATTCCCGGCCGTAAAACCTCTTGTCTATGGCAGCTGCCACAAAAAGCAGGCCGTTGGTTTTCTCTGGGTCTCCGCATTGTGTAAATGTCACGCTGTAACCGGCTTCCGCCAGGTACAAAGCAAGGGATGATGCGGCAAGCGTTGTGCCGACGCTGCGGCCGAGGCCGGTAACTCCTATATTTATCTGTCTCGGCTCTTTGGCCTTCTCATGGTTCTCTCTTATGAATAATCTGTCCATCCCCCACGCACCTTTCTTTACCACATATTACCATTTATTTACAGATAATTCAAGTGCTTTTATTTTTTTGTTTATTTTTTACATAGTATAGTATATAATTAGGGAGTACACATTGTTGCAGTCCCTTGAAATCCTCGGATTTCAATGACTGATAAACACTCTAAAAGGGGCCGTCCCATTAACGGATAAGGAATTCGTTAATGGGACGGCCCCTTTTGCTTATCAATGTTTATTTTGTCAGATCACAGAAGCCCGCACCTACCAGCTCAGCCAGCTTCTCAGGATCAAGTTCCATCTGCAATCCCACTTTGCCGCCGCTGATGCCTACAGTGGCAAAATCCTTTGCCGTAGAATCTATGGCCGTGACGAACTGCTTCTTCATACCTATAGGCGAGCAGCCGCCTTTAATGTATCCGGTGGTCCTGGTTATATCCTTTGCGTGGATCATTTCCACGTTCTTCTCGCCGAAGTGCGCCGCGGCCTTCTTCAGGTCAAGCTCCCGGGCTACGGGAATGACGCAGACATAATTCTCGCGGCTGTGACCCACAAGGACTAGAGTCTTGAAACACCTAGCCTCTTCAATGCCAGTTTCATGAGCAGCGTCCACACCGCTGACAAAGCCACGGGACGCATCGTAAGTCCTTATTTCATAATCTATTCCATGGGCCTCGGCTATGCGAATAGCGTTGGTCTTATTTTCTTTATTCTTTTTGCTCATTGTTGCCTCCTGTAGCTCCCATATTCATTATGGCTATGGAGCCTACGACCAGGCAGATACCCAGGACCTTAATGACGTTGCCGGCTTCGTGGAACATAAGTATTCCTATGAGGGCTGCAACTACAGTCTCAACTGAAGCGATGACCGGCACGCGGGATGCTTCCAGTTTTTTGCTGAGGCCTCCCAGATACAGCAGGTATGAGCCAACTGTCGGTATAAGGCCGTATCCTAGGATCACGATCAGCAGTTTCCAGCTGAATACATTGCTCAGATTCACCCATGGCTGAGTGAATATGGCCAGTCCGATGGAACCGAATATGAAACTGTAGAATGATATGGTTATAGGATTGTAATCTGCCGTGGCGCCTTTGCTGATTATAGTCATAAGCGCATAGAGGAAGCCGGCCGATATGCCCATTACCAGACCGAACACGGAAAAACTAATGGCTGAGAAATCCCCGCCGGTGACAGTCAGCGTGCAGCCGACGATGTTTACCAGCAGTGCCAGTACTTTTTGTGCTCCGATGGTCTCCTTGAAAACTATTCTGGACATTATGCAGGCAAAAATAGGCGATGTATACAGGAGCACGGCCCCCGTGGACACGCCAATGTTTTTAATGGACTCTGTGTATGACAAATTGAACAGGGCCTGGCAGAATATTCCCAGGGCGATGCAGTAAATTATGCCTTTTTTATCGATTTTAAATGCGTCTTTCCCGCCTGTGAACAGGGTTATTGGAACCAGTAGCACTGCTCCTGTGAATATTCTCAGGAAAGGGATCACCAGGGGATCGACACCCATACTACTTAGTATGTTGACAAAGAACCCTATAGTTCCCCATAGAGCTCCTGCCATAAATACCATCTGATAGCCTACGCTACGCTGTGATTTCATTTAGTATAATCCTCTGACGGCGTTGACTATATCCGCCGCTGTCATTCCGTATTTTTCTCTCAGTTCATCAGGCTTTCCGGATTCGCCGAAGGTGTCATGCTGACCTACCATGGCCATCTTTACAGGGCATTCCCTTGTAACTACTTCTGCCACAGCTCCGCCAAGTCCACCTATGATCGAGTGTTCCTCTGCAGTAACTATTTTCCCTGTCTCACTGGCTGCCTTGATGATGATTTCTTCATCCAAAGGCTTGATAGTGTGCATATCTATTACTCTCACATCTATACCTTCTTCAGCCAGCTCGGAGGCAGCCTCCATAGCCGACGACACCAGGATCCCCGTAGCTATCACAGTCACATCTTTGCCCGGGCGCAGGAGATTTCCTTTGCCAAGTTTAATGTCTGCCGTCATATCGTAGAACTGCGGTACTGCAGCTCTTCCAAGCCTTACATAAGCAGGTCCCTGCATGTCCACCACCTGTTTCAAAAGCAGTTTGGCGCTGCTTCCGTCGGACGGGTTTACCACTGTCATTCCCGGGATCGTCCTCATAAGAGCCAGATCCTCGAAGGTCTGATGGCTTGCTCCGTCTTCGCCTACGGTTATGCCCGCATGAGTGGCGCAGACCTTCACATTGGCACCTGTGTAACCTATGGAATTTCTGATTATCTCGAAGGCTCTGCCGCTGGCGAACATGGCGAAGGTCGAAGCGCAGACTGTCTTGCCGGAAAGGGCCAGTCCCGCTGCGGCTCCCATCATATTCTGCTCGGCAATGCCGAAGTCGAAAAATCTGTCCGGATATGCTTTCGCAAAGCCTGATGTCTTGGTGGATCCGGAAAGGTCCGCATCGAGAACTACCAGGTCTTTATTTGTTTTTCCTTCTTCTACCAGGAACTCGCCGTAAGCGGCTCTAGTTGCTACTTTATCTGCCATTACCAC
This sequence comes from Aminicella lysinilytica, assembly GCF_004362975.1. Taxonomy (GTDB): domain Bacteria; phylum Bacillota; class Clostridia; order Peptostreptococcales; family Anaerovoracaceae; genus Aminicella; species Aminicella lysinilytica. The sequence continues at coordinate 5,052 of NZ_SNXO01000021.1, read as the reverse complement.
TCACCTCCCAGTTCTGCTACAGCCTTCTTAGCCTGTTCTTCGTCAGGAGCCTTGCCATGCCATCCTGCCTGATCCTCCATAAAGGAAACTCCTTTTCCCTTATGAGTCTTGCAGACGATGACAGTAGGCTTGCCCTCATTGGCCTTGGCTTCATCTATTGCCTTGAATATTTCATCGAAATCATGTCCGTCTATTACCATGGCATTCCAGCCGAATGCTCTGAATTTCTCATCTATTGGCCTTACGGTCATGACCTTGTCGTTTTCTCCGTCTATCTGCAGACCGTTCCAGTCAACAAAAGCCGTCAGGTTGTCCAGTCCGTAGTGGGCAGCCGACATAGCTGCTTCCCAGACGATACCTTCCTGAAGTTCGCCATCGCCCAGAACCACATACACTCTGCCAGGACTTTTGTCCATTTTGCCGGCAAGTGCCATTCCAACGCTGGCCGAAAACCCCTGTCCCAGGGATCCCGTGGACATTTCTATACCCGGTACGTAATGCATGTTGCCATGGCCTTGAAAATCGCTGCCAAGCTTGCGCAGAGTCATTATATCCTCTACGGCGTAGTAGCCTCTCTCGCCCAAGGCGGCGTATTGAGCCGGCACTGCGTGGCCCTTGGATAGAACAAATCTATCCCTGTCTTTCATCTGCGGTCTATGTGGGTCTATGTTCATCTCGCCGAAATACAGGGCCGTAATAATGTCCGTCACCGACAAAGATCCGCCCGGATGTCCCGAACCGGCATTGTATATGGCCTTGATCACATCGACTTTGATCCGTCTTGCGATGGATTCATAGTATTCGCTGTTTTTCCTTTTCATTAGTACCTCTTTCAACTTATTCTGCAATTATTGATTTAATAGCGTATGGGATTTCCTCGGCTATATCGCCTGCTATCATACCATACTCGCCTTTGTCTCTGCAAGCCAGATCTCCGGCCAGGCCGTGGATGTACACACCCGCTCTGGCTGCGTCCAGTCCCGAAAGTCCCTGACCTGCCAGGGCCAGGATCACTCCTGTCAGTACGTCTCCGGAGCCGGCAGTTGCCATTCCCGGGTTACCCGTGGTGTTCTGCCATATTTCCATGCCGTCGACTTCGCCCGTATCGCCTGCAACCAGAGTGCCCGCGCCCTTGAGCACCGCCACGGCGTTGAATTTGGTAGCCAGCTCAAAGGCCATCTCCATGCGGCCGTCGGGGTTACCGTTGCGTTCAGCGTTCAAAAGTCGCTTGGCCTCGCCCAGGTGAGGCGTTATGATCAGGTCTCCCATATGATTAGCCGCAAAGTTCTGCAGCTCATCGTCTTCGGCCAGAACATTAAGGCCGTCAGCGTCTATTATCAGGGTAGATGTATTGCTCAAAAGTATGTTCTTCAGCATGCGTTTGGTCGCGGTGCTTTTTCCCATGCCCGGGCCGAAGGCCACAGCATCGTAATCACGGTCTGCCACAGCGCTCCATTCAGCGCATATGGCCTCAGGCACGCAAGTCTGTATGACCTGAAAATTACCCTTTGGCGTGCACACATAGGCCAGGCCCACGCCGCTCCGCAAAGTAGCCTTTGCGCCTAAAACGGCTGAACCGGTCATGCCGGCGCCTCCTGCAACCAGCAGGACACGACCGCAATCGTTCTTGCTTATGAACAAATTTCTTTTTGTTATATAACGGCCTATCAACTGCGCGTCGATATCCCCTGAAATACTAAAATTCATTACAAATGCCCCCTTCTAGAGATTCAGGAACAATGTAGCCATTCCGAAGTATATGGAAAGTGCCACTGCATCGGATACTGAAGAAATAGCCGGATTGGCGATAAGCGCCGGATCCAGATGTGCCTTCTTAACGATAAGCGGGATCATGCTTCCGATTATCTTGGCGAAAATCACGATGAACAGCATGGCGGCGCAGACTGTGCAGGCTACCATGACGCTGTTGCCGTCTATAAAGATGACTCTGGCGAAATTCAAGATGCTCAGAATAACGCCTATGATTATGCCTATGCGGAATTCTTTCCATAGGATCTTCCACACATCGTCAGTCTCCACTTCGCCTGTGGCAAGTCCTCTGATTATCAGTGTTGCAGCCTGTGAGCCGGTATTGCCGCCGGTGCCCATGAGCATCGGCATGTAAGCTACCAGACAGATGACAGTCGAAAGGGAATTCTCGAATTTGGTTACTATCATTCCTGTGAAAATGTACGCGATCATGAGGATTATGAGCCATGGCAGCCTGTTAAGGGCGTGGTGCCATACCGATATGTCCAGATAACCCTTGTCGGAATTCTCGAAGTCTATGACTCCGTTCATTCTCTCGATATCCTCTGTAGCCTCGTCTTCCATGACTTCCAGGATATCATCGACGGTGATTATTCCTATGAGTCTGTGCTCCTTGTCAACAACAGGTATTGCCAGATAGCCGTACTTCTTGAAATCGTCGGAGACTTCCTCTTGGTCTCTGTCTACATCTTCATATATGTATTCTGTTTTCATTATATCCTTGATCTTGACGTCGCTGTCGGTCACGACCAAAGTGCTCAGGGAAACTATCCCTATGAGTTTTCTTCCTGTATCCTTGACGTAGCAGGTATAGACGGTCTCGGCGTCCATGCCCACTTCCTTGATGTGTTCCAAGGCGTCCTCAACTGTCCATTCCTTCTGGAGGCTGATGTACTCAGGCGTCATCAGGCTACCTGCACAGTTTTCCGGATAGTTTAAAAATGTGTTGATCTGTTTTCTTTCGTTCTTAGGTGTCTTTTCAAGTATCTTATTGACCAGATTTGCCGGCAGTTCTTCCAGCACGTCGATCTTATCATCGAAATCCAACTCCTGGATTATGTAGTTGATCTCCTTATCTGTGATCTCGTTGACAATATCCACCTGCAAATCAGATGGCAGATATGAAAAGGCTTCTACCAGAACATCTTTCGGCAGCAGACGGAACAGAATGACTGTCATTCTTATCTCGCTGTCATCAGTGATTTCCTCAATGATCTCAGCAATATCCGCAGCATTATACTTCATAAGCTCATCTCTGGCGCTGAAGTATTTCTTTTCCTCAAGAAGTTCCAGTATTTTCTCGATGGATTCATCCATCATCAGGTCCTTGTCCTGAATTGCGTTATCCATTGGTCTGTACTTCCTTTCCTGTATTTTCCCTTCCCGGAAAACACAAGATCAGGCAGACTCATCTATCTGAAAAATTTTCCGGGTGAAGACATGATAGTCTTCTTAGGTTGTCGTATTATGCCCCTACGCTTATCCACGGGAACATTATCCATGTGTCTTCACTTCCTTTCATCTAATATATGCACTGGATGCTAATAAATAATTATACTCTAAAACTTGTTCAAAGGCAACAAAAAACAGGCATTTTTAATGGCTATACATCGTAATATTTCAACACTTTAACAGGCTCCAGCCATGTTCCAAAATAAAAACATCAGAATCCTCATTCTTATTCGTCTAAATCATTGACTATAAAAAATCAAAGTGTTATATTTAATATTAGTTACGGATAATGTATACGCATTTTGAAGCTAATATTTAGTAAGAGAAAAGAGGAGATCAAAATGGGAAATTTAGTTCAGAAGTACATTGATATCGCTAAGGAGAAGAACCCTGGCGAACCTGAGTTTCTTCAGACTGTAGAAGAAGTTCTGACTTCTATCGAGCCGGTACTTGAGGCACATCCTGAGTACGTTGAGGCTGGTCTTGTTGAAAGACTGATAGAGCCAGAAAGAGGCATACAGTTCAGAGTACCTTGGGTTGACGACAACGGCAAGGTTCAGGTTAACAGAGGTTACAGATTTGAGTTCAACAGCGCTCTTGGACCTTATAAAGGTGGTCTGAGATTCGCTCCGAGCGTATATCCTGGAATCCTTAAGTTCCTGGGATTTGAACAGATCTTTAAGAACAGCCTGACAGGACTTCCTATCGGCGGTGGCAAAGGCGGAGCTGACTTCGATCCTAACGGAAAGTCAGATGCAGAAATCATGAGATTCTGCCAGTCATTCATTACTGAGCTTTACAGACATATCGGACCTAACACAGACGTTCCTGCTGGAGACCTTGGTGTTGGCGGCAGAGAGATCGGATTCATGATGGGTCAGTATAAGAGGATCACAAACGCTTATGACGGTACATGGACAGGAAAAGGTACTGCTAATGGCGGACTTGCTGGAAGAACAGAAGCTACCGGATATGGTATCGTATTCTTCGCAAGAGAGATGCTGAAACATTGCGGCGAAGACCTTAAGGGCAAGACAGTTGCAGTTTCCGGATTCGGTAACGTATCATGGGGAACTATCCAGAAGTTGAACCAGTTAGGCGCTAAACCAATCACAATTTCAGGACCTGACGGATACATCCTTGATATGGATGGAATCACACCTGGTGAAAAGGAAGATTACCTTCTTGAGCTGAGAAATTCAGGCAAGAACGTTTGCGCACCTTATGCTGACAAGTTCAAAGGCGCTAAGTTCTTCCCAGGAAAGAAACCTTGGGAAGTTAAGGCTGACATCTACATGCCATGTGCAACTCAGAACGATATCCGTCTTGAGGATGCTAAGAATATGGTTGCTAACGGATGTAAGTATCTGTGCGAAGGAGCTAACATGCCTACAACTAACGAGGCTATTGCTTACTTGCAGGAGAACGGCGTAGTAGTAGGACCTTCAAAGGCAGCAAATGCCGGCGGAGTTGCTTGCTCTTGCTTGGAGATGAGCCAGAATGCTGAGCACATCATGTTCTCAAAGGAAGATGTTTACAAACAGCTTGAGGGAATTATGGTCAACATCCATAAGGAAGCAGCTGATGCTTGCGAGAAGTACAACTTAGGTTACAACCTGATCGCAGGAGCTAACATCGCAGGATTCGAAAGAGTCGCAGAAGCTATGATGCTTCAGGGCATTGTATAAACACTGCATTATCCAGAATACAGGAAGAGGACCGCTTGCGGTCCTCTTTTTTTAAGTATGACGGGCATGCCGTCAATCTGTGGTGAAAGTCCACGTGGGGCGTAGTTGCCGACGAACCCCAAAGCGACTTGCAAGTTTCACA
>NZ_SNXO01000020.1 GCF_004362975.1 Aminicella lysinilytica | reverse complement strand
TGCTGATTATCAGGCCCTGCGTGGCCTGTGTGTTAATGCCCGGAAAGGAGCAGACATGCCTATTACTCAGTATCTTGAGAGAAATGCCAGAGAATGGCCTAATGAAGTGGCCCTGGTAGCGTTGAATCCTACTATCAGTGTTCCCAAACTTACAACATGGAAAGAATACGACCTTATGGAACCCGACAAGGAGGGCCCTTACCGCAAGGAAATTACCTGGAGAGTTTTCGATGAGAAGGCCAACAGAGTTGCCAACTGCCTCATTGCCAGAGGTGTAACAAAGGGTGAAAAGGTGGGCATACTGCTTATGAACTGCCTTGACTGGCTTCCTATTTATTTCGGCATATTGAAGGCTGGAGCAGTTGCTGTTCCCCTGAATTTCAGATATACATCCGACGAGATCCAGTACTGCGTGGATCAGGCCGACGTGAGCATACTCATATTCGGACCTGAGTTCATAGGCCGCATCGAGGAGATCGTTGACACATTGTCCAAGCGTAGACTTTTGTTCTATGTCGGGGCTACGCCGCCATCCTTCGCAGAGAATTTCATCGTTGAAATGGCAGATTACCCAAGCATGGCGCCGGATATCATTTTGTCCGATGACGATTACGCCGCCATCTATTTTTCCTCGGGAACGACAGGATTCCCCAAGGCTATACTTCACAAGCACAGCGGGCTCATGCATTCGGCCAAGGCAGAGCAGAAACACCACGGCCAGAAACGCGGAGACGTGTTCCTTTGCATTCCGCCCCTCTATCATACGGGGGCCAAGATGCACTGGTTCGGCAGCCTGATCTCAGGCACCAGAGCTGTGCTTTTGCGCGGCACTACGCCGGACATAATTCTCAAGGCTATTTCCGATGAACGTTGCACTATAGTCTGGCTGCTGGTCCCATGGGCCCAGGATATTCTGGATGCCCTGGACAGCGACAAGGTAGAGATGGATGATTACAGACTTTCTCAGTGGAGGCTCATGCACATCGGCGCTCAGCCGGTGCCGCCTTCAATGATCAAGCGCTGGCGTGAGTATTTCCCTGACCAGGATTACGATACCAACTACGGTCTGTCCGAGTCTCTCGGGCCTGGCTGCCTGCATCTGGGCGTTGAGAACATCGACAAAGTCGGAGCTGTCGGTATCCCGGGCTATGGCTGGGAAGCGCAGATCCTGGACGAGGATCACGAGCCTGTGGCTGAAGGCGAAGTCGGCGAGTTGGCGGTCAGAGGACCGTCTGTTATGTGTTGCTATTATCACGATCCCGACGCGACCAAGGCTACTTTGGGCCGGGATGGCTGGCTTTATACTGGTGACATGGCCAAGAAGGATGAGGACGGATTCTATTATCTGGTAGACCGCAAGAAGGATGTCATTATTTCCGGCGGCGAGAATATTTACCCGGTACAGATCGAGAATTATCTACACGCTTTCGATCCTGTGAAGGATGTGGCTGTCATCGGACTGCCGGACAAGCGTCTGGGCGAGATATCGGCCGCTATCATAGAGCTGAAGGAAGGCTATGATTGTACTGAGGGCGAAGTGAGAGAGTATTGCATGAAGCTGCCTAAGTATAAGAGACCTGTTAAGGTGATCTTCGCTGATGTACCGCGGAATCCGACGGGCAAGATCGAGAAACCGAAGCTGCGGGAGTTCTATGGAGCCAGTAATCTGGTAGCCGCAGAGAATGAAGTTGATGAATAGAAAAGAATATGAAAAAGGAATAGGAGCCGCCATAGGATGTTCGGTAGTATGGGGCATACTACCCGTTTACTGGCAGGCTCTATCGCCTATAAATTCCTGGGTGATAATAGTTTACAGGATATTTCTGGTGTGCGTAGTCGCAGTGATAATGGCCAGGATGTCATATTCCTGGAAAAGGATATTCGAACCTCTGAAGGACAGAAAAGTCAGAATCAGATATTTCACGGCAGGCCTTCTGATCACGGTCAACTGGAGCACATACATATGGGCGGTCAATGCTCATCATGTGATCCAGACCTGCGTGGGATATTACATAGAACCGCTGATGGTGTGCATTTTCGGAATGGTATTCTTCAGGGAGAGGCTTACTAAATACAAGTCCATAGCCCTGATCCTGGCTATGTCCAGCGTAGTGCTGATACTGGTGCATTTCCACGCGGTTCCTACGATTGCCCTGGTGCTGGCCATAACCTTCTCTACATATTCCGCCATCAAAAAGACTGTAGAGCAGCCGCCGCTCATATCGCTGGTATATGAGACCATATTTCTGGCGCCGCCGGCTCTGTGTGTGATCATTTGGATGGAAGTGACGGGGAAAGGCGCCCTGGGCGTCGGCGAGCCGTATCAGTACCTGCTGTTGCTTTTGTGCGGGCTTCTGACCGTGATACCCCTGGGGCTGTTTGCCGCGGCGGCGAAGAGAGTCTCCATGTTCATGCTGGGCCTTACGGAGTACATCAGTCCATCACTGTCGCTCATAGTCGGGGTATTGCTGCTGGGCGAACCCCTGGACAAAGTGCAGTTTATCGCTTTCGCAATAATATGGCTGGGTCTGGTGTTCTTCTCATACGGGGAGTATAAAGATGCATCTAAGATGCTGGAATAAGCAAAAAACCGCTACTGCGACAGTAGCGGTTTTTCTTTCCCTGGTGATCTGTGACGGGTTCGAACCGTCGACCTTCTGGTTGTGACCCAGATGCTCTCCCAGCTGAGCTAACAGATCTTCACGCAAGGAATATTATATCATAGTTTGTCATCAATGGCACAAAAATATTGAGATTATTGCAACCCTCGGATTTCAGGCTTTACCTATGCTGCCTTTTGTGATATGTTGCCTGAACCTTTCGCCTTGATCGCCGCGTAGAAAGCGCAGCCGACGAATATGCTTCCGCCGATTATATTGCCGATTGTCACAGGAAGCAGGTTGTTTACGAAGAATGTTCCCCAGGTGAGGCCGGCCGTGGTGCCATGGGATGCGAAGATGCCGGCTGGAATGTAATACATGTTGGCGATGCTGTGCTCGTAGCCCGACGTAACAAAAAGCCATATAGGGAAGAATATGCAGAAGATTTTTCCCACAGTGGAGTCTGCGGCCGTGGCCATCCAGACTGCGATGCACACCAGGAAGTTACAAAGGATACCGAGTATCACGGCTTTGCCGAAGGTGAGGCTGGCTTTGGAAAGGGCAATGCTGACGGTGACGAGGCCAAGCTTGCCGCCTCCTGCCGCCAGGATTCCGCTGGATGTTACCAGCCATGCAACAAAAATCGATCCTACAAGGTTTGCTATGTAAACGATGACCCAGTTCCTGAGCATATTGCTCCAGTTTATTTTTCTGTCTAATACGGAAGTCACCATAAGGGCGTTGCCTGTAAAGAGTTCGCCGCCTGCCAGCACGACCATGACCAGACCCGCCGCAAATACGAGGCCTGACAGGCATTTGCCTATGCCGACCGTATCAGGTGACAGGAGAAAATGATATGCTGCCATGTTGGAACCGGCTGCTGCCAGAGCTATGAATGCTCCTCCCAGTAAACCCAGTATGAATAATTTATTAAAACTTCCGGATGTCTTGATCACTCCTGCGCGGGTGGTAGCTTCCAGAGTTTCTGCTGCTGTCAGATGTTTCATTATATATCGCTCCATTTCTTGATAATTGTATTTGATTGAAAACTCTATGAATTTTATCCTTTTTAATACATTAAGTCAAGATACTTCTATTAGAGCGGTGAAGCGAACTATAGAAACAAAGCAATCAAAGCCTGTAGTGACCAATCATATAACAGTAATGTAGTACTTGTATATTAGTGATTTTTATGATACATTTGACAATGATCCATATACAGATATTGGAAAGGTTATAAGAAAAATATGGCGAATTTGATCACAGGCTGCAGGATTTTGTGCAGTATAATAATGATATTTTTTCCGGCATTTTCCGTTACGTTTTATGTGCTGTATCTGGCAGGCGGAGTGACGGATATGGTTGACGGACTGGTGGCCAGGAAAACCAACACAGTGAGCAAGATGGGCTCGCGCCTGGATAGCATCGCTGATGTGTTTTTTGTTGCGGTCAGCCTGTTCAAAATATTACCGGCAGTAGATATATCAACCTGGCTGTGGATATGGATCGCGGTGATTGCAGCAATAAAGGTCATCAATATCTTATCCGGGTTCTTAAGCCAGAAGAGATTCGTGGCTGAACACACTATCATGAACAAAGTCACAGGGTTTCTGCTCTTTCTGCTGCCGCTGACTCTCACTGTTATAGAACTGAATTACAGCGGGGCAGTAGTATGCTGCATCGCTACATTTGCTGCGATTCAGGAGGGCCACTATATCAGGACTGGGAAAGAGGTAGAATAACCGGAAATCGAGGGGATCTCAAAAAAAGAAAGGAGAGCTGTATGGGCAGCCCTCTCTTCATTTTACTTGACTTATTATGGTTTTTATTCGTTATTATTAAGGAGTTATTATATGAGCTACATCAGTCCTCAATGGCGATGTAGTTGTTTTCTTCAATTTCAGGTTTATTGCTTTCCTTTGGAATGCTGATCTTCAAGACGCCGTTATCAAACCTTGCCTTGATATCTTCCTGTTCCAATCTGTCTCCAACGTAGAAGCTTCTGGTGCATGAGCCCTGGAATCTTTCACGGCGGATAAACTTGCCATTCTCATCTTTTTCATCATTGTTGGTATCAGCTGTTGCTTCCACTGTCAATGTGCCCTTCTTAAGCTGGATCTTTACGTTCTCTTTCTTCAATCCCGGAAGATCCATGTCCAATTCGTAATGGTCATCCATGTCCTTGACATCGCTCTTCATCAAAGTGCCATCCCACTGGCCTCTGAACATCGGCGTGCTCATAAAATCATCATCGAAAAATCTGTCTCCAAAAATGCTAGGTAACATCATAGTACATACCTCCCTTATTTACTTAATCTCGGTCGCCCCTTTTGAAAAGCGATCGTTGTACTTGGTTTTTCTAACCTTTGTTTTCCCTTTTGCAATTCTTATTATAGCACTTTTGTTAGCACTGTCAAGAGATGAGTGCTAAAAAACTTCAATTTTTTTATGTTGTTTTTGTGAAGACGCCGAAACCCGTTTTCCATCAAATAACCAAGGACACCATTTTATTGGTATAAAACACCTGCGACCGAATCACCGTATACATTGAAATTCCAACGCTTTAGCACTGTACAGAGGTCACCGCGGGTCCTTGTATACGATTGTGCAAAATAACAATTAACTTTGCAAAAATATTGCTTGCACCCACAAATTCCACTGTAAATTGCTAAAATCAGGCCTATTAAAAAGTTTATCTGGTTGACAATGGTTACGGCTAAATTTACAATTAGAGTTAATGAAGATTAAGGAGGTCTCATATAATGAGAAAACTATTGACCGGCGATGAAGCTATCGCAAGAGGAGCCTATGAGGCAGGAGTAAGGCACGCAGCTGCTTATCCCGGAACGCCGAGTACGGAGATCCTTGAAAATATAGCCAAGAATAAAGAAATCTATGCAGAGTGGGCGCCTAATGAGAAGGTGGCCATGGAATCAGCTATCGGAGCTTCTATGGCGGGAGCCAGAAGTATGGCGTCTATGAAACACGTAGGCGTAAATGTAGCGGCAGATCCGCTGATGACGTTTGCTTACATGGGAGTCAACGGAGGCGCAGTCATAGTAACAGCTGACGAGCCGGGAATGTTCTCATCTCAGAATGAGCAGGATAACAGGAATTACGCCAAGATGGGCAAATTCCCTATGTTCGAGCCGGCTGACAGCCAGGACTGCCTGGACATGACCAAGGCTGCCTACGATCTATCTGAAGAATACAACGTTATATTCATGATCAGGATGGTAACCAGAGTGTGTCATTCCAAGTCACTTGTGGATTGCGGCGAGAGGAAAGAAGTACCTGTAAAGACATGGGAACCTGATCCGATGAAATACGTAGCCCTTCCGGCACACTCGAGGATATTGAGAGTGCAGATCGAGGAGAGGACTGAGAAACTGGCTGAATACAGTGAGAAATCACCGTTCAACTACAGCGAGATGCACGACACTAAGATCGGTGTCATAGCATCGGGCGCTTCATATTATTATGCTAAGGAAGTCTTCGGCGACGACGCTTCGTATCTGAAGCTGGGATTCACCAATCCGCTTCCAAAGAACATGATCAAGGACTTCTGCGGCAAAGTAGACAAGGTTTACATTGTCGAAGAGGACGATCCGTATATCGAGGAATTCTGTCAGGTCCAGGGACTCACAGTCCATGGCAAGGATACATTCCCAAGCTACGGCGAGATGACGCCGGACGTTCTGAGAAAATCTCTGACAGGCGAGACTTTGCCGGAGGTCCAGTACGACCACAGCAAGGTAGCATCACGTCCGCCTTCACTTTGTGCAGGCTGCCCTCACAGAGGACTTTTCTACAGACTGGGCAAACGCAAGGACATTATGATCAGCGGCGACATCGGCTGCTACACTTTGGCTGCAGGTGCGCCTTACCATGCAATGAACTCCACAGTCTGCATGGGAGCCAGCATTTCCGTCGGCCACGGAGCGCAGCAGGTATTTAACCGCGCCGGCGTCAAACGCAAGGTCGTAACTGTTCTGGGAGACTCGACATTCTTCCATACCGGAGTCGAATCTCTGATAAATACAGTTTATAACAACAGCAACACCATCAATATCATCCTGGACAACAGGATCACGGGAATGACGGGTCATCAGCAGAACCCGGGCACAGGATTCACCGTTAAGATGGAGCCTGCTCACGCAATAAATATCGAAGAACTGGTGAAAGCCATCGGAATCAAACATGTGAAGGTCATCGACCCGAACAAACTGGATGAAGTCGACGCTGCTCTTGACGAGTTCATGGATCTGGACGAGCCGTCGGTGATCATTACAAGATGGCCGTGCGTACTGAAGAAATTCTCCGACGCAGACCTGACCGAGTGGCCGGGATTGTTCAAGACCAAGGATGTCGTGGATGCAGACAAATGCATAGGATGCAAGAAATGCCAGCAGACCGGCTGCCCTGCACTTTTGTTCGACAAGGAAGCAAAAAAGGTCAGCATCGACCGCGCTAACTGCGTAGGCTGCGATGTATGCGTGCAGGTTTGTCCTGTAGGCGCAATAGTAAAGGAGGAGAAGTAGTCATGGCAACAAAAAATATACTTTTGACAGGCGTTGGCGGACAGGGTACTATCCTCGCTGCTAAAATGCTGACGATCGGCCTCATGGAAGCCGGATACGACGTTAAAATGAGTGAGATCCACGGCATGTCTCAGCGTGGCGGAGCCGTAGTATCACAGGTAAGATACAGTAAAGAAAAGGTTTATTCGCCGGTAATAGAAAAGGGTACAGCGGATATAATCGTTTCCTTCGAGAAGATGGAGGCCCTGCGTACTCTTGATTACATCAGACCCGGCGGCACCGTAGTTGTAAATGAAGAAGAAATCCCGTCTATGTCTAACATGACAGGTGAGGAAGAATACGCTCCTGACGTCATCGACGAAATAAAAAAGGCCGTAGGCAAAGTGATCACTATGAATGCTTCGCAGATGGCGCAGGATCTTGGCAATATCAAGGCTGCCAATGTTATCCTTCTCGGTACTCTTGTCAAGGCCATGGGTCTGGACGAGATAGACTGGGAGGACATAATCAGAAAGAATGTGAAGGAAAAATTCATCGATTTGAATCTTAAAGCATTGAAGTTAGGTATGGACTCGGCTGAATAAAGGGTCCGAAAGGAGTTATTAATGATCTCGAAGAGTATGTCACCGCGTGTAGAAAACAGTTCCGCTATCAGAGCAATGTTTGAGGAAGGCCTCAGAATGGCCAGGATCGTGGGACCTGAGAATGTGTACGATTTCAGCCTGGGCAATCCCAATGTGCCGGCGCCGCCTGAGGTAAATCAGGCGATCATAGATGTAGTGAAGACAGAAGATCCAATAAAGCTGCACGGTTATATGGTCAATTCAGGCTTTGACGAAACCAGGCAGGCCGTGGCCGATGATCTTAACGATCGCTATGGCACAAAATACGGCATAAGCAATATCGTAATGTCGACGGGTGCGGCTATGTGTATGAATATTATTTTCAGATGCATACTGGACATCGATGACGAAGTCATAGTTTCTGCGCCTTACTTTGTTGACTATACCAACTATGTAAGCAACTGGCATGGAAAGCTGGAGGTCCTGCCGGCAAACCCGGAGGGCGGTTTCATGCCTCGCATGGACGAGCTTGAGAAACGCATCAATAAAAAGACCAAGGCAGTGATCATTAACAACCCGAACAATCCGACGGGCGTGATTTATCCGGAGTCGGTCATCAAAGAAATAGCGGCTATTCTGGAGAAGAAACAAAAGGAACTGGGCACGGTGATATACCTTATTGCCGACGAGCCTTACAGAGAACTTGTATATGATGGGACCCAGGTGCCTCACATTCCAGACTATTACGATAATGCTCTCGTTTGCTATTCATACAGCAAATCCCTGTCTCTGGCAGGGGAGCGCATCGGATATGTGGTGGTGCCTGACAGGTCTGATCAGGCTGAGCAGTTCAAGATAGCTCTGGGCATAGCTAATCGTATCAGCGGGGCGATTAATGCTCCGTCACTGATCCAGCTGGCCCTGGCCAGATGTCTGCGCACAAAGGTGGACATAGATTTTTATAAGCGTAACGGTCAGGATCTTTATGAGGCGCTGACTGATGCGGGCTTTGATTGTCTGAAACCACAGGGGGCTTTCTATCTCTGGATGAAGTCGCCTGATGCTGACGAGAAGGCCTTCGTGGAGGCTTTGAAGGAGGAGCACATTCTGGTGACGCCGGGAAGTGCTTTCGCAGGGCCCGGTTATGTGCGGTTTTCATACTGTGTGGCTCATGAAACTATCGAGAGAGCTACGCCTGGATTCAAGAGGATCGGCCAGAAATACTTCCACTAGCCACGCCGCCACTTCCGCTCGCTGGTTCTCGTGCGCGAACAGCCATATAGTCTCACTCGCGAAGAGCAGAATGTGTCGCGAACTTGTATGCTATAAAGTTGGCGTGTGTTATGTTGCATTTTGGAGGAAATGGGTATATTATTTACCATAGAAAGAGGGAATATACCGTATGAAATTTGATATGCATTGCCACACTAAGGAAGGATCGATCGATTCCAGGGTGTCTGTCAGAGAATATGCTGAGATACTCAAGGCTAAGGGCTTTGGCGGCATGCTTGTTACCGATCATGATTCCTATAAGGGGTGGCGCTACTGGAAAGAGCATAGAGCTGCTATGCCCCGTAATTTCGTTGTACTTATGGGCATAGAGTATGATACCAAGGACGCAGGTCACTTCATCGTGATCATGCCTGATGGCATACACCTGCGGTTGCTTGAGTTGCGCGGTATGTCCGTGGAAATGCTGACAAAGATCGTCCACGAATACGGTGGCGTGCTGGGTCCGGCTCATCCATTCGGAATGAGAAGTTCCAGCGCTATGTTCTGTCATAAAATGAAGAAGAACACGCACTTGATGGAAAACTTCGATTTTCTTGAGGGTCTGAATACCTGCGAGCGGGTACGTTCTAACGAACTGGCCAGGGACCTGGCTGAAGATTATGATCTCCAGTGTATCGGCGGTTCTGATTCTCATAAGGCTGTATACGTAGGTACGGCTTTTACAGATTTCGACAGAGATATCAAGTGTAATAACGACATGATAAATGCCATTAAGGAAGGCGGTATAGCTGCTTTCGGCGGCAAGGAGCGTACATATAAGAAGAGCCACGGCAAGCGAAATCTCTTCGCGACGACCTGGGTGTTCAAGGCCTTCAACAGAAGTGTAGGGGTGCTCTACGCGCCGTCAAGAAAGGCTAAGATCAAGGGACTTCTGCCGGATGATAACTGCGATCCATCGTAGGATCACACAAGGTATAAATGAATAATAAGAAATTTAAAAAGGCTAGCTGTTTGTTCAGTTAGCCCTTTTAGTATGCAGATAACAGTCATGACATTACTGTTGATCCAAATATCCGGTCGCTTTCAGATATCTGATCGTGTTTTTCGTAAATTTGTTCAGGTAGAAGCATGACACCTTGGATTCGTCTGAATCTTTATTGTTACTATATAAGTTAACGCTTGTATAATCGTAATTATTAATGAAGATAGTCCTGGCATCATTGAAATCCATAGTAAGCAGATCCTTATTCATGGCCTTCAGCAGTCCGTAACAATCCTTACGGGATATGAGAGTTTCTTCACTGGCCTCTACCTCGCTATTGCTGGTATAAGTATTTTCCAGGCTGACTTCAGCTAGGGCTTTAATGGCCGTCTTGGATGTGTCGAAAAGATTCTCATTGGAAAATTCAGTCGATCTGTAAAGCTTCTTAAAGGCTTTGGTGGTCTTAACGTTACCATTTTTACCCGTATAATCAGGCAATGTATATGAGCGGCGCATGGTCTTTCCGCTCTTCAGCTCATACTTGATGCTTAATACATCGGAAGCTTCACTCTCGCCGTTGGAAGCGCTGCCGAAGTCCTGATTTTTGTATTCAGACAGAATGGCATTCTGCAGGCTTACGACATCCGACACGCTTTCTCCTGAGCTGAGATGGATGCGTGACTGCACCGCATAGTTTGACTCTATGGTCACTGATGCAATCTTTGACGCCTGGGGCACTCTCTGCTGATAGCCCGTTATGTCGAAGATAGTGAACACAAAGAACACCGCCACGACTATGACATAGATGCCGAACTTTTTCAGGTTGACTTTGCTGAATATTTTAGTCGTACCATCTGCGATCATCCGGCATATCATGTAAATGAAAACAGATGATGCTATGCATACTACTATGAAAGGTATGCGCTGGATCAGGCCGTTGTCTGTTTCTGAGATGCTGGATGTAATAAGCAGGCTCAGCAGTGACATACATATGAATGTAAGCAATATGCATACTATGTCCGACACTATAGGAAATACGCAGGCACTGCGTTCCCGTTCAAGTTTGATCCTGGTATACAGCCACGATGTGAGCAGAGTAACGGCTACGATGACGGCGACATATATCAGGTATGAGTAAATGTCCAGGTATCCTGCCTGTCCGCATTTCCCTGCAGCCATAGATACAGGTGATACGTAAGAAAAGGCAAGTAGATTTTCTCCGTCCGGATATCCAAATAAGAAGTTGCTTTCATATATCTGAACTAATTCCAGGAGTACAAATGGCAGTCCGTTTATGAACATGGCCAGAAGTACATGGATGAGTCTGTTGCCTGCCAGTATGCCGGCCAGGTTTGACATGGCGTAAACAAAGGCTGCCATGACAGAAGACTCCAGGATCCAGATACATACGGCTTTCAGTGTGATAATGTCATAGTTGGATGAATCCGTGTGCATTTTTACTGCTTCAGGCGAAATATGAGCGCCTGATACGACCATGAACAGCAGACTCGTAAGTATCACAGGCACTATCAGCATTATGAGCCCGCTGAAGAAAGAAGCTCTGAAGAGTTTTCTCCTGGTGATGGGCATGCTGTGGATCATCGTAGATGAAGCCACGCCGTGGATATAGCTGAATACAGAGGCGGAAATAACGATAGATACAGCGCAGAACACGAATATATTCGCTACATTACAGCCTGACATAGTTGTTTCTGTGTAATCGCTGACGTTTTCAAACTTCGAGTAATTCAGTATTATCGGAAGTATGTTTATGAGGAACAAAGCCAGGAACTCAAGCAGCGGAAGCACCCAGAACCTTCTGAAATTTTCTTTGTACCAGGCCTTGGACGGGCTAGAATATAAGTTTGCTGATTTCATCGTCCTCACCTCCCAATTCGTAAATAAATATTTCCTCTAATGAAAGAGGCAGTATATCGAAGATAACAGGGTCAGTTGCCCTGATAGCTTTTTCTATATGGTCTATGCGTCCTTTGACGATCATGAGATCGACAGTGCCGCGAGATTCCCTGCGCAGAACGTCGAGGCCTGCAAAAGCATCCTGCTCAGGCTTGTTTTTGCCATAGGAGATCTGTATTTTGTGCAGGTCGTTCTTGACGGAGTCAAGTTCACGCTCCATGAGCATACGCCCGTGAGAAAGAATGCCTATGTAGTCGCATATGCCTTCCATTTCCTTCAGGTTGTGTGATGAGACCAGAACCGACATCCGGCGGTCTGCCACATCGTCGACGATGGCTTTCCATACAAGCTTGCGCACGATGGGATCGAGGCCGTCGATAGGCTCGTCTAACAAAAGGTATGCCGGCATTGTCGCCATTACCAGACAAAAGGCTGCCTGCTTTTTCATTCCTTTGGAAAAAGTGCGTATCTTAGCTTTCTCGTCCAGTTTGAATAATTCGGTCAGCTGGTGGAATCTGTCATCGTTCCAGTTTTCATAGAAGCCTGAATAGACGCTGCGCATATCTCTTAGACTGTATCCGTTTGGAAAATACAGATCGTCGGGGATAAGACCGATGCTCTGCTTCAACATATCGTTTTCCCAGATGGATTCTCCATCATAAGTTATAGAACCTCCATCACCTCTGAGCATACCGCTCATATTCTTGATCAAGGTGGTTTTTCCTGCGCCGTTGACACCGATAAGCCCATATATGGAGCCTGTCTGAATAGTCATGTTCAGGTCTGTCAACACAGGAGTTCTGTCAAAGGTCTTTGACAATTTCTGAATTCTGATCATTTCTTCTGCTCCTTTCCTTTTAGATCTTTACGAGCCGCAGTTCCGAAACTGCTATCGGCCTCGTTCATGGTATCCACCACCAGCTGCCGCACATCAGGCTCCCCTAAGCCCATATTCAGCAGACTCTTGTATGCTGCGGAAATCACTCCCTGTAATTCCGCAATCTTGGATGGATCCGTAGTTATGTCATCCTTAGGCGAGACGAAGGTCCCTTTGCCTGAAATAGTGTAGATATAGCCTTCCCGTTCAAGTTCTTTGAAGGCCTTCTGCACAGTGTTAGGATTGACTGTCAGATCTTTGGAAAGTTCCCGTACTGATGGCAGTTTGCTGTCTTCAGCCAGGATGTCTGTCATGATCAGCTCTTTGATATTTTCGATTACCTGTTCATATATGGACAGGTGACTCTTACTGTCGAGCTGAAACATATTCCCATCTCCCTTCTGCATAAAGTGTTCCCTTTTGCATATTAAGTGTACTACATCACTTAGTACTCTGTCAACGGAAATAATGATTTCTTACGAAAATGTAAGAAATGGTGACACGGATATTTGTGTGACAGGCCTTTTCGTGGTATAATCCTATCAATATTGATCGGGAGGATAATTGAAATGGATGAGAGAGTAAACACGTACGATCCGGCGGAATACGCCAGAGGATATAACACCGGTGCAGGCGGTCCTGCAGGCCCGGGTGGTCCGCAGAACCCGGGATCTAAGAAAAAGTTCACATGGAAGCGCGGCATGTTTATCTTTGTTATAATACTTGCCATAATCATCGTGGCAGCCATAGCCATGAACTATGTAAGCCATAATGGCAGCGGCACAGACGCCCTGGGTGACGGCGACACAGTGGACTTCAACAAACCTTACATAGGCATGCTTCACGTGGAGGGGACCATCTCCGAAAGCGACAGCAGCAGCCTTTTGTCCAGCAGCACATACCATCACCAGTGGACACTTAACTGCATAGACGACATGATCGACGACAAGGATAATAAGGCCTTGATACTCTTCGTCAACTCGCCGGGCGGCAGCGTATACGCCAGCGATGAACTATATCTCAAGGTGAAGGAATACCAGAAGAAAACCGGCCGTCCGGTCTATTCATACATGGCCAGCGAGGCGGCTTCCGGCGGATATTACATTTCATCGCCATGTGACAAAATAGTGGCTAACCGCAATTGCTGGACGGGCTCTATCGGCGTGACCATAGGCACCCTTTACGACGTGACGGGGCTCCTGAAGAAAATGGGCGTCAAGACCGTGACTATCACTTCCGGCCGGAACAAAGCCATGGGCAGCTCCGCCGTAAAGATGACCAAGGAACAAAGGAAAATTTTCCAGGGTCTCGTGGACGAGTCGTACGATCAGTTCGTGAGCATAGTGGCTTCCGGCAGGAACATGTCTGTGTCCAAGGTGCGCAAGCTGGCTGACGGCCGCGTTTATACGGCTAAGCAGGCTAAGAGTAACGGACTTATAGATGAAATTTCTACCTTCGACAATTGTCTGGCAGAAATGAAAGTGCGCTACGGATTGACAGGCGCGGATCTGCAGGATATAACCTACAGCGAGGATTCTTCTTTCCTGAGTTCACTCTTAGGCAAGGCTATAGGCAATAAGCTCAGCGGTACTACCCTGGGAGATCTCCTGGGCGCAACTTCATCTGATTCGGAATATGACCAGATCAAGACTCTGCTGGGAGCAAACAATAAATTTACCGTTACATATATGTCGAATATCAGCAAATAGTGACGGATAACAAACTACTATAATAATGGAGGCGGAAAAATGACCTGGGGTGCAATGTACTTATGCTACGAATGTCCTGAATGCGGTAAAAAATTCAGATCTGACGTAGGTCTCATAGGAGATCTTGGCGAGAAATTCGGAAAATGTCCCGATTGCGGAGCAGAAGGGAAGCTTGTAAAGGAAGGTCCTATTTCCAAGGATATAACTGAATTCGAAGAAATTGACTGATTACCTTGACAGAGGGCGGTCTATGTGGTAAAGTATTCAAGGTGTCAAGGAAAACTACTTGACAGCCGACTGAAATTTAAGGGCTGGCAATATAGGAGGCGCTGGATGGACAGTATAGCTAAGGAAAGCCTGCTGTTTGATTTTTACGGACAGCTGCTTACGGAAAAGAAAAGAAGAGTCATGGAACTCTATCACGAGGAAGACCTGTCACTGGCTGAGATAGCGGAGGAATCCGGTATATCCAGAGCAGCGGTCTACGACTCACTCAAGAGTGCAGAACGCAAACTGGCCGAGTATGAACAGAAACTCGGTCTGGTAGATAGATTCAGTAAATCGAATAAGGCTTTTGCGGAAATAGGCAGGAGCATAGATGATATAGAGAAAACACACAGCGGAGATGCAGAGCTTAAGAACAGGCTCGACGACATCAGAAGCATTATCGGCGAATTGGAGGCCGAATAATATGGCATTTGAAAGTCTGTCTGACAAATTACAGGGAACCTTCAAGGTCCTGAAGAATAAGGGAGTGTTGACTGAGAAAGACGTTGACGAGGCTATGCGCCAGGTCAAGCTTGCTCTTCTCGAGGCCGATGTAAACTTCAAGGTTGTGAAAGAGTTCGTTGCCGACGTCAAGGAGAAATGTCTGGGCGAAGAGGTCATGAAGAGTCTGACTCCGGCTCAGCAGGTCATCAAGATCGTTAATGGCGAACTGACAGACCTTATGGGCGGCGAAGGAGCCAAGCTGGAATACGATCCGGCAGGTTTCACAGTCATCATGATGGCAGGTCTTCAGGGAACAGGTAAAACAACTACCTGCGGCAAGTTAGCTAACTTTCTGAAAGAAAGCGGCAAGAAGCCTATGCTTTGTGCCTGCGACGTTTACAGACCGGCTGCTATCGACCAGCTCGAGGTAGTTGGAAAGGCTGTAAATACGCCGGTATACACAGACAGAAAATCCAAGGATCCGGTTAAGATAGCCAAGGCAGCTAAGAAGGAAGCCGAGCTTAAGGGATTCAACGTACTGATAGTCGATACGGCAGGCCGTCTTCAGATAGATGAAGAACTCATGGCTGAGCTGGAGAATATAAAGGATAAGGTCAAGCCTTATCAGATATTGCTGGTAGTCGATGCTCTGACAGGTCAGGATGCGGTAAATGCAGCCAAGGGCTTCAATGAGAGACTTGCCATTGATGGAATAATCATGACGAAGATGGATGGCGACGCCAGAGGCGGAGCTGCTCTGTCAGCCAGAAAAGTAACAGGAAAGCCGATACTCTTCATGGGTACCGGAGAGAAATACGACGCATTGGAAGCTTTCCATCCGGACAGGATGGCCAGCAGGATACTGGGCATGGGAGATATGCTTTCTCTCATAGAATCAGCCGAGAAGAACTATGACGAGGCGAAGGCCGAGAAACAGCTTGAACGGCTTAAGAAGAACCAGTTCACTCTGGAAGACTTCCTGGAACAGATGGGTCAGGTACAGGAAATGGGCGGACTCGGCAAGGTCCTGGATATGATGCCGGGTATGAACAAGGCTCAGATGAAGGATGTGGATGTAGAAAAAGGCGAGAAGGAATTCGACCAGATGAAATCCATAATCTATTCTATGACCAAGGCCGAAAGGCAGGATCCGAACATACTGAACGCCAGCAGGCGTAAGAGAATAGCCGCCGGTTGCGGTCAGCCTGTAAGCAAGGTCAACAACCTCATCAGAAAGTATGAAGACGCCAAGAAAATGATGAAACAGTTCTCAAATCCGAAGGCAATGAAGCGAAACAGGATGTTACGCGGAATGTTTTGATAAATATATAATATAAATACAAACAGAAAGATGGAGGAAACAGAAAATGGTAAAGATCAGATTAAAGAGAATGGGAGCTCACAAGAAACCTTTCTATAGAGTTGTTGTTGCTGATTCACGCAATTCAAGAAACGGAAAATTTATTGAGGAGATCGGATACTTCGATCCAATGACAGAACCGCCTGTAATCAAGATCGATGACGAAAAGGCTAAGAAATGGCTCTCAGAAGGAGCTCAGCCTACTGAGATCGTCAAGGGCCTTTTGAAAAAGTCTGGAATCGTTGAATAGGAAAGCGGTGAAACTACATGACTAAATTAGTTGAGACCATTGCAAAATCCCTTGTAGACAATCCGGATCAGGTATTAGTAACTGAAACAGACGACGAGCAAGGCAGCGTTTTGCAGCTTCAGGTCGCTGGCAGCGACATGGGCAAGGTCATCGGGAAACAGGGCAGGATAGCTAAAGCTCTGAGAACGGTGGTCAAAGCTGCTGCGACGAAGGAAAAGAAAAAGGTAATAGTAGAAATCGTTTCTGAAGAAGAGCAGAAGGAAAAAGCTGCTGCAGAAGCAGAAACTGAAGAAAACTAAGAAACGGATCAGGCACATGAAAGGCGGTTGCTTCAGGAGCGGCAGGCTTAATATGTGCCTTGTTCAATTTTTGCGAGGAGAATAATGGCAAAGAGGATAACCATTGGAAAAATAGTCAACGCCGTGGGCATCCGCGGTGAGGTAAAGGTCTATAACTATTCAGGATTCAGGGATCGTTATGAAAATCTGGACCGCATTATAACCGATAAGGGCGAGTTTGCCATAGCTGGCGTCAGACATCAGCAGCATATGATAGTCCTTAAACTGGCAGGAGTAGATGACAGAAACGCAGCTGAAGCGCTTAAGGGTACCAAGGTCTATATGACTGAGGAGGATCTGTTAGAGCTGCCTGACGACGAATTCTATATCCGCGACCTTATAGGTGCGGAGGTATTTGACGTGGACACTGGTGAGAAGCTGGGCACTCTGGCCGATGTAATGACAGACAGACCACAGGATATTTACGTAGTCGACCTGGACAAGGGCGGCCGTTGTATGATACCTGCAGTAGATGAGTTTATTAAAAGCATAGACATGAAAGCGGGCCGCATAGATGTAGCCCTGATAGAGGGGATGATATGATGCATTTCGACGTATTGACTTTGTTCCCGGAAATGTTTGCGGCCGTAGACACCAGCATTGTTGGACGCGCCAGGGAAAAAGGCCTGGTGGAGTTTAATTTTGTTAACATACGTGACTTCAGCAACGACAAACACAATAAGGCAGACGATTACCCCTTTGGAGGCGGGCCGGGCATGTTAATGATGGCGGACCCTATTTTCGGTGCCATGGGCTCCGTAGACGCCGGACACAAAAAGGTCATCTACATGTCGCCGCGGGGCAGGGTCATAGACAAAGATAAACTTGTGGATCTTTCCAGGGAAGAGGAACTGGTGATTCTCTGCGGCCATTACGAGGGCGTGGACCAGCGGGCGCTGGATTACTGGGATGCAGAGGAGATTTCCATAGGCGACTACGTGCTTACGGGAGGAGAACTGCCTGCAATGGTGCTCATAGATGCACTGGCAAGGCTTGTTCCTGGAGTATTGGCCAGTGAGGAAGCTGCCACAGAAGAGTCCATATATTCGGGGCTTCTGGAGTATCCTCAGTATACCAAACCGAGAAATTATCAAGGTATGGAAGTGCCGGAGGTGCTAACCAACGGAAACCATAAACTCATTCATCTTTGGAATTTCGAGGAGGCTTTGAAGCTGACCAGGGACTTAAGGCCGGACCTCTTTGAAGAATTTGTGAAGAATCATAGAGAATTGAATAAAGATGAACAGAAAGTAATGGAAAAAGTCATCAATATGTTGTAGAATAATTACGAGAGGGTTATATGAGAAAGATTAAAAAAAGTCCGATTTTAATATTCCTGGTCGTATTAGTTGCCTTATATGTTGTGATATACATTATTCCAACGGTTACAGGCGCTTTGAAATCTTCTTATACAACTGAGTACGGCGAGCTGCAGACCTATGATAAGGTCGATGGCTACCTGGTGAAAAACGAGCAGGTGTATTTCGCCGGAAATGGCGGCAGCGCTAACAGGTACATGTCGGAGGGCAAGCTTATCCGCAAGGGGGCTACCGTTATGGCAGTATCGGGAAACTCAGACGCCAAGGAAAAATCGAAATTCGACGATATCAGGACGGCTATAGGAGATAATGGCGTAAGCACCACAACCTACACTGCTCTTGCTGAAGGAATAGTATCCTATACGGCAGACGGTTATGAGGGCAAACTGACGCCGACTACTATGGAAAAGAAAAACTACGATTATTATAAATCCCTTAAGAACGAGAACTTGGTTGATCTGACCAGAACCAGCATCTCCAAGGGGGACCCGGTCTTCAAGATCGTTGACAGGTCCGGGTGGTACATAGTCTGCTATGTGCCTAGCAGCCATAAGAGCAGGTATGTCGTTGGCGACAAGATCATGTTGAAGCCTGACGACGGCGTATCCATATACGGAAAGGTGTATCGCGTTACCAGAGAAAGCGGTAAGGCAAAGGTAATATTTAAGACAGACTATTATTATAAAAAGTTCGCTACGGAAAGGGTCGCCAGCGTCAAGGCTATAACATCAGACGCTATGGGACTTTTGATATACAATACAAGCATAACCAGGAAGAACGGCCACGAGGGCGTTTACGTCAAGCAGAAGACCGGTGAATATAAGTTTACAAGGATCCAGGTGATCTCGACGGATGGCAAGAAATCCGCAATAAAACAGTCGTACTTTTACGACGCAAAAGGAAACAGCATAAGCTCTGTCAAGAGTTATGACGAAATCTTAAGACGAGCTAAATAAAGGAAAAGACGGTGATAGTATGTCAATCAAATCAAACATTGATTATGTAAATGAACTTAAGGGAGCGGCAGCGGAGAAGTCCGGCAGGAAGGCTGAGGATGTGCTTCTGGTAGCAGTGACCAAACTCCATACGCCGGCAGAGATCAATGAAGCTATCGATGCAGGCGTAACGGATATAGGAGAGAATAAGGTTCAGGAGATCATGAAAAAATACGATGAGGTCAAACCTGTAAGATGGCATCTCATTGGACATTTGCAGACTAACAAGGTGAAATATATCATAGACAAGGTGTGCATGATACATTCAGTGGACAGTCTTCACCTGGCTAAGGAAATAGACAAGAGAGCAGCTCAGAGCGGTCTGACTATGGACATTCTGATCCAGGTCAATTCTGCTATGGATGAAAAGAAATTCGGTATCACTACCGATGAGACTGATCTTTTGATCAAGGATATCTCAGAACAGTGTCCTAATGTAAGGATCAGAGGGCTTATGTGCATCGCCCCTTACGAGGACGATGTGGATATGGCCAGACCATACTTCGCAGCAGTTAAGAAGATATACGATAAATACGCGGCTCAGAAGACAGAAAGAGTAGACTTCAAATATCTGTCCATGGGCATGACAAACGATTTCCAAGTAGCTGTAGAGGAGGGTTCCAATCTTATAAGAGTAGGAACGGCAATCTTCGGTTACAGAGATTATAGACAAGAAGAAAAGTAGAAAAGTAGTTAAAACAGTTTGAGTAGGAGGAACATTATGAGCATTGGAGATTCAATGAAGAAGCTGATCGGTATCGAGGAGCTTGAGGACGATGACGAAATTACTGAAGAAGAAGTCAGTGCGGCAAGAGATAAAATAGCCAAGCAGGCTCCTAAACGCAGCCCAATGAGCGAGACTATAACTGATAAACATTCAGCAAGCAGCACATCGGTAAAATCAGGCGACAGGCGTTTTTCTGTAACGGGAACAAGCTCATTTAAACTTGTTCTGATCGAGCCTAAGACTTTCGAGGAATGCCCTAAACTGGTCGACAGTCTGAAAGGCAGAAGACCGGTAATTATAAACTTAGAAAAGCTGGAAACAGAGGTAGCAAAGAAAATTTTCGATTTCCTGAGCGGAGCAACATATGCTCTCAACGGAAATGTTCAGAAGGTAGCAAATAATATATTTATTTTCGCACCGGAGAATGTTGATATCGCAGGTGGACAGCCGGAAGAAAAACCGGGATTCGAGTTCACCAGAGATGAAACAGACGATGCTCCATCCAGTCCATGGAGGTAGAAATATTTGGCTTACATATTAGCAAGAGCCGTTAACTGGTTTGCACAGATACTTATTGTGATTTTAATGGCACGGGCGATTTTGAGCTGGTTTGCTCAGAATCCGTATTCCCCTGCAAGGAAATGGTACGATCTTAGCGTTAGGATCACAGAACCTATTGTTTCGCCGTGCAGAAGACTGCTCAGCAGATTCAATACGGGTATGTTTGACTTTTCTGTACTCCTTGCATTCTTTCTCATAGAAATAGTTGCAAGGGTCATTACATTGATCATATATGGCATTGCATATTGATCTGAATGTAGAAAGGAAATGCAATGATTACACCACAGGAAATAGAGACGAAAGCGTTTGCATCGTCTGTAAGAGGATATAAGAAGGAAGAAGTGGATGTCTTTCTCGATGAGATAATGATGGATTATCAGGAACTCATCAATGAGAACGGCAAGCTGCGACGTAAGGTGGAAGAACTCAATGGGCAGATAGCAGATAATAAGAAGTCAGAGGCTTCTGTCATGAAGACTCTGGAAGAAGCTAAGAGCCTTATGAGCGATATTTCTGCCAGTGCCGAGAAACGTGCAGAGGTGATCATCAAGGATGCCCAGCTGGAAGCGAAGAAAATCACCAGAGAAGCAAGGGAATCCGTATCTGTACTCACTGAAGAAAGCGAGCAGATGAAGAAAAATATCGGTACCTTCAAGGATAATTACAGGAAGATGCTTACTGGCGAGTTAGATAGACTTGACGGTACTTCAGACAGTTTCTTTGAAGATCTGAGAGATGATTTCTTCCCTGCCTCAATGACAGATGGGTCAGATCTTAAAGTGGCACATAAGGAAAAACAAGAAGATGAGAGAAAGACCAGCGAGCTATCCTTCAGCGATCTTGGAATAGAAGAAGATGTGAATACGCAACCGCCGGATGGCGCTACTCTTACAGAGAAAGTATTCGATGAGCTTAATGGAAGCGATTTCGACGATAAGGCAAAGACTATGGTCATAAATGATGCACAGGGCCTTTTGTCTAAGAAAACGAGAATAATCAAATAAGAAAGGTCGACGGGGCACTAGTTGCCCCGTAGTTTATGTATGATATATTTAATTATAGCCATCATAGCTATAGTAACAGATCAACTAATCAAATACTGGGTCAGGGCAGCCTTGGAACCGGGAGAAACCATACGCATATTAGGCGATTTCTTTACGATCACACCCCTGAGCAACAGCGGCGCCGCCTTGGGCGTACTGTCAGGGCAGAGAATAGTGCTCATTATTGTACCCATAGTGGTAATAGCCGTATGCCTGTGGTATCTGCTCAGACACAAAGACGAACACTGGACCTGCAAACTGTCATTGACATTGATCATGGCAGGGGGCTTTGGAAACCTTATTGACAGAGCCTTATTCGGACAGGTTACAGATATGTTTTCTCTGAGCATATTTCCGCCGATATTCAATCTGGCAGATGTATGTGTGACATTTGGTTGCGCCCTGTTGATCCTATATATACTTTTTCTGGATAGACCAGAGAAGAAAGGAAGATAAACTTATCGATAAGTATAGATATGAAATAGAAGCTGATGAAACGGGAAAGAGGATAGACTCAGTACTTGCAAGACTTATGGATGGCATGTCCAGGTCTCACATACAGAGCCTTCTTGACATGGGCGGAATACGTATTAACGGCAATCAGTGCACTGCCAAGAACACTAAAACCGCTCTCGGAGATGTAGTGGAAGTCTCCGTCCCCGATCCTGTACAGCTGAAAATAGAAGCCGAGGATATACCTCTCGACATAGTTTATGAAGATGACGATATGCTCGTTATCAACAAGCCACGCGGCATGGTAGTGCATCCTGCCGTAGGCAATACAGACGGTACCCTTGTAAACGCCATTATGTATCACTGTGGGGACAGGCTTTCGTCAATAAACGGCGTAGTACGCCCAGGCATAGTTCACAGGATAGATAAGGATACCAGCGGCCTTCTTATGGCAGCCAAGACGGACAAGGCACACATTTCTCTGTCCAACCAGCTGTATAAGCACACTATAACAAGAATATATACAGCCTTGGTACAGGATAATATCAAGGAAGACTCAGGTACTATAGATCTGCCTCTTGGCAGAGATCCTAAGAACAGGTTGAAGAAAGCCGTGAATGGCATCGGCGCCAAGAACGCCGTGACCCATTTCAAAGTCATTGAACGATACGGTGAGTACACTCTGGTCCAATGCAGGCTGGAGACAGGAAGGACCCATCAGATAAGGGTCCATATGGCATACATCAAGCATCCACTGGTCGGTGACCCTTTGTACGGGTCCAAAAAACAACCCTTTGATATAAAGGGGCAGATGCTCCATGCGGGAACCATAGGCTTCATTCATCCGACTACGGGTAAGTATATGGAATTTCACAGGGATCCGCCTGAAGAGTTTCAGGAGATCCTCGATACATTGAGAAAGGAAGCAGGCCTTATATGAAGAAAAGAACCATGAAACCAGGAACAATGCTGAATCCGGTGCCTGCCGTCGTAGTATCCTGCAGGTCTGGCGGCAAGAACAACCTGATCACTATAGCCTGGACGGGAATAGTGAATTCCGAGCCGCCTATGACATATATCTCCGTAAGAAAATCGAGATTTTCTCACGATATGATAGAAAAATCCGGCGAATATGTTATAAATATGGTTTCAGAATCTCAAACTAAAGATATGGATTACTGTGGCGTAAGATCAGGAAGAGACGTGGACAAGTTCAAGGATTGCGATTTCACTGCTGTAGCAGCTGATATTGTAGCTGCGCCCCTTATTGACGAGGCGCCGGTGAACCTTGAATGCATAGTGAAAGAAGTCAGGCATTATCCTTCCCACGATATGTTCGTAGCTGAGATCGTCAAGGTCCACGCGGCTGACGAACTCTTCGACGAGACAGGCAGACTGTGTCTGGAGGATGCCGGCCTGGTCACATTTTGTCACGGTGAATACTACGGCATCAAAAAGAAGCCTTTAGGAAAGTTCGGATACTCTATCATGAAGCCTAAGACGAGAAGAAGAGTCAATCGCGAGGCCATGGACAGAAACAGGAAAAAGCGGAACTCCCGAAGGAAGCCCCGCCGTTGACTATTCTGCCACATCAGCAAACAGTGATAAACGTATGAGATTGTAGTGATTGAATCAATTATTTGTCGTGTAGTTGCGTTGTTTGGGTGTCGGTAATAAATGTAATTGTCCATTAACGGATATTGTCAGACTGCGCCTTATTATCAACGTCTATAGCTTTGATGAAGGTCAGGCAGTCTTCACATACATACCCACCTTTAAAGACGGTGTTATGACAAATGTTTCCGCAAAGTGAGCAGTTCTTTTCCATGTTCTTCCTCCTTTTAATGATGATCATGTGTAACAGAATTGTCCTGTAATTAATAGAGTAAGACCGTTGTATGGGGAAAGCAAGAAGTATTTTTCCTGATGTCGATATTTCGACTTTTAATGTACGATTTCGGGGATTTATTGTAAGGAGGGGGAAATGAGTAACTTAAATGACACCAAAAAAGAGGAGCCTATAGGGAATATTTTGAAGAACAAGATGCCGGAGCATCCTGAGGATGTCCTAACATCTTTCAAGGATTTCGACATACTGATGATGAGGTATGACTCAGCCATACGAGAAGTGAGGACGAAACTTGAGATCCTCAACGATGAGTTATCACTTATCGGCGACAATAGCCCTATATCATCAATTAGTTCGAGACGTAAGAAACCTCTGAGCATTTATGAGAAACTCATCAAGCAGGAAAACGAGATCACCCTTGGCTCAGTAGAGGAAAATCTCAACGATGTTGCAGGGATCAGAGTCATCTGTTCATTCGTGGACGACATATACAAAGTCGCCAGAATGCTGGTCCAGCAGGATGACATAACACTTATAGAGGTTAAGGATTATATCAAGAATCCTAAGCCTAACGGCTACCGCAGTTATCACATGATAGTCGAGGTGCCGGTATTCTTCTCCAATGAGAAGAGGCCTATGAGAGTCGAGGTCCAGATAAGAACAGTAGCCATGGACTTCTGGGCTAGTCTGGAACATCAGATGAGATATAAGAAAGATATTCCTCAGTACAAGACTGAGGAAATCGCTAAAGCTCTGAAGGATTGCGCCGACACCATAGCCGACACAGATATGAAGATGCTAGCCATCCGCGAGAAAATCGGACACGACGGCGGCCGCAGCAGGGATCAGTTTTCGAAAACCATGAGCAGCAGCATCGATAATCATCAATGATCTGACGGTGCTTCAGGTTCTGCCGGGTTGACCCAGACAGTTTTATTATTGGTAAAAATGACCATGCCGGGCTTAGCACCGGCTGGTTTTTTTACATATTTGACAGGTACATAATCGACAGGCACATTTTCAGAATCTCTGGCCTTACTGTGGAAGGCAGCCAAAGCAGCCCCTTCGAATATAGCCGTTTCTGTGATTCTCCGTCCTTCAGTCTGGACGATTACGTGAGAACCTGGTATGTCCTTAGTATGGAACCAGTAGTCGGTCTTGGTGGCCGTGTGCAGAGTCAGCTGGTCGTTCTCCTTATTATTCTTACCAACCAGCACATGGAACCCGTCGCTGGTATCATACTGGCGAGGCTGGGCCTTGAATTTCTTATTCTTATTGCGGGCCGACTGTTTGCGCCTGCGTACATAGCCTGTTTCCTCCAGCTCCGTTCGCAGTTCTTCGATTTCCCTGATACTGTCCGTATTGTTCAGGTAAGTCAGGACAGATTCCAGATAGTCTATACTGCCCTGATTCTCCTGAAGCTGGATTTTCTTCTCCTTAATGGCTGTCTTAGACTTGCCGTAGCGCTTGAAGTAGCTCTGGGCATTCTTATTAGCCGTGAAGCGCGGATCCAACGGTATGGTAATGTCGCTGCCGTCGTAGTAATTAGTTACGGTGATCTCCTTCATGCCGGACTTCATCAGGTGTATATTGGCCGTCAGAAGTTCTCCGTAAAGCCGCAGGTCTTCGGAATTTTCCGCTGACAAAAGGTCCTCTTCCAGGCGTTGCTTTTTCAGCAGGTCCTTGTCTAGGGCTGCCGTCACCGACCTGACCAGGTCGTGGGATTTCTGCCGGGCTCTGTTGGATGAGGTCTTGTGCTCAAAGTAGTATGTGAGGCATTGGCTGAGGCTGTGGAAGGTCAGGCAGTCGCAGCTGTCTTCGTATTCGGCCAGGGCCATAATGTGGAACTCCCGGGGTGTTTTCTTCTCGTCCTCGTAAACTCTTGGAACAAAGCTACCGCAGGCGATTTCGCTCATGATGGCATCGAGGAAACCGCGGCGGTCTTTTTTATTGACTAATTCCGCGGCTACAGCCGGGGATATGCCGCCGATTTTTGAAAGTATGGCCTTGCCTGTGTCGCCTGCATTGTTAAGAATATCGGCAGACGCATCCTTGAATGGAGCTTTGTCCTGAGCCGGCGGATATTCGTAGACCTTGCCCGGCAGGATCTGCCTGACGCGGTTCACATCTATAGAAATCCGTTTGATGCTGTCTATGATTTTACCCGTGGACATATCCACCAGGACGATGTTGCTGTGCTTGCCCATGATCTCGAATATAAGCTTCTTGGATGTTGTGAACCCCAGCTCGTTGAGAGTCTCCAGAGAGATTTCTATAATGCGCTCGGATTCCCTTTGTTCAACGCTGACGATACGTCCGCCCTGGAGATGCTTCCGGAGGAGCATGCAAAAAGCCAGAGGCGAAGGCGGATTCACAGGGTTCGTTTCCATAAGACGCAGGCAGGCAGCCGAGCTGTCCACCGTGGCGTATAACCTTTTATTTCCCTCGCGGGTGTGTATGTTCAGAACCAGTTCGTCAGCCTCAGGCTGATAGACCTTGTCCACTTTGCCAAGTATTATATTGTCCTGCAGTTCCTTAGTCATGGCTGCAGTGATTATGCCGTCAAATGCCATTTCTGTTTCTCCTTAAAAGTGATACCTTATATTCTACTCTGTGACGGTAATGTTTGTCAACGAGGGCCTGATATGGTAGAATATCAGCAGAGAAACAGTGGGAGGTAAGAAGGCAATTATGATTAAAAGTATGACAGGCTTCGGCCGTGGGGAATTCAATGATGGAAAAAGAAATATAACAGTGGAGATCAAGTCCGTGAATCATCGCTACAGCGATATTTCCGTGAAGATGCCACGCCGTTATTCCTTCGTTGAGAACAAAGTTAAGAAAGCAGTTAAAAACAATGTCAAGCGCGGTAAGGTGGACGTGTCTATCATGGTCGAGAACATTACCGAAAGCGACGTGAATATATCATTGAACAAAATGGTAGCTGAGCAGTATATTTCCAACCTGAATGATCTGAAGTCGGAGTTTTTGCTGGATGGCGACATTGATCTTAAGCTTATCGCCGGCATGCCGGAGGTGCTGAGGCAGGTGCCTGATGTAGAGGATGAGGAGGAAATGACCCGCTGCATACTGACGCCGACTAAGGAAGCTGCTGAGAATCTGGAGGCTATGAGAGCGGTCGAGGGCGAAAAACTTTCCAAGGATCTGCTCATGCGCGCTGATCTGATCAAGGATCTGGTGGCTCAGATTGAGGCCAAGTCGGAGGATGTTCCTAAAGAATACGCCAGAAAACTGAAGGAACGCATTTCTGAGCTTCTTGAAGGCAGTGTGGAAATCCCGGAAGACAGAATAATGATAGAGGCGGCAGTATTTGCAGACAAGTGCAATATTACAGAGGAACTCACCAGACTTAAGAGTCATATGGACCAAATGAAGGAGATAATCAACGAGAGCACAGGTGCTGACGGCAAGAAGCTTGACTTCCTTGTGCAGGAAATGAATCGCGAGGCAAACACCATAGGCTCCAAGGCAAACGACCTTACG
This sequence comes from Aminicella lysinilytica, assembly GCF_004362975.1. GTDB lineage: Bacteria > Bacillota > Clostridia > Peptostreptococcales > Anaerovoracaceae > Aminicella > Aminicella lysinilytica. Next base: position 15,393 of record NZ_SNXO01000020.1, on the reverse strand, counting down.
GTCACCAATCTGATGCTGCAGGTAAAGGCGGAAATCGAGAAAATCAGGGAGCAGGTCCAGAATATCGAATAAATCCGAATAAAATCTCATAAATAGGGGAAATGTCCTTGAAGAAATTTCCATAAACTGATATAATATTCTTTCGAAATAGAAATCAAAGGGAGATTTATATGGATCTATACGACCAGCATTCCGGAAAATTATTTATAATCTCAGGACCATCGGGCGCAGGCAAAGGCACTATATGCAAGGGCCTGCTGGAGGATTGCGATCCTGACAGAATGAGCCTGTCTATATCCATGACTACCAGGCAACCCCGCAAGGGTGAAATAGACGGAGAAAGTTACTATTTTGCCACTAAGGAGAAATTTCAGGCTACTATTGAAGAAGATGGATTCCTGGAACATGCGGAGGTCTACGGTAATTGTTACGGGACACCTAAGGCGAAAGTTCTGGAGAAACTTCAGCAGGGCATAGATGTAGTATTGGAAATAGATATACAAGGTGCGCTGAATGTGAAGAACGCCTATCCAAACGGCATATTTATTTTCATACTGCCACCTTCTATGGCAGAACTGCGTAAGAGAATAACCGGGCGGGGCACTGACAGCAGAGAGGCCATCAATATGCGGCTGTCTCAGACTCTGAAGGAAATATCTTATATAGATAAATATGATTATGTAGTAGTGAACGGAGAACTTTCGGAAGCAGTGGACAGGGTCAAGGCCATTGTCACAGCTGAGCATTCCAGAGTGTCGAAGAACATTTATAAACTTATAGACAAGTATAAGGAGGAGATATAATGTTATATCCATCGATCAATAAAATCAGAAAAAAGGCTGATAGCCGTTATACGCTGGTAGTACTGGCTGCCAAGAGGGCACGCGATCTAATCGACGGCAAACCGGCTTTGACGGATACGGCTGTGGATCAGCCTGTTTCAATTGCGGCTCACGAGATCGCCGAGGATCTTATCACTTACAGCCGTGATGAGAGCGCTATGGACGACGCTCATGATGCGTCTGCAGAGAAAACCGAAGAATAGGACAGACTGTCACTACGGAATTTAAGGGTGAACACTTGGGGAGATCATATAAGTATGGTCTCCTCTTTGTATGACTGTTTTTATCAAAATACTTTACTGCTTTATTCCGATGAAAATGTGCGACGCAACAAATTACATGTAATTTGTTTGTGCTGCACTTAAAAAAATACAATTATCTGATTAGTATTTATGAATTTTGTTTAATTTAGTTTGAATGACTTATAGATAGGTGCTATAATAGGCATCGTGGGCTTAGACCCACTATGTGCTTTATTATGAAAGGAGATAAAAAGTATGGAGAACAATGCCCCTAATAAGGGAGAGTTCAAGCCGTTTATATCGGCTGACAAAATAATGCCAGAATTTACAGTAACATCTATAATTCTAGGCATTGTTCTCGCAATCGTATTTGGTGCAGCTAATGCTTACCTGGGATTGCGAGTAGGTATGACTGTTTCGGCATCTATTCCGGCAGCAGTAATATCGATGGGTATTATCAGACTAATTATGAAGAAGGATTCGATCCTGGAGAACAATATGGTTCAGACAATCGGATCAGCCGGCGAGTCGCTGGCAGCAGGAGCTATCTTCACATTACCTGCAGTATTTATGTGGGTTGCAGAAGGTAAGGCAGTAGCGCCTAACTACATGACAATGGCTCTTGTATGTATAGCAGGCGGACTTCTGGGAGTTGTATTCATGGTACCTCTTAGAAAAGCGCTTATCGTTAAGGAACACGGCGTTCTTCCTTATCCTGAAGGAACTGCATGCGCAGAAGTCCTCATGGCTGGAGAAGAAGGCGGAACAGCAGCAAGCACAGTATTTATCGGACTGGGCATCGCAGCAGTTTACAAGTTCATCGCAGACGGAATCAAATTATTCCCAAGTGAGATCGACTGGTCATTCAAGAAGTATGACGGATCTGGAATCGGTATGGATGTACTTCCTGCACTGGCAGGCGTTGGTTACATCTGCGGAGCCAGGATCTCATCATACATGCTGGCCGGTGGTACACTGGCATGGTTTATCATTATGCCTATGATCAAGGCTTTCGGAGGAGACATGGTAATGTTCCCATCGAATGTTCCTATCAGTCAGATGGACACATGGGGAATCTGGTCATCATATGTAAGATACATCGGAGCAGGAGCAGTTGCTGCCGGCGGAATCATTTCCCTGGTTAAATCACTGCCTCTGATCATCAAGACATTCTCAGAGAGTATGTCAAGTCTTAAGAATAAAGAAGGTTCAGATCTTGCTATTACAAGAACTAACACAGACCTGTCAGGCAAATACCTGATCGGACTGCTGATCATCGTAATGGCTATATTGCTTCTGGTTCCTGCAATTCCACTTGGAATCGGCAGTTGCCTGATCATCATAATCTTCGGATTCTTCTTCGCTACAGTATCATCCAGAATGGTTGGTCTTGTAGGAAGCTCCAACAACCCTGTATCAGGAATGGCAATAGCTACACTGCTTATCGCTACTATCCTGCTCAAGGCAACAGGAGACACAGGTTCATCCGGAATGGTAACAGCTATCATGATAGGTACTATAATCTGTATCGTAGCTGCTATGGCCGGTGATATGTCACAGGACCTGAAGACAGGATACATCGTAGGAGCTACTCCTTGGAGACAGCAGGTCGGCGAATTGATCGGTACTGTTGCTTCAGGACTTGCTATCGCAGGAGTTCTGTATCTGCTCAATGCAGCATGGGGCTTCGGTTCTAAGGAACTGCCAGCACCACAGGCTACACTGATGAAGGTCGTAGTTGAAGGCGTTATGGGCGGAAACCTTCCTTGGAATCTGGTATTCGTAGGAGTATTCGTAGCGGTTATCATCGAGATACTGCAGATCCCTGTACTGCCGGTAGCAATCGGCCTGTACCTGCCTATCCATCTGTCAACACCACTGATGTGCGGCGGACTTCTCAAGCTGTGGTTCGAGAAGAGAAAATTCAACAACGAGAAGACGAGAAACAACGTCATCACAAGTGGCGTACTGTTCTCATCAGGAATGATCGCCGGCGAAGGAATCGTTGGTATACTGTTAGCTGTATTCGCAGTAATAACCGTACACGGAACAAGCCTTGGAACGATCATAGATGTTTCATCCAAGCTTTCACTTGGTAACTGGGGCGGACTGATCTTCTTCATCGCACTCTTACTGATAGTTCTCAAGTTCTCACTGTGGGATAAGAAACTATATGTAGATGATAAAAATGAAGCGGCTTAATCAGAATACAGAACAAAGTAATAAAGACAAATTCAAAGATAATTATCTGGACAAGATCCCTGTGCGCAACGGGGATTTTGCCTGGACTGAGAATAATGGTCTGGTTACGGTTCAACAGGAGAATACCGGTGTATATAATACACTGGCACAGAAATTTTTTAAATCACCTAGAGTGAGCAACGTTGATCTTGATAAGTTTGGCAGTTTTGTCTGGCTGCAGATCGACGGAGAACGTAGCATCTATGAAATAGGCGTCTTAGTAAAGGCTAAATTTGGAAAAGATGCGGAACCTTTGTACGAAAGACTTGCCAAGTATTTCTATACTTTGGAAAACGTCCATTTCGTCTCGTATAAAAAGTAAAGGGTAAATTTTATGAACCATACACTTATTATAATTATCGGAGTTCTGCTTTTCGCCATAGCGACGGCAACTCTGTATGTTATAGGAACACAAAAGAAAATCCATGAAGACGAGCGGTTAATGGATATGCTTTTCAACAATGGAACTATGCGCGTGCGCAAGTACCTGAAGCAGAATGATACTATCACTGCAGACGGTGTTGGCTATGTTATCAAGAATATCAAAGCCAAGGAATTTTACTCTAAGAAAACGGCGGTAATTGCCAATGGAGCAGGATTCCAGGAAAAGCTCATAGATTACATGCTGAGAAACAATTATGTTACAGAAGATACAAATGATAAAGGGGAGACGGTATATCGTCTTCCGCCTAAGGAGGGCAAAGAAAATGAGTGAATTAAATAATCTTCAACCTAAAGAGGTTTTCGACTTTTTTAAACAGATTTGCGCGATTCCTCATGGCTCTAGAAACACAAAGCAGATAAGCGATTATCTGGTTAAATTTGCGGAAGACAGGAACCTTGAGCACTATCAGGATGATGTGAACAATGTGATCGTCATCAAGGAAGCGACTAAGGGATACGAGAAATCCGCGCCAATTATAATTCAGGGCCATATGGACATGGTATGTGATAAGACTCCTGAAAGCGATATAGATATGGCAAAGGAAGGATTAAGGCTTGGCGTAGACGGAGACTGGCTATATGCTGAGGGAACTACTCTTGGCGGAGACGATGGCATTGCAGTAGCAATGGCTCTCGCAGCTATGGATTCCTCAGAACTACAGCATCCTAGATTGGAATGTATCTTCACGGTAGATGAAGAGATAGGCATGCTGGGAGCAGAAGCCTTGGACATGTCACACATCACAGCAGAGAAAATGCTTAACATCGATTCCGAAGACGAGGGAATCTTTACTGTAAGCTGTGCCGGAGGCGTTACTGCCAAGGCCTTCGTACCTGTAAAGAGAGCCGAAGTGTCCGGCAAGCTGTATAAAGTCACAGTAGGCGGATTACTTGGCGGACATTCCGGTCAGGAAATTGATAAAGAACGTGGTAATTCTAACATTATCATGGGAAGAGTATTATACAACATTGCTAAGAAAACCGACATCAAGATCCTTTCACTTGGCGGTGGCGTAGCAGACAATGCTATCTGTAAGAAAACAGAAGCAGAGGTCATAGCTGCCGATGGTAAGAAACTTGAAGATGCAGTTAAGGAATTGGATCGAGTAATAAAGCACGAGTTCAAAACTGCAGATCCGGGAGTTGCCATCACCAGCAGTTGTGAAGGCGACAAGACAGTAAAGGCCCTGGACGCTGACAGCGTTTACAAGGTGATTACATATCTGATGAATTCACCTTATGGTATCCAGCATATGAGCATGGATATCGAGGGGTTGGTTGAAACCAGTCTGAACCTGGGAGCACTTGCTTTAACAGATACAGAAATGACTGCAATGTATGCGGTCAGAAGTGCTGTAGAAACGAGAAGAGATGCTCTCTGCGACAAACTGGAAAGCCTGAGCGCAGCCGTAGGCGGCAAGGTAGAATATTCAGGAGCATATCCTGGATGGGAGTACCTGGCTGATTCGGAAATGCGTGATACAAGTGTCAGAGTGTACAAAGCTCAGTATGGCGAGGAACCAAAGATCGAGGCTATACACGCTGGTCTTGAGTGTGGACTGTTTGCAGGCAAAATGGATGGCAAGATAGACGCCGTATCCATCGGACCTGACATGACAGGCGTACATACTTCAGAAGAAAGACTTTCTATTCCTTCAGTTGAAAGAACATGGAAGTTAGTATGTGAGATCCTCAAGGAAAGTAAATAGTAAGCAATTGATCAAACTGTCCCCGGCCGCGGTATACCGCAGTCGGGGACGTTTTTTTGCTGGCATAGGCAGAAACCCCGGGACGGAAGTTTGGCTTGGTCGGATTTTGTCGCAGAACGCCGAAGCCCTGATACCTTTGTCGCATTTTGCTAATACACATTGTCAGAATATTGTAATATAATGACTTTCGGAGACTTTAATACTTGTAAAATAATCAATCGTTATCAGGAGGAACAATTGTTATGAAATGTGTGAAGTATATTCCTATAATCACCAGGGATAAGAGTACCAGGGTGAGAGTGAGCGATGTTCAGGCTATTGAGCGGGATCATAGGAAACTGAAGGTAATCACTGCTGAAGAAGAGTACGAGATCTATGGGAAAATCGAAGAAGTCACAGACTATCTTGACAGCAGGTTTTATACGTGTATGGCCGGATGCATAATCAATCTGGATCAGGTAGAATCAATGGAGGAAAGGAAAATAGAATTTTTTGGCGGGAATAATATGGTCATGGGAAGAGAGAATTTCGCCAAGACCAGACAGGTATATAACGAACATATAAGGAATGGCAGTTAAATAGGGTAGAAAAATGGAAATCTACGGCTGAAAATAGCAGAAAACGCTTGCATTTGCAAGGAAAATCTAATATAATATTTGTTGGCTCGTCTTTCGAACCGAAGTAATAATTAGCACACTCGGTCATAAGCACAGTGGTGCCGCAGAATTATGCGGTTTTATGCAGAATAAGATCGAGTGGATGGTAAAACCAGGAGGAAAATATAATGGCAGTAATTTCAATGAAACAATTACTAGAAGCCGGTGTTCATTTCGGACACCAGACCAGAAGATGGAACCCTAAGATGGCTCCATACATCTTCACAGAGAGAAATGGTATCTACATTATCGACTTACAGAAGACAGTTAAGAAAGTTGACGAAGCATACGATTTCATGAGAAAAGTTGGAGAATCAGGAAAACCTATCCTGTTCGTAGGAACTAAGAAACAGGCTCAGAACGCTATCGTTGATGAGGCTAAGAGATGCGGACAGTATTACGTAAGCGAGAGATGGCTTGGCGGAATGCTGACAAACTATAAGACAATCAGCGGAAGAATCAAGAGACTCAACGACATCGAGAAGATGGAAGAGGATGGAACATTCGAGAAACTTTCTAAGAAGGAAGTGTCCAAGCTGACAGCTGAGCATGATAAATTAGACAAATACTTAGGCGGAATCAGAGATATGAAGGGAATGCCTGGAGCTCTGTTCATCGTAGATCCTAAGAAGGAAAGAATCGCAGTTAAAGAAGCGAGGATCCTGAATATTCCTATCATTGGTATCGTAGATACTAACTGTGACCCAGATGATGTTGATTACATCATTCCAGCAAACGACGATGCTATCAGAGCTGTGAAACTTATCGCAGGAAAGATGGCTGACGCTGTTATTGAAGGAAACCAGGGCGAGAGCTTTGATGAGGGACCTGCAGAAGGCGCAGAGGCTGAGACGGCTGAAGTAGCACCGGTTGCAGAAGAAACAGTTGAAGCTGCGGCTACAGAAGCAGCAGCTGAGTAAACTACAGTATCAAGGAGGAAACAGATATGGCAGTAACTGCAAAACTTGTTAAAGAATTAAGAGATAAGACCGGCGCAGGCATGATGGATTGCAAGAACGCTTTGGTCGAAACTGATGGAGATATAGATAAGGCTATCGACGTACTTCGTGAGAAGGGACTTTCCAAGGCAGCTAAGAAGGCTGACAGAATCGCAGCAGAGGGACTCGTAAGAGTAGCTCTTTCTGAAGATCATAAGGAAGCAGCTGTTGTTGAGGTAAACTCAGAGACAGACTTCGTTGCTAAGAACCCTGAGTTCATCGAGTTCGTAGAGAATCTTGCTAAACTCGCTCTTACAACCAAGAACACTTCTATGGAAGATTTCATGGCTATGTCATTTGATGGCGGCACAGTTCAGGAAGCTCTCACAGGTAAGATCAGCAAGATCGGTGAGAACATGAACATCAGAAGATTCCAGAAGTTCGCTACACCGGGAACAGTTTACACAGACTACATCCACGGCGGCGGAACTATCGGAGTTATCGTAGGAATCAAGACAGATGCTGATGCAGCTGAGATAGAGACATTAGGCAAGGACGTTGCTATGCAGGTAGCTTCTATGAGCCCAAGATTCGTAAATGATAATGAAGTAGACCATAAATGGCTGGAAGACGAGAAAGAAATCGCCAGACAGACATTGATCAATGAAGGCAAACCTGAGAACCTGGTAGAGAAGATCCTGCCTGGTAAGATGAAGTCAGTACTGAAAGAAGTATGCCTGGTAGACCAGAAGTTCGTTAAGAACAGCGATCAGACAGTTGAAGAGTATGTAGCTGAATCAGCTAAGGCTCTAGGCAAGGACATGGCAGTAACAGAAATGGTACGTTATGAGGTAGGCGAAGGAATCGAGAAGAAGGAAGAAGATTTCGCAGCTGAAGTTGCCGCTCAGATGGGCAAATAATTCCAGACGAGTAGATAAATGATTATTAAAAACCCCTTGGATGCGCGTCATGCGTGCCGAGGGGTTTTACTTTATAAAAATAGTCTGATTTCACTATGGTCAGTATAATTATGCTCCAGCATAGCAACATGTGACAGAAAGCGTTCATCGCTGAAATACATGGCCTGTGCTGGACATTTTTCTATGCAGGACTGACACTTGATGCATATGCTGGTGATTTTCGGCTGGGTGTATGCGTTGGCAGAACCTGCGATTTCGGAACTGCTGGCAATGTCGATAGACCCCATAGGGCAGACTTCTGCGCAAAGGCCGCAGCCGGTGCATTTGTCTGGGTCTGTTTCAGGCCTGGTCTTAAGAAACACTGCGGGCTTGCCGTCCATGCCCATAGGCGTGTAATACTTGGTTGCAGGGGAATCACCTGGCACAGAAACAGCTTCAACAGGTGCAAAATCCAGCTGGGCTGTCTTTTTTGTTATAGCATGGGCAAAGGCCTCAAGGTCGCGCAGATCTTCTGCATGGGGACGACCCGGGGCGAGAACTTCGGTGAAGGCGTGCTGACAAGGCACGGCAGCGCCGGCAACAGTATGAAAGCCATCGGCCTCCAGAAGATCCCGGAGTTCAGCAAGAGCGTTATCAAAATTGCGGTTGCCAAAGGTCACCACGGGAACAGCCAGAGCCCCATTACCCTTCAGCATAGACTGAAAATAAGGAAGCATTTTGTTGGGTACGCGGCCTGCGTAGACAGGCGAGCCAACTACAACCAGGGTATCAGCAGCAAATTCCCTGACGGATTCTCTGGCCCCGGGGAGTGTAATGTCTATGTATCCTGCATCAGCAGCCAGGCTGTCAGCTATTGCCGTTACTACCTTTTCAGTATTTCCCGTCGGACTGAAGAAGAGCCCGTAAACTTTTCTGATTTCCATGAATGCCTCCATTTCTTAATAAGACTATATCATATTAAAGGCATATAGTCTATTGTCAAAATAGTTTGATAAATATACCGAAGAAAGGTATAATAATAGGACTCATTACTGATAAGCAAAGAAGGATAACTCAATCAGTATCTGATGAAAGGAGATAATGATGAAGGAAGACAACAAGAATCTTAAGAATCTGACCAATGAAGTCGGAGCACCAGTTGCGGACAATGAAAATTCTATTACCGCCGGACCGAGAGGGCCTGTGGTAATGCAGGATGTGTGGCTCATGGAGAAGCTGGCTCATTTCGACAGGGAAGTCATACCTGAGCGCAGAATGCATGCCAAGGGCTGGGGCGCTTACGGGAAATTCACCGTTACCCACGATATAACCCAGTATACCAAGGCTAAGATATTCTCGGAAATCGGCAAGGAAACTGAAGTGTTCACCAGGTTTTCAACAGTTGCCGGTGAGAGAGGAGCAGCGGATGCTGAGAGAGATATCCGCGGAGTTGCCATTAAGTTCTATACAGAAGAAGGCAACTGGGATCTGGTAGGCAACAATACGCCGACATTTTTCATCCGCGATGTGCATAATTTCCCTGACCTGAACAGGGCCGTCAAGAGAGATCCCCATACAGGCATGCGCAGCGCCCAGAACAACTGGGATTTCTGGACTTTGTTGCCGGAATGCCATCACCAGATAACCGTCGTAATGTCTGACCGCGGAATACCTGCAGGCTTCAGGCACATGCACCTCTTCGGCGAGCATACATTCTCATTCTATAACGATAAAAACGAGAGAGTATGGTGCAAGTTCCACTTCAAGACTCAGCAGGGCATCAAGAATTACAGCAACGAAGAGGCTGAGAAAATCAACGGAATGGATAGAGAAAGTTCAGGCCACGATCTGTATAACGCCATTGAAAGAGGAGATTTCCCTAAGTGGACCATGTATGTGCAGATCATGACAGAAGAACAGGCGAAGAATTACTATGAGAATCCTTTCGACATAACCAAGATCTGGCGTCACAAGGACTTCCCGCTTATAGAAGTAGGCGAGCTGGAGTTGAACCGCTGGCCGGAGAATTATTTCGCAGAGGTAGAGCAGGCTGCGTTCACGCCGGCCCATGTAGTGCCAGGCATAGGATTCTCCCCGGATAAATTCCTCCAGGGCAGACTTTTTGTTTATGGCGACGCTCAGCGTTACCGCCTGGGAGTGAATCACAATCTGATACCTGTAAACCAGGCTAAAGGCGTCAAAGGCGGCGTAGCTGATTTCCACCGTGATGGAGCTATGCGCACAGACGGCAATTATGGCGGAGCGCCGGCATATTCCCCGAACAGTGCGGGAGTATGGACGGCTCAACCTGAGGTCATGGAACCTCCATTGGATATCAATGGTGCCATGTGGAATTATGATCCGAAGGACGACCCTAACAATGACGATTTCAGGGCCGGAGGCGATCTGTGGCGCGTTTTGACGGAGGATAAGAAGGAGATACTCATACAGAATACAGCCGGCGACATAGAGCCTGTTACAGAAAATATCAAGTATCGCCATGCAGTTCACTGCTACCTTGCCGACAAAGAATACGGCGAGAGAATAACCAAAGCAATGGGACTTGATATGTCCAAGGTCGAGAAACTCTCCAAATTGAGCAACGATGAGCTCAACAGGGAGACGACGCCTAAATAATGACAGGGGGCATGATTTCCTTGAAGATACGCAACAGTCAACAGCGGAATCTAATAGCTGGGATAATGAAGGATAATTACGATCATCCGACAGCAGACGAGATCTATGAGCTTTCCAGAATTAAGGAACCGGCTATAAGCAGGGGCACCGTTTACAGGAATCTGAACCAGCTGGTTGAAATGGGAGAGATCAGCAAGCTGACCATGCCTGTCGGACCTGACCATTTCGATTGCAGAGAGCAGAATCACTATCATTTTCTCTGTAGAAAATGCCATAAGGTCTTCGATACGCCGCTGGAGTATGACGATTCACTGAATGTGGCACCGGGATCTATGGAAGGATTTCGGATAGAAGGCCACAGGCTGCTCCTTGTAGGTCTGTGCCCGCAGTGCGCCGGGATAGAGAAAAACAATTGATCAGAAAATCGGCTCCGCCAGCAGACGGGGCCGGTTTTTTCTGTGTTTGCCCTTGTTACAGACCTCAGGATAATATATAATGATATCAGAAAATGTATTTATACTGATACAAGAATTAAGGAGGGCTCATGCATATACCATCGCTTTTATCGGACCTGGCTATAATGCTGCTGTCAGCAGGTGTAGTCAGCGTTATCTTCAAAAAGCTGAAGCTGCCGGTGATCATCGGTTACATTGCGGTAGGTTTTCTCATAAGCCCTTATTTCCCTATGTTCTTCAACGTGGAAGATACCAGCTCTATCAATACCTGGAGCGAGATCGGCGTCATAATTATCCTGTTCCATATAGGCCTGGAATTCGACTTCCATCAACTGGCAAAAATCGGAAGCACAGCCATAATAACCGCCTTGGTGAAAATGTCCGGAGTCATGCTCGTAGGCTACCTTTTCGGCAGTCTTATAGGCCTCTCCACCATGAACAGTATCTTCCTCGGCGCTATGATTTCCATCAGTTCAACTGTCGTCATCAAGCGGAGCTTCGACGAGTTGGGCCTGCGTAAGGAAAAGTACACATCGCTGGTCATGGGCACGCTGATAATGGAGGATGTGCTGGGAGTATTTATGATCGTAGTGCTCTCTACATTCTCCGTGGGACAAAAAGTAAGCGGTGCGGATTTTGCCGGCAATCTGGCGCTCATGGGCTGCTACCTGATAATCTGGCTGATACTGGGCATATTCCTGCTGCCGACTGTTTTAAACAGAATAATGAGCATCATGAACGATGAGATGGTGACCGTGCTGTCTCTGGGCATCTGCTTCGGTATGGCGCTCATTGCAAGGCGTATCGGTTTTTCCGTGGAGCTGGGCGCCTTCCTGGCAGGATCCCTCTTCGCCGGCACCAGACACGCCGCCAGAGTTGAGCGGACCACCCGGGGCGTCAAGGATATGTTTGGAGCTATCTTCTTCCTTTCTGTTGGAATGATGGTAGATCCTCACGTTATCGCGACTAACTGGGTATCGATAATAATAATAGCAGTGGTAGCCGTTGGTGCCAAGCTGGTCTTCGCCATGGCGGGCATGATCCTGTCGGGACAAAGTCTGAACACAGCTGTGAAGAGCGGTTTCAGTCTGGCTCCTATTGGCGAGTTCTCGTTTATCATCGCGTCACTGGGGATTTCTCTAGGTGTCATGGATTCATATCTGTATCCTATAATAGTCGCGGCGTCGATAATCACCATACTCTGCACGCCATCGCTGATCAGTCATTCCAACAGCGTATGTGAATATCTGGAGGAACATCTGCCGGATAAGCTTAAGGACAAACTGCGTCAGTACACATCCAACGACCACATAGAAGAAGAAAAGGACCAGGACTGGGTCATCCATAGCAAGGGGTTTTTCTCAAGGCTGGTAGTATATGGAGTGATAATGCTGGTTACTGCAGTTCTGGGAGTGCGCTTCCTGGCCCCTGTGCTTAACAGCTGGCTGCCTTCTATGGGCGCAGATGCCCTTACCTGTGTGATGATCTATCTGGTAATAGCTATTTTCCTGAAGCCGTTCATGAATCTTCATAACACTTCATTCACTCATCTGTGGCTCACCAGCAAAGCCAACAGACCGCCTCTGGTGGTTCTGGTCCTGGTCAAGGTCATAGTGGTAATTGCCATAGCAATGATACCTATTATCAAATTCTACGGCGTCCACTGGCTCATTGCTATAGTGCCTATACTCGCGGCTATAATTATTGTCGGAAAGACCGACATAGTGTCGACATCATATATTCAGATGGAAACCCGGTTCCTGCGCAACCTTAATGAAAAAACCATTCACAGGGAAGAGGCTGAGCACGGCAAACAGGAGTGGCTGGACGAGGATATTAACATCATATCGTTCTTCGTGCCTCTCGACGCGCCGTACATAGGCAAATCTCTGAGTGAACTTCACTGGGGCAAAAATCACAATGTTTACGTGGTCAAAATGCATCTGAATCGCACTGGCAAGTATCTTTTGTTGCCGGGCGGCAGGACTCACGTCCACGCCGGGGACAAAATATATGCTGTTGGCGACAAAAAATCTCTGCAGAATTATTACAGGCTCATTGGCGTTGAGCCGAAGCGGGCTATACGCACGCTGGAAGAATTTATGGAGACGGACTATGGGGATACGGATCATGCTCTTGCCTGCGGCGTTATCAGGCTGACAGGGGATGAGCCTTACAGTGGCCAGGCGATCCTGAGCAGCAGGATGCTGGATAAGTGGCACTGTGTGGTCCTGGGATTACAAAAGGATGGTTATCCGATAATGATGCCGGATCCGCATCTGATTTTAAGGAAGGGCGATGTGATCTGGGTCATGGGTTCGAATAATAATGTGGGGCGTCTGGAGGCCCTGAGCATTACGCCTGAATAGGGGGCGCATCCCAACGGACCCCTCGCTAGGTCCTCGTCGCATACAACCATATAGTCTCACTCGCCAAGGGCAGAATATGCGGCGAACTCGACGAAATATCTAAAGTCTCCTTTGGAGCCTTTAAAAAGAGAATCACTCAGGTAAATCATACAAGTACGATTTACTCTTCGTGATTCTCTTTTTTATTTCGTCTCAGACAGCGCCACACATTTAGCTGCCCTTGTTGCTCGTCTGCGACTATGGTTGTTGCTGCTCCTGCGGAATCACTCGGGCCCCGTTAGATGCGCCAGGTTGTATTGTGTCTAACCGATTACTTGATAATACACCACTATATGAATGAGCATTAACACTTTAGAGCCTCGTAGAGGCTCCGTTAGCTTCAACAAGTTTGCATAGTGCTCTATTCTTGGTTTTATAAGGCGCAAGTGTCTGTTCGCGCACGAGGACTAGCGTTGCGAGTCACTACTATCAGCTTCATTCTCCTCATAATCGTTAGTAAGCTTGAGTTTGTCAAGGATGAAGAATGTCAGGCCCAGGACCATACCCACGATAGTGGCAAGGCACATACCTGTAAGTTCAACTTCGCCGATCTTGATAAATGCTCCGGAAAGACCTGTGATGAAAATCACAGAAGTCAGAGCAAGATTACGCGGTCTCGAGTAATCTATCTTAGCATCTACCATGAGCCTGATTCCCGATGCCGCAATCATTCCGTAAAGCAGGAAACTGACGCCGCCCATAACAGGGGCCGGTATGGTCTGGATCAGACCGGAAGCCTTGCCTATGAATGAAAGACAGATAGAGAAAACAGCCGCACCGCCGATGACCCACACCGAGTAAACCTTTGTTATAGCCATAACGCCGATATTCTCGCCGTATGTAGTCGTTGGCACAGAACCGCAAAGTCCGGATAGTGCAGTTGATATACCGTCTGAAATAAGAGTTCTGTGGAGGCCTGGATCTTCAAGAAGATTGGTTCCGACTATTTCCGATGTAACTACCTGATGGCCTATGTGCTCTGAAATAACTACCAGAGACGCAGGTATTATTATCAGGATAGCCTGAAGGCTGAACTTAGGCGTCAGGAAATTAGGAAGGGCCAGCCATGTCTGAGTCTGCACTGCTGAGAAATCAACTATGCCGACAGCCAGGGCCAGGCAGTAACCTGTGATGATGGATATGAGAATAGCTATGGCAGCGGCGAAACCTCTGAAGAGGATCTGACCGAGCACAGCCATGAGCAGTGTCACTACGAAGACTATGACAAATTTAGGATTTATCTGAGTGTAAGTATCGGTAAGAACGATACCACCGTTCTGAGCGGCGTTTTTCGCCAGTTCCAGGCCGATGAGGGCTACTACGGGACCCATAGCTGCCGGCGGCAGGATAACATCTATCCAATGTACTCCGACGAACTTGATGATGATAGCCACAACTATGAATATGAGTCCGGTGATAACGAAACCGCCTAAGGCGTACTGATAACCCAGGTGCGGATTATTGATGACCAGAAGGGCCGGCGATATAAAGGCAAAACTGGAGCCAAGGTAGGCCGGGGATTTTCCCTTTGTTATAAAAATAAAGATAAGTGTGCCGACGCCATTCATTAAAAGGGCGATAGCAGGACTTATCCCGAGTAAGTATGGTACCAGCACCGATGCGCTGAACATTGCGAAAGTGTGCTGGATGCTGAGAGGGATACCTCGTTTTAGAGGCACTTTCTCCTGTACTTGGATTATCTGATTGCTCATGTTTCCTCCGTTCTCAAACAATACTAACGAATAAATTTACACTTAGAATTATTATACTACTATTGTGGAATTCTGCAATCAGTTTTTTTGCCAAAAGGAAAGGGACCGTTGCCAAGATAGTGTAAAATAGTTGTTGGTAATATAGATAATAGAATAGAGATCAGTTTCTGTGTTAAAATAGAATTCTAAACAAACAAACAACAGAAAGGA
>NZ_SNXO01000019.1 GCF_004362975.1 Aminicella lysinilytica | reverse complement strand
ATATCGTCGCCGTATAAAAAGCTGAACAACTGATGTGGTGATCGGTCGCTCAGCTTTTTTCTTGTATATGAATTGATATTATCCATCATCAGATCCACCTTATCCTGTGTAAGAAATTGGAATGATGCCTTCTTAGGCAATACCCTGCGTATGAACTCATGATTCACCTCCACTGCTCCTTTCTGATCGGAGCGCTGCGGATCACAGTAAAATACTCTGGTGCGATATTCCCCGTTCTCATCCATTTCTATTGCGGATGGGTCTGTAAATTCGCTCCCTCTGTCTGTGAGTATAACAGGGAATAATCTGCAAAAGGTTTCTCTGCCTAAAAGTTCATACAGTCTGTTGATAATAGCTGTCACCGAGCGAGCAGTGTTTGCCTCCCTTAAAAAAGCCAACATAAAATTACAGTTAGTAAATATGAGCGTCATAAGCACTTTCGTCGAATCACGAGCCCCCTCTACAGAATCCATTTGTACAACAGGAACATCAGGGTTTTCTTCCATGAACTTCAGAAAATCCTCATATGTCCTTCCATTGTGACATTGTTTATCTACTCTCACAACTTTCTTGACTTTACGAGAGTGATATCTGACCTTTCGTGGAAGATCAAGATTCCCTACAGTAAGAAGGCCATGATCCACATAATGATATATGGTCCTCTCGTCCAACATGATTTCATCTGCGTTATTGCTGCAAATATGATGGATCGACTGTCCTTGTTTTATCAACGGTGAGATTATGTCATCTATGCGAGCCAGTTCATCAGCATCGATACCGATGCCTTGTCTGCTTTCGCTACGCATCAGCTCATACTCCCTTTGCGCCTCCTTCGCATCGTATGTACATTTACTCAGTGTACAACTCCTCCGAGTTTTGCACCCATTACAGACATATGGAGGCTTTTTCAGGACCTTGCATCGATATTCCCTGAACTCTGGACAAACATCATTGCACATTCCACAAACCGAGCAATACCTGCTTTCTTGCCACGATGATGTCTGTATGCATAACTCACATATGTCTCCTTCGTGCATACAGGTTTTTCTATGTACACATGAGTTGTGTGGCCTCGATTTTGTCCCGGTCTTTGTCACATGTGCATGCGCCTTGATTTCCTTTGAGATCGTTGATGCATCACGGTTAAGAGCGACACCTATCTTTATGAACGATGTGCGATCTTTTAACGCATGCTGTATTTCGATTCGATCATCTAATGTTAAATGTTTGTATTTCATTTCTTTCTCCTTTGCTCCGCCACCTCCTCTGCTGAAGTTAGAATATTTTACATCATTCAGATATGAAACGCAAAAAAACTGACACGATTAAATGTCAGCAATTATCCATTTGCAATGATAACTTCCGTTTCTCGGCCCACGCATCATACACTATGTTGGGGCATGGAAGTTAACTATTCAATTGAACTAACTAATCGTCAGGTAACAAATCGCCCTCAAATTACCCATTATTTGTCATTTTGTTATGTCAAAGTTAGTTATTGCGTCTGAATTTATATACTCCAGCTCAATTTTCCCTGGGTCCACAAGCCATTTTCTTTTTTTAACAGGCAGATATGCGGTTTTGATGGAAAACAAGTCTGCGCCCGAAGCCCGTTCCCGATGCCCTAGTCTTTAGTATAGTTGATCGTATAGAACCAGTGGATCACATCGCCATTCTTCAGTTTGTACTTGGAGCAGCCGTAGTCCGGCTGAACGCCGTTTACCTGGTAGAGCCATCCACTCAGCTTGCCGGCGTCATACTCATACAGATAATTGATGCCTTTCACATACTGCGAACCATAAGAAGAATCATACTTGCTGTCCTTCTGGATGCCTTTACGGCTGCAGACTGCTTCCAATGCGTCGTATACAGTCTCGCCGCTCTTGAATTCGTACTTGGTCTTGCCGAGTATCACTCCGTTGGATGGAATGTACTTCTTCACAGCTTCATCCTTCAGCTTTCCCATGTTATTTGATAACTCCGAGCAGCTGATGGAGATATATACATACTTAGATGAGGATTTGGCTGCGCCGGAGGAGGAACTGCTGCCGGATGACGATGAAGACGATGAAGACGCCTTGGACTCAGCCTTCTTTTCCTTTGTGGCCTTTTTCTCAGCCTTCTTCTTTGCCTCAGCCTTCTTCTCAGCTTTTGTTTCCTCAGACTTGGCCGTCTGCGCAGCCTCAGCCTTAGCCTTCTTCGCATCGCTGGCCTTTTTCACAGACAGACCCCAGACCGCAGACACAGCAAAAAGCGCCACCACTACGATCACAGCGATCAGCCTCATTTTCTTTTTCCTGGCCTTCTTTAACAGTTCATCTTCCATTGTTTCCCCCCAATATTCACGGCCGTTCTATGCACGGCCCGGTATCTACGTAGATTTTATTATATTTCAAGCGAATAGTCAACGCTATCCGCCTTATACTCAATGAGGCAGGGTGACGAATCCTGCCTCCAATGAAAAAAGAATGAAAAGCAATTGGGGCTCCACAGTTTCCAGCTCATAATCTATCTTATTTAAGGAAACATATTAAAAGGACTGTGGTGTGCCCACAGCCCGTATTCGCTGATGCAAGTTTCTATTTACCGGTTCACCGCCGATGGAAACGATTCTATGCAGGTCTCCTGGCTTATGGATCATAGCACCGCTTCTCCTTCCCAGCCCGCAGGCCAGTGGATGACTTCAGTCTTGAAGTGATGCTCCCCAATCACAGTGGCGGGACCGCGCAGGAGTTTACCTGCTTCCCTCTTAGCTTTCCTGTGGAAAGAACATAAAACGCATTTTTCAATTGCACCTACATTCTACTATTCACAGGGATTTTAGTCAAGGGATAATGGCCCTTTAATTACGCATTCCTAAGGAATTTTTCATATACTTCCCTCATTAGCTATCTGACTGGATCAAACAGCCTTTTCCATGAGCCACCTGATGCTCTCGTCGCATTCTCTGCTCTCAACGGTAATAGTAGCCGACGGATCGCAGTAGCGGTCTATAGTCGACAAAATATTATCTATGTTGAGTGTGCCGCGGTCAAGTGGATCGTGGAGATCCGTGACGCCGTCGTTGTTGTGGAAGTGAAAATGGCCGATGTGGCTGCCCCAGATCTTTATCCAGTCTTCTACGGTATAGTCAGGCAGCGTCACTACGTTGGCGTGACCTATGTCCAGACAAAGCATTACTCGTGGATCGTCTATCTCCTCCACTATCTGCAGCAGCGGGCCCGGCTCTTCGTCCAGGACGTTTTCTATATAGATATGAAAATCCGCCGGCTTGTCTGCCATGAATTCCTTCCAGAATTTCACTGACTGCTGCACGTGCCACTCGTTGAAATATATGAGCGGAATGAAGCCCGAATGGACCACCAGACGGTCAAGGCCCAGGGCGCGAGTTCCCTCGTAAGCCTGATTCAGGCGCAAAAGTCCCATTTCCACAGCCAGATGGTCTATAGACTGTGGGCAGATCTCCGTGAACGGTCCATGGACCAGAGCCTTAGACGGCGAGTCTACGCCGCATTGCTCCATTTCCTTCTTCATGGCCGCAACGGTCTCCTGGCGCGTTCCATCGTCTAATGACGATGAGATACAGAACTCATTAAGTTCCATGCCGCAGCCGTATTTATTTATGACATCGGTGGCCTTGTCGGAAAAGGTCGCCAGGAAAATGTCTCTTTTCATTGAAACTCCTATCTGGCGGGCGCAGCGCATTCAGTAATGCGCGCCCGTATATTATCTGTAAATGCCGTATTTGATCTTGATGCGCTCAAGCTTTTTGATGAAGGCGTCTCCGAACAAAAATACAAATATCGCTGCCGTGGCTGCATGAGCTGCGTCGTAAGGGGCGCCGGAAATGTACAGGATCCGCAGGGTGTTGAAGCTGATCGGCTTGCCGCCTGCCAGACCTGATGATGTGACCATGGCGCATATGTTCATGATGCCGCCGTATATTATAAACGTTACAAAAAACGTAAAGATCGCCATAGAAAGCCCGTCTACCGGCAGGCGTTTTCTTTGTACCAGTACTCCCGCCAGGAGCCCTGCACCGCCGAAGACATAGAGCCGCCATCCGAAGAAAGTCTGGTCGCTGCCGGGCCAGATCAGGTATGACACATACGCCGCCAGAGCCGCAACCACTATGCACACGATTGGCCCAAGGACCACCGAGAAATTCCGGGACTTGAGCTTGTCATAGTCGACTTTGTTGAAGGCCAGTCCGGCCAGGAATCCCAGCAGGCCCCAGCAGAACATCTGCCACGGCGTCCATGGGCCCTGCCCCATGTAGAAATTGCACACGAAACGGGCCAGAGCTCCTATGAGGAAGCCGGCCTCGGGTCCCAGGGAAATACCTGAGATTATGACCATTGCCGTGCCAGCCTGGATGGGGATGGTCACGTGGAAGAACAGCTGCAGCACTACAGTCAGGGCCGCCATCATGGCTATGAGAACGATTTCCCGGGCCTTAGGCTTGCGCCGCTCGAAGACCAGGAAAAACGGGATCATAGTGTAGATGATGATCAGAAGACTGCCGACCATATACAGGTCGCTGCTTATGAGCAGGCTGCCGCCGATTATGGTGATCGGTATTATGAGAAATATCATTATTGACGAGACGATGGTCCGCTTTCTGTGGGCGGCCTCGTACTGGGTCACATCGAATCCCCGACGCACTTGGCCACCTCCTCCCAGGTAATGGCGTCCGGAAAATATTCCCGGGCCATTTTATTGGCAGCCGTGGTGTAGAAGTTGTTCCCGGAGAAAAACTCCTGTGGCGTGCCGATGGAAACTACGCTGCCGTCGAAGAACATGGCGCACTGATCTGCATATTCTGCGCAGAATTCTATGTCATGGGATACCATGAGTATGGTCGTGCCGTTTTCTGTCAGCTTGCGCAAAATCCCCGCCAGGGTGATCTTGAAGAACGGGTCAAGACCTTTGGTCGGCTCGTCCAGAAGCACCACATCCGGCTCCAGCAAAAGAACTTTTCCCAGAGCCAGCCGCTGCTGCTCGCCGCCGGAAAGATCGTAAGGATGAGCTTTGCGCAGGTGGGTTATCTCCATGAGGGCCAGCATGTCCAGGACGGCCCTGACCTTTTCCTCATCGCTTTCTTTATCGTAATGGAGGGCCTCCATGAGTTCGTCCTCAACGGAAATCTCCGTAAACAAAGCCTGCGGGTTCTGTGGCAGCATGGCCAGCTTACCTTGAACGTCTACCTTGCCCCGCTGAAGCTTCAGCATGCCGCTGATGGCTTTCAAAGTGGTACTTTTGCCCACGCCGTTGCCGCCGAGTATGCAGAAGAGCTGATTTTTTGCCACGCGCAAAGTGAGACCCCGGAGCACGTCCTGGGATTTTTTGTCGTAGCGGAACCAGACATTATCCATGGTGATAGCCGGGTCAGTTACCTTCGGCGCCGGCTGGTTGTCGGCTTTATCGCAGGCAGCTCCCTCTTCAAGGGGCTCAACGCCTGCATCATCCATGACCTTGTCCACCCAGAGTCTGCCTTCTCTGATGGTCAAAGGGCTCGGCCCCTTGCCGCCGGCCTCCTGGAATATCTTGGTCACAGCCGGGAGTCCGTAGAACATAGGATGTCTGTCCTCTGTGGAATTGCCCGCCATGAAACTGCCGATTGTCTGAGGTGTGTCGTAAGCCACGATTTTCCCCTGGTCCATGACCATGACCTTGTCCGCCATGGTGAAGGCCTCCTCCAGCCGGTGCTCCGACAGGATGATCGTAGTGCCCAGGTCGCGGTTTATCTTATATATGGTCTGCAGGAAATCGCCGGATGCGATAGGATCCAGCTGTGATGTAGGTTCGTCCAGCACCAGCAGCTTAGGCTGCATGGCCATAATGGACGCCAGGTTCAAAAGCTGCTTCTGCCCGCCGGACAGCTGGCTCACGTCTTTTCTGAACCAGGCCTGAATGTCGAAGTAGCTGGCCATTTCCGCCACTCTCCGCTTGATGGCGCGATTGTCGAAGCCCAGGCTTTCCAGACCGAAGGCCAGCTCGTGCCAGACCTTATCCGTAACGATCTGATTGTCCGGGTTCTGTTGAACGAAGCCGATCTCGGCGGCGTTTCTCCTGTCATCCAGATCCTCGATTTCGTCTCCGCAGTAGGTGACGCTGCCCTGAAAATTCCCATAGGGCTTCAGGTTTTTCTTCATATGCTTAAGCAGCGTCGTCTTGCCGCAGCCTGACTTGCCGCAGACTACGATGAACTTGGATTTCTCCACTTCGAATGATATATCGTCTAATGCCTTTCTATCTGAAAGGGGATACGAAAATGTTACATTTCCAAACTTGATCGTTTCCATCTTACCTCCCCGCTTATGTCTATAATTATCGGCAGGAACAAAAGCAACACATAGGCTGCCAGCGTTACGGCCGTCATAAGGTCGAAATTACCTAAAACGTACACCGGATAGAACCACACGGTGGTTTTGCCCAGGGCGCAGCCGGCTACGACTATGGCCCCCAGTATGATCATTAACAAAAGTAAGACTGTGTCTCTCCGCGTGAATTTATACAGATGAAAGCTCGTGCGGCCACGCAGGCCGTATCCTCTGGCTTCCATGGAGTCTGCGCTTTCAATGGACGATTCCAGCGACCATGAAACCAGTATGGACGCCTCTTTGCCGAACTGCCGCATCTTGCCGATGAAACCTTTGCCGCTGCCGCGGCCAAGGCATGCCTGACCCATGCGGATCTCCTGAAATCTATCCTTCAGCAGCGGAACGTAGCGGAATATCATGGACATGGTCAGCCCCAGGACCGGCGCCGCCTTGCCAAAGATGAATATGAGTTTGTCCGCGCTCATAATGACGTTGAAGCTGACGAACCATATTATGACCGATATGAGCATTACCGCCGCGCTGACGCCATATATGAGGGCCTCAAGGGTGACTCCGTTTCCTCTGATATAGAAGAATACCGTGGCCCCGTTGTGAGTAAAGAGCACATTGATGCCCGCCATGATGACCAGCGTCCAGAAACTGAAAATCAGGTTCATCTTAATGACGCCCCTGCCTCTGAGCAGCACTGAATAGAGCCACGACGATACGAACGTGGCTGCAAGAAACCATGGGGACAGGGAAAACATCGTGATCCCGATGGCCAGTATATAATATGTGAGATTTACCCAGGGATGATATCCGGAAAATTCGGACCCCTCCCCAATACCGTCTTTTAACATCTATTGCTCCATTGCTTAATGAATTATTAATGCTTACGCGTTCTTATTATACTAAAAAAACATGGATTTATCTACCCTATTTGAAAAACATGCGCATCAACTGATGCGCATGGATTATTAAATGTCTCGTTTGTGATTATCTGCTTCACGGCAGGTAGTTCAAAGGATTCCTTGACGAACCGTTTACCTGTACTTCAAAGTGCAGGTGCACGCATGTTGCTGAGCCCGTACTTCCGGCTCTGCCGAGAGTTTTACCCTGGCTGACCTTCTGTCCCGAATGCACGCTTATGCTGCTGAGATGTCCGTATAGAGTCACAACGCCGTTGCCGTGGCTGACCATAACGGTCTTACCATATCCGTAATACCATCCGGCGCGGATAACGGTGCCTGCCTTGGCAGCCTTGACCTTAGTGCTGGTTGATGCGCTTATATCGATTCCTTCATGGAATGATGAACCATATCCTGTGCGGTAGCCGTATCCTGACAATACCGATCCGTTTACCGGCCACATGTAATCTGATCTGGTCGTAGCCAATGTTGACTTGGATGTAGTAGCCTCGCCGGCTTCATTATATGCAACGACAGTAAATCTGTACTTGGTGCTGCTGGACAAACCTGAGAGTTTAGCCTTACTTGAAGTAACGGTCTTAGACTTAACGGTCTTGCCGTTCCTGGTTGCCTTGACCGTGTATTTGTCAGCACCTGCGATAGGAGACCACTTGACGCTCACGGAACTTGCAGTCCTGGCTGTCGATTTAACATAGCCTGAAACCACATATCCTGTAGACTTAACAGAACTATATTTCTTAGTCCCATTTACGTCCTTGTATGCCTTTACCGAGTACTTGTAATTAGTTGATGACTTAAGATCTGTGTACGCTACATCTGTATCTGTAGATTCGCTTACGACCTTAGTAGAAACTTTAGAAGAGCCTTTCTTCTTGGCGGTGACTACATACCCTTCAGCATTATCCACCTGTTCCCAGGTTACCTGAGTAGTGCTGAATTTCACCCTGTTGGTGTCGACCTTCTCGGCCGCTGATAGATTATTCTCTGCTACATCTGTGGCTGTACCGGTAGAAGTTCCAGTAGTACCGGTTGTCTCATCACCTGCAAAAGCAAATGATGTGAACCCTGCGCTCATAGTGATAACAATTGCCAATGACAGTACCATGACCGTCATTCTCTTTAATATATTCATTAGCTAATACTTCTCCTTTTGCAAAGTTGGTATCGCTAATCCCCGTTCTGAACTCTAGCGCCCCTCAACGCTAAATCTTAAGCAATTCTTAACTTCTTAAGATTTCTTAATAAGTTTACTATATTAAAGAGTCAATGTCAAGGTTATAAGGAAATTTAACCCTCACTTAACCACACAAAAGTGATAACACTTATTAGTGTAGTCATATAGTATATTGGTTGAACTATCCAAACAAAAATCAAGGGCTCTTTCAACCAGCCGACCGTCGCTTCCGCACCTGCGATTCCGCAGGAGCAGACACAGCCATAGTCGCAAACGAGCAAGAAGAGCAGTCTAATATGTCGCGCTGTCTGAGGCGAAATAATTAAAAAGGAGAAGGCCGAAAGTGTAATCGTACTTGTATAATTACACCGAGGAATTCTCCTTTCACAGTTTCAACAGGAAACTGTGTTATTTCGTCGAGTTCGCGGCATATTCTGCTCTTCGCGAGTGAGACTATATGGCTGTTCGCGCACGAGGACCAGCAGTGCGGATGCTGCCGGTCGACCACAAAAAAGAAGCCGCCGCGGGCAGCGATCAAATCGCCACGGCCGCAACAGCCCCTTCAGGTTACTTTTTGTTAAAAGCCTATACTAGCTCCAAAAATACTACCTCTGCACTGTCGCCTCTGCGAGGTCCCAGTTTGAGTATTCTGGTGTATCCGCCATTCCTGTCTGAATATCTTGGCGCAATTTCTTCAAACAGCTTAGTTACTACATCTTCGTCGAAAATGTAGCTAAGTGCCTGTCTTCTTGCGTGAAGATCTCCACGTTTAGCAAGGGTGATCAGCTTTTCAGCTTCTCTTCTGGCTTCCTTGGCTCTGGTATCTGTTGTGGAAATTCTCTCTTCTCTGAAAAGGTCAGTTACGAGATTCCTCAGCATTGCCTTTCTGTGAGCCGAATTTCTGCCCAGTTTTCTATATCCCGGCATGTCCATGCTCCTTTCTTACTGCTTATTCGTCACTAGGTTTCAGACTGAGACCCAGTTCTTCTAGCTTATTCTTAACCTCATCCAGAGACTTCTTACCGAGATTTCTGACTTTCATCATGTCGTCTTCGGTGCGCTCTGTGAGCTCTTCAACGGTGTTGATGGAGGCTCTCTTCAGGCAGTTGAATGAACGAACAGAAAGTTCAAGTTCCTCAATCGTCATCTCCAGAGCTTTTTCCTTCTGGTCTTCTTCCTTCTCGATCATTATCTCCAGTCCATCAGTTGAATCATCCAACTGTATGAACAGGTTCAAATGTTCCTGCATGATCTTGGCGCCTATGGACACACCTTCTTCAGGCGTAATAGAACCATCTGTCCAGATCTCAAGGATAAGCTTGTCATAGTCGGTGACCTGTCCGACTCTGGTGTTCTCAACTGTAAAGTTCACCTTACGTACAGGTGTGTAGATCGAATCTACAGGGATAACTGATATCGGAGTGTTCTCCGTCTTATTCTGCTCAGAAGGAACGTATCCGCGCCCTCTGGCCAGATTGATCTCCATGACCAATGTTGCCTTGTCTTCAAGAGTTGCAATATGAAGATCAGGATTGAATATCTCCATTTCAGAGTCGCCGATAATGTCTGCCGCTGTTACTTCTTTAGGTCCAACTGCATTGATGATAACTCTCTTGGTATCGTCTCCGCTGAGTTTAACAGCTAACTGCTTGAGGTTCAGTATGATCTCTGTAACGTCTTCTTTGACGCCTGGGATCGTTGAAAACTCATGAAGTATGCCGTCGATCTTTACAGAAGTGACTGCTGCACCCGGAAGGGAACTGAGAAGAATTCTTCTCATGCAATTTCCCAAGGTGGTACCATAACCTCTTTCCAGAGGTTCTACAACGAATTTGCCATATTCACCATCTTCGCTAATATTCTTCGTTATCGTTGGTTTTTCGATTTCTATCACTAAAAAACCCTCCTTTTTCTTCCAAACACTATAACTTTACGCTACTTTATTTGGAATACAACTCGACGATCAAGTGCTCTGCAATTGGTGTATCGATATCTGCTCTTGTTGGTAAAGAAACTACCTTTCCTTCAAGCTTCTCAGCATCTACTGACAGCCATGAAGGTACAGTTATCTGCATCTCCTTGATTTCCTTGAACTTAGGCGAATTTGCGCTCTTTTCCTTAACTTTGATCACATCTCCGGACTTCATTTCCATAGCCGGTGAGTTCACCTTCTTGCCATTTACTGTGAAATGACTATGAACGATAAGCTGCCTAGCTTCCTTTCTTGATGAAGCCAGACCTAATCTGTAAACAACGTTATCAAGTCTGCTCTCCAAAAGGATAAGCAGGTTGTCTCCTGTTACGCCTTTCTTAGATTCAGCTTTCTCAAAGAGGTTATGGAACTGAGTTTCCTGCATTCCATAGAATCTCTTAGCCTTCTGCTTCTCTCTAAGCTGTAAGCCGTATTCTGAAGTCTTCTTTCTGCTCTGTCCGTGCTGACCGGGAGCGTAATTTTTTCTCTCAAGGGCACATTTTGCGCCGTAGCATCTGTCGCCTTTCAGGAAAAGTTTCTGACCTTCTCTTCTGCAAAGCCTGCAGTTAGCATCTGTATATCTTGCCATTATTTATTACTCCTCCCTTCTATTAGACTCTTCTTCTCTTAGGTGGCCTGCATCCGTTATGTGGAATAGGCGTAATGTCCTTGATCATTGTGATCTCAAGGCCTGCAGCCTGAAGTGCTCTGATAGCAGCTTCTCTTCCGGAACCTGGTCCCTTTACGTAAACTTCAACTGTCTTAAGACCGTGCTCCATAGCAGCCTTGGTTGCAGTTTCTGCAGCCATCTGTGCGGCGAACGGAGTGGACTTCTTGGATCCTTTGAAGCCAAGCGATCCTGCGCTTGACCATGAAAGGGCGTTTCCATCCATGTCGGTCAATGTTACTAATGTATTGTTAAAGGTGGACTGAATATGTGCCTGACCTTTTACAATGTTCTTACGCTGTATTCTCTTCTTACGTACAGTCTTCTTTGCTGCCTTAGCCATTATTTCAATCCTCCTTCCTTCTTCTTTCTGCCTACGGTCTTCTTAGGACCCTTGCGAGTTCTCGCATTGGTCTTAGTTTTCTGACCTCTTACAGGGAGACTTCTTCTATGTCTGATTCCTCTGTAACTACCAATTTCCATGAGTCTCTTGATGTTCATGGAAGTTTCTCTTCTAAGATCACCTTCTACCATGTAATCAGCATCAATGATCTTTCTGATTTTACCAGCTTCATCCTCTGTCAGGTCCTTGATTCTTGTATCAGGGTTTACTCCTGCTTTCTTAAGGATGTCGTTTGCTGTGGTTCTGCCAATTCCATAAATGTAAGTCAAACCTATTTCGACTCTCTTATCTCTTGGCAGGTCGACACCGGCTATACGAGCCATATGCTTCCTCCTTCTCCTATCTTCCGTCACAGTACCAGGGTGATACAGACAGGGGTTCTGAAAATATAATTGTAGATAATGCGATCCTGGTATCGCTACCTTTTGTGATACGCGCCCGCAGGCGTTTAGTTAACCTTGTCTCTGCTTATGCTTTGGGTTCTCGCAGATAACCATGACCTTGCCATGTCTTTTGATAACCTTGCACTTTTCACAGATCGGTTTTACTGAAGTTCTTACTTTCATTTCGTACCTCCCTTATGAAACCTTAATTACTACCTTTATCTCTCCACGTTATTCTCCCGCGGGTAAGATCATAAGGTGAAAGTTCAACCTTTACTTTGTCTCCCGGCAGGATCCTAATGTAGTTCATCCTGATTTTACCTGAAATGTGCGCAAGCACTTCAAAACCGTTTTCCAGCTTGACCTTGAACATTGCGTTCGGCTGAGCATCTACAACAGTTCCCATTGCTTCTATGACGTCTTTTTTCGCCATTATTTACACCTCTCTTTAATACGTAAGCAGTTCTGGCTCGCCATCTGTTATGACTACGGTATTTTCGTAGTGAGCCGCGAGTCCGCCATCTTTAGTTACTACGGTCCAGTCATCCAACAAAGTATCGACTTCATAGGAGCCTTCAACGATCATCGGCTCTATGGCCAAGGTCATGCCCCTCTGGAGTCTCGGCCCTTTGCCGGCTTTTCCATAGTTTGGTATCGGCGGATCTTCATGCATGTCACTACCTATGCCGTGACCGGTGTAATCTCTGATCACACCAAAGCCCTCGCCTTCTACATATTCCTGTATTGCGTGGGAGATGTCATACAAACGCTGACCCTCCCTCGCGTATTTGATTCCTTCAAAGAATGACTTCTCAGCTGTCTCGATCAGGTGACTGGCCTCCGGGCTGATATTGCCGACGCCGTATGTTCTTGCAGCGTCTGCCATATACCCTTCGTATTCCACTACCAGATCCAGGCTGATTATGTCTCCCTCTTTCAGAACGCGCTTCCTGCTGGGGATTCCGTGAACTACCTCCTCATTAATGGAAGTGCAAATGCTTCCGGGATAGTCATAGTACCCCTTCTCGGAAGCTTTCATACCATGTTTCCTGACGGTCCGTTCTACGAACTCATCGATCTCCATAGTAGTCATTCCTGGTTTAATCAGGTCTTTCAGACCGTCAAGGATCAGTTTATTGACCTTTCCGGCCTCACGCATCAAGTCTATTTCCTCTGCTGATTTGAGTATAATCATTGTTACTCTCCCAACGCGGCTACTATATCCTTGAACGTCTGTTCAAGTGGAGTAGAGCCATCAATGGAAGCAAGCTTCCCTGCCTTCTCGTAATAGTCTACGAGGGGTCTGGTCTGCTCGTTGTAAACATCGATGCGGTTCTTTGCGGTTTCGGCATTGTCATCAGGTCTCTGAATAAGCTCGCCACCACATTTGTCGCAGATACCTTCCTTCTTAGGCGGTATATTGACAACATGATAACTTGCTCCGCAAGCCTTGCATACTCTACGTCCTGTCAATCTGATCATCAGCAGGTCTTCGCCTACCTCAAGATCTATGACCTTGTCTAATTCCTGTCCGTGAGCCTCAAGAAAAGCATCAAGCTTCTCTGCCTGATAAACAGTCCTAGGGAATCCATCAAGAAGGAAACCGTTTTTACAGTCATCCTTCAATAGCCTGTCTGTGGCGATCTCAATTACGAGATCATCAGGAACAAGCTCTCCCTTGTTCATATATTCCTGAGCTTTCTTTCCGAGTTCAGTTCCGTTTTTGATGTTATCTCTGAAAATGTCTCCGGTCGAAATATGAGGAATATTATATTTTTCAACTATTTTTTCTGCCTGGGTTCCCTTACCGGCTCCCGGAGGTCCCAGCAAAATCGTTCTAAGCATAATTTCATCTCCTACTTAAGGAATCCCTGGTAATTTCGCATTACCATCTGGTTTTCCAATTGTCTCATTGTATCGAGAGCAACACCGACTGCTATAAGCAACGACGTACCGCCGAATCTGATATCCAGACCTGTATATTCTGAAACCAGTGTAGGCAATGTAGCTACTACTGCCAGGAATATAGCTCCTACGATGGAGATTCTGGACATTACTTTGCTCAGATAGTCAACTGTGGCTTTACCCGGCCTGATGCCTGGGATGAATCCACCGTTAGCTCTCATATTCTGCGCAACCTCTACAGGATTGAATGTTACTGCCGTATAGAAGTAGTTGAAGAATATTATCAGCATTATGTTGAGTATAGCATATACCCACACTCCCGGATTTCCGCTTGGTGATAGATATTTCTCACAGAAATCATAGAATGCTGTATCTGGGAAGAAGTACATGATCGTCAGAGGGAACTGCAGTAATGAAAGGGCAAATATGATAGGAATTACTCCTGCCTGATTTACCTTTAAAGGAATATGTGTAGACTGTCCGCCGTACATCTTCCTTCCTACAACTCTCTTAGCGTACTGTACAGGTATCCTTCTGGTTCCCTGCTGTATCTCGATGACGCCGACTACTACTATCAAAGCGAAGATTATGAACAGTGCCACTGTGATCAGATTCATTGATCCATCTGAGTACTTAGTGTACATGCTCGAAATCCCGCTCGGGATCCTAGCTACGATGCCGCCGAAGATCAGTAACGATACTCCGTTTCCAATACCGGATTCATTGATTTTCTCACCCAGCCACATAAGGAATGTGGTTCCTGCTGTAAGTATGAGCATGATTACAATAAATGTGAACCAAGTCTGGTTGATTATAGTCTTTCTGAACAGACCTACCGTCAGTCCTGCAGCCTGAACGAAAGCCAGTACTACAGTCAGATAACGGGTTATCTGAGCCATCTTCTTTCTGCCTTCCATTCCCTCTTTGGCTAATCGCTCAAAATATGGGAACGCTATGGTCAGCAGCTGAATGATGATAGTCGCCGTAATGTACGGCGTTACACTCAGAGCGAAGATGGTGAAGTTATTGAAAGAACCACCCGAGAACAGATTGAACAGCTCGAACAAACCCATGTTGTCCCCTGTGAACATCTGTGCCAGATATGTTCTGTTAATTCCCGGAACCGGGATGTTAGACCCGATTCGGAAAACAACCAGCATCAGTAATGTGAAGATTATTTTGCCTCTGATTTCCTTGACCTTCAGAGCCTTGGAAATCGTTTTAAACATCTCCATATTAGATCACCTCTGCCTTTCCTCCAGCAGCTTCGATTTTCTCAATAGCAGTTTTGCTAAATTTATTGGCTTTTACTGTGATGTTATTCTTCAGTTCGCCGTCTCCCAGGATCTTGACTCCGTCTTTCACCTGCTTGATCATGCCTGCTTCAGCCAGAAGTTCCGGCGTAACTACAGTACCAGCCTCAAATCTGTTGAGATCTTTTACATTAACGATTGTATATTCGGTTCCAAAAATGTTTGTGAAACCTCTTTTTGGTAAACGTCTGTACAGTGGCATCTGACCACCCTCGAAGCCAAGTCTGACTCCGCCGCCGCTTCTGGATTTCTGGCCATTCATACCTCTACCACTGGTTTTACCCTGACCGGTAGCTGTACCGCGGCCTCTCCTTTTACGGTTACTGTTAGATCCAACAGGCGCTTTTAATTCATGCAGTTTCATTATACCTCGCACCTCCTATCCTTATAGTTCTTCTACAGTTACAAGATGCGAAACTTTTGCAACAGCGCCGCGTGTCTGCGGTGTGTCAGCCAATTCAACTGAATGATGCATCTTTCTAAGTCCTAGCGCTTCGACAACCTTTCTCTGCTTAGGGGAGGCGCCAATAGTGCTTCTAGTCAAAGTTATTTTCAACATTTTATCTGCCATTTGCGATATCCTCCTATCCTAAGATTTCTTCAGGTGTCTTTCCTCTCAGTTTTGCTACCTTCTCAACTGTCATAAGACCCTTAAGTCCTTCGAGAGTTGCGTAAGCAATATTTCCTGAGTTGTTAGAGCCAACTGATTTAGCTCTGACGTCTTTGATTCCTGCAGATTCCAGTACTGTACGCGCAGATGAACCTGCGATTACTCCGGTACCTTCTGCAGCCGGCATGAGAATTACTCTGCCTGCTCCGAAAACGCCGATATTTCTATGTGGTATAGTGGTTCCAACTGTTGGAACATATATCAAATTCTTTTTTGCATCTTCCGTAGCTTTTCTTACGGCTTCAGGGATTTCCTGAGCCTTTCCAAGACCTACGCCTACATATCCATTGTGATCGCCAACTACGATAGTAACAGAGAATCTCATGTTTCTACCACCTTTTACGGTTTTGGCAACACGTCTGATGTTAACGATGGTTTCAGTCAGATCCAGCTTGGAAGCATCAATAATATTACGCATTATATCTCCTCCTGTTAGAATTTCAATCCGCCTTCACGAGCACCATCAGCCAGTTCCTTAACTCTTCCGTGATAAAGGAATCCGCCTCTGTCAAAAGAAACTACTTCGATTCCTTTTGCAAGCGCTCTCTTAGCAATAGCTTCGCCAACTTTCTTCGCTGCATCTTTGTTTCCGCCGTTTTCGACTTCTCCCTTGATGTCTTTGTCCAGGGATGATGCTGCTACTAAAGTTTTCTGACTCTCGTCGTCAATGATCTGGCAGGAAATATTCTTGTTAGATCTATATACACAAAGTCTTGGCTTTTCAGGAGTTCCGATTAAATTTTTTCTAACTCTGGCGTGTCTCTTTACACGCTTGTCTGTTCTTGATACTTTTGCCATTTTGCTTCACTCCTTTCTATGCCTTAGCTCCGGTCTTGCCTTCTTTTCTACGTACGTGCTCACCCTCGTATCTGATTCCCTTGCCCTTATATGGCTCAGGCTGTCTCCACGATCTGATATTAGCAGCATAGTTTCCAACTAAGGCTTTATCGATTCCTTTTACAACGACCGTATTAGCATCAGGTGTTTCTGTAGTGATGCCATCCGGATCCTTCATCTCAACAGGATGTGAGAATCCCAGATTCATAACCAGAGTGTCGCCCTTCTTCTCAGCTCTGTATCCAACGCCGATGATCTGAAGTTTCTTCTCGAATCCTTCTGTAACACCGATAACCATGTTGTGTACCAGAGTTCTGTAAAGTCCGTGGTTTGCTCTGTTCTGTCTATCGTCGTTAGGCCTTGTGAATGTTACTTCACTGCCTTCGACACTGATTTTTATCTTTGAATCAACCTGCTGTTCAAGCTGTCCTTTCGGGCCCTTAACTGTTACGACATTTTTGTCGTTTACCTTAAGTTCCACACCGGCAGGAAGCGTTACAGGTTTATTGCCTATTCTTGACATTTTGTTACCTCCTACCAAACATAACAGATTACTTCACCGCCAACGCCCAGTTCTCTGGCTTTTTTGTCGCTTACGATTCCCTTTGATGTGGAAATGATTGCGATTCCAAGTCCGCCCAGAACTTTTGGAACGTCGTTAGCCTTGGCATAAACCTTAAGGCCCGGCTTAGAAATCTTCTTGATTCCGCTTATTACTTTTTCTTTGTCAGCACCATACTTCATAGTAACCTTGATAGTGCCCTGTGCATTGTCATCGATCACGTCGTAGCTCTTGATGTATCCTTCGTCAACGAGGATATCAGCTATAGCCTTCTTCATCTTGGAAGCAGGGATCTCGACGGTTTCATGACCTACAGTATTGGCATTTCTGATTCTTGTTAGCATATCTGCTATAGGATCTGTCATTGTCATTACGATTTATCTCCCTTCTCGCGCAGTATGGGATGTGCCCACTTACGCAATATATATGTTGTTTTTACTACAGTCGCTTTCTCACGAAAGCTTTGTGTTAGTCTTTACCAGCTTGCTTTCTTAACGCCGGGGATTTCTCCCTTATAAGCAAGTTCTCTAAAGCAGATACGGCAAATTCCATACTTCTTGAGAACGGAATGAGGCCTTCCACAAATTCTGCATCTCGTGTAACCACGAGTAGCATATTTAGGTTTTCTCTGCTGCTTTATTTTTAGAGACTTCTTTGCCATTTCAACCTCCTACTACTTCTCAAACGGCATTCCCAGGAACTCCAGAAGAGCTGCTGCTTCTTCATCGGTCTTGGCCGTTGTAGTGAATACTATGTTCATTCCTTTGATCGTATCAACGTCATCATAATTGATCTCAGGGAATATCAGCTGCTCTTTAACGCCCATGGAATAGTTTCCTCTGCCGTCAAATGAATTCTTGCTAACGCCCTTGAAGTCTCTTACTCTAGGAAGAGAAATGTTGAAAAGCTTATCTACGAAGACATACATGTTGTCTCCTCTGAGAGTTACCTTAGCGCCTACAGGCATTCCCTGTCTGACTTTGAAGTTAGCTATTGACTTCTTAGCTTTAGTAACTACAGGTCTCTGTCCTGCTATCAGGCCGATCTCATTTACGGCTGTCTCCAGGATCTTGGCATTTTCCTTAGCTTCGCCCAGTCCCATGTTGATGGTAACTTTCTCAAGCTTAGGTACTTCCATTACATTCTTATACTGGAACTTATCCATCAGTGATTTAAACACTTCTTTATCGTAAGTTTCTTTTAATCTTGCTGTCAAAATCTTCTCCTCCTTCCCTAGTCGATTACGTTTCCGGTCTTCTTGGATACTCTGACTTTTTTACCGTCTCTTACTTCATATCCAATCTTGATCGCTTCTTTTGCTTTATCGTCGTAGTACATAACGTTGGAAACATCAATAGGTCCCTCAACGTGTTTGATTTCAGCCTGCTCAGTCCTGGTCTGCTTCTGATGCTTAGCCTGGATGTTCACGCCCTCAACTACTACTCTGTGCTGTTTAGGTATGGCCCTCAGTACTTTTCCGGTCTTACCCTTGTCTTTTCCGGTAATAACGATTACCATATCATCTTTTTTAATACGCATTCGTTACACCTCCTACAGTACTTCCGGTGCTAGTGACACGATCTTCATGAATCCTCTGTCTCTCAGTTCCCTGGCTACAGGTCCGAAAATACGTGTTCCTACCGGAGTCTTATCTTCTTTATCTTTAATAATTACTGCTGCGTTCTGGTCGAACTTCACATAGCTTCCATCTGCTCTTCTGGCGCCTTTCTTAGTTCTAACCACTACAGCTCTGACAACGTCACCCTTTTTAACGACGCCGCCCGGAGTTGCATCTTTTACAGTGCAAACGATGATGTCTCCAATGTTAGCATACTGACGGCTGGTACCGCCGAGAATACGTATGCACAGGAGCTCTTTTGCACCTGAATTGTCAGCAACCTTCAATCTTGTTTCTGTCTGAATCATGATCTGGCGCCTCCTTATTTAGCTTTTTCTACGATGTTCACGAGTCTCCATCTCTTGTCTTTTGATAGTGGTCTCGTTTCCATTATTCTAACTTTATCTCCGATGTTGCATTCGTTCATCTCATCATGAGCCTTGATTTTCTTGGTCCTCTTTACTGCTTTTCCATAAAGAGAATGTCTTACAAAATCTTCGATTGCAACTACTATAGTCTTATCCATCTTGTCACTGACAACGACGCCGACTTTAGTCTTTCTTCTGTTTCTTTCATCTGCCATCTTGCATCCTCCTTTCGATTAAGCCTGAACCTTATCAAGTTCTTTTTCTCTGATAATAGTTTTCGCTCTGGCTATGTCTCTCTTAACTTCCCTCATCTGTACAGGATTTTCAAGTTGTCCTGTTACGTGCTGGAATCTTAAGTTAAACAATTCCTTCTTCATTTTTTCTAGTTCAGCGTTGAGTTCAACATCTGTCATTTCTCTCATTTTATTCAAATCCATTACGCTTCACCACCCTTTGCCGCAGTCTGGTCCTTTGATACAAACTCAGACTTTATAGGGAGCTTGTGTCCTGCAAGTCTCATTGCCTCTCTGGCCTGCTCTTCGGTGACTCCACCGATCTCAAACATTACTCTGCCCGGTTTAACAACAGCTACCCAGTACTCAGGAGCACCTTTTCCGGATCCCATACGTACTTCAGCTGGTTTCTTAGTAACCGACTTATGCGGGAAAATCTTAATATATACTTTGCCGCCTCTCTTGGTATATCTTGTCATTGCAATTCTGGCAGCCTCGATCTGATTTGAAGTTATCCAGCCGCACTCATCAGCGACAAGTCCGTAATCACCATAAGTAACCTTGTTACCTTTGGTTGCTACGCCTTTCATTCTACCTCTATGAACTCTTCTATGTTTCACGCGCTTTGGCATCAACATGGCTTAGTTCCTCCTTTCACTATTGCTTATTCCTGTGTTTCTGAAGCTTCAGCTGGTGCCTGTGCCTCAACCTGAGGTGTTTCTACCTGAGGAGCTGCTTTTGGCTCAGCTTTAGGAGTCTTCCTTGTTCTTGGATTAACAGCTTTTGCGACTTCCGGTTTGTCGAATCTGTCGTTTCTTCTTCCGCCGCCTCTTCTGTCATTTCTCCTGTCATTGTTTCTTCTTCTGCCGTCTCCGTCTCTTCTAGGTCTTCTTTCTCTCTTATCGCGTTTTTCTTCGCGGATAGGGCTCTGAAGTCCCTTGTCGAGGATCTCGCCATGGTTGATCCATACCTTTACGCCGATCTTACCATAGGTAGTATCTGCTTCAGCAAAGCCATAGTCGATATCAGCTCTCAAAGTGTGAAGAGGAACATTTCCTTCGCTGTATTTCTCGTTCCTTGCGATCTCAGCTCCGCCGAGTCTTCCTGAGCAAAGAACCTTGATTCCCTTGCAACCGGCTTTCATTGTTCTGCCGATGGCCTGCTTCATGGCTCTTCTGAAAGATACTCTGTGCTCCAGTGCTTCTGCAATGCTTTCAGCAGTCAGCTGAGCGTCAAGTTCGCTTCTTCTGATTTCTTCAATAG
This sequence comes from Aminicella lysinilytica, assembly GCF_004362975.1. Lineage (GTDB taxonomy): Bacteria > Bacillota > Clostridia > Peptostreptococcales > Anaerovoracaceae > Aminicella > Aminicella lysinilytica. Next base: position 22,696 of record NZ_SNXO01000019.1, on the reverse strand, counting down.
AAATCGTTATCTCTTTTCCGGTCATTTTCTCAAGTTTTTTCTTGAGGTCGTCGATTCCTGAACCAGATCTTCCGATTACCATACCAGGTCTTGCCGTAAGTACGGTTATCTTCATCTTGTTCTCAGCGGCTCTCTCAATCAAAATCTTGGACACGCCGGCTCCGTATAACGTTTTCTTTACATATTCTCTAACTTTATTGTCTTCAGCAAGGAAATCTGCAAAATTTCCCTTGTTAGCGTACCATTTAGAATCCCAGTCCTTGATTACGCCTACTCTTAACCCATGCGGGCTTACCTTCTGACCCATTCAATGAACCTCCTATCTTAGTCTCTTTCCTTAAGAGTTACGCCAACATGGCTTGATCTCTTAAGGATCTGTGATGCTCTACCCTGGGCTCCTGCTCTCCATCTTTTCATGGTAGGGCCCTGGTTGGCATAAATTTCTGCAACGTATAGATTATCAGGGTTCATGTCAAAATTGTTTTCCGCGTTAGCTGCTGCTGACTTTACAACTTTCTCAACGATCTCTGAACCTTTGCCAGGCGTGAACTTTAGAATGTTCAATGCCTCATTTAAGTCCTTGCCTCTTACAAGATCTGTAACAGGCTTAAGTTTAATAGGAGACATCCTGACATATTTTGCAATTGCTTTTGCTTCCATTTTCTATCTCCCTTTCTTACTCTTCTGAAGCAGTCTCTGCTGCCGGTGCTGCTGCTGCAGGTGCTGCTGCCGGAGCTGCTGCTCCAATGCTTACTCCTGCTGACTTGCTGACCCTGGTAGCTTTATCTGCCTGGTGGCCTCTGAAAGTCCTGGTCGGAGCAAACTCTCCAAGCTTATGTCCAACCATGTCCTCAGTAATATATACAGGTACATGCTTCCTTCCGTCATGAACGGCAATGGTGTGTCCTATCATCTGTGGGAAGATAGTGGATGATCTTGACCATGTGATCAAAACCTTCTTTTCATTTGCTGCATTCATAGCTTCGATCTTGGCAAGAAGCTTAGGATCGACGAAAGGGCCCTTTTTAATTGATCTGCTCATTTATGTGCTCCTTCCTACTTATCATTTCTCTTTTTAACGACGTACTTATCGGAAGCTTTGTTCTTCTTCCTTGTCTTATATCCAAGTGTCGGTTTGCCCCAAGGGGTAACTGGACTCTTACGTCCAACAGGAGCTCTTCCTTCACCACCACCATGTGGATGGTCGTTAGGATTCATGACGGAACCTCTTACTGTAGGTCTCCAGCCCATGTGTCTTTTTCTTCCTGCTTTACCGATCTGGATATTGGAGTGGTCAGTGTTGCCAACTTCTCCGATAGTAGCCTTGCAGACTACCAGTACTTTTCTTACTTCTCCGGACGGCAGCCTTACCTGAGCATACTTGCCTTCCTTAGCCATAAGCTGAGCGCCGTTTCCAGCTGATCTAACCAGCTGAGCACCTTTGCCCGGCTTAAGCTCGATGTTGTGGATAAGTGTTCCTACCGGTATGTTCTGTATCGGAAGAGCATTTCCAACCTTGATATCTACATCAGCTCCTGAGTAGATCACATCGCCGACCTTCAGGCCTTCCGGTGCGATTATGTATCTCTTCTCGCCGTCCTTGTAGAACAGCAAAGCGATATTGGCGCTTCTGTTTGGATCGTATTCAATAGTCTTAACTGTTGCTGGAATACCATCCTTGTCTCTCTTAAAATCGATGATCCTGTATTTCGGCCTATAGCCGCCGCCTCTGTGTCTGACAGTGATCTTTCCTCTCTGATTTCTTCCTGAATGCTTCTTCAGAGTAACCGTAAGTGATTTCTCTGGTTTGCTTTCAGTGATTTCTTCGAAAGTCGAAACCGTCATACCTCTAAGGCCAGGAGTAGTCGGATTATATTTTTTGATTCCCATTAATTCCTACCTCCTATATTACAGACTTGAGAAGAACTCGATCTCTTTACTTGCATCTGTAAGTGTGACTATTGCCTTCTTATATGCAGGTGTTCTTCCTACGTTTCTTCCCATTCTCTTGAGTTTTCCGTTTACGTTCATGATGTTTACTTTCTTAACTTCGACATCAAATATTTCCTCGACTGCATGCTTGACTTCTGTTTTATTAGCGTCAACAGCAACCTTGAATGTGTACTTTTTACCTGGAGCCTGGTCCATACTTCTTTCACTGATGACCGGCTTGAGTATTACGTCGTATGCTGATCTCATTATAAGTACACCTCCTCAATTTTCTTTACTGCTTCCTTAGTTACAATGAAGCTTGTGTGGTTAACGATCTCATATACGTTCATCGTATTCACGAGAACTGTTCTTACTCCCGGGATGTTTGAAGCAGATTTAACTACGTTCTCATCCTTATCTGCAGTTACGATCAGAGCCTTCTTTGCAGCCTTAACGTTTGCAAGTGTCTCTACCATAGCCTTTGTTTTCGGAGCATCCATCTTCAGATCATCCAATACGATGATCTCATTATCCTGCACCTTTGCGGATAAAGCAGACTTCATTGCAAGTCTCTTTACCTTCTTAGGAACTGCATAACTGTAATCCCTTGGCTTTGGTGCGAAAGCGATACCGCCTCCAACCTGTGAAGGGTCTGTCGTGCTTCCCTGTCTATGACGTCCTGTTCCTTTCTGTCTGAAAGGCTTCTTGCCGCCTCCTCTGACTTCAGCTCTTGTCTTTGCAGACTGTGTGCCCTGTCTCTGATTGGCAAGATAGTTCTTTACGACTTCGTGAACAGCGTTTTCGTTTGGCTCAATGCCGAATATCTCATCTTTAAGCTCTATAGTACCGGCTTCTTTACCGTCCATACTGAGCATCTTTACTTTTGCCATTTGCGCTTCCTCCTTTCCTAGCCTATCTTATTTGTCGTCCTGACCTTTAACAGCGTATCTGATTTTCACCAGGCTGCCTCTGCCGCCAGGAACAGCGCCCTTGACAAGCATAAGATTTCTGTCAGTATCAACTTTTACTAATACAACGTTCTGCACCGTGATGGTGTCGCGGCCCATGCGGCCAGGTCCATCGTTTCCAGGGAATACCCTTGATGGATAAGTCGCTCCTGCAAGACCGCCGGCTAATCTCTTATGTTTAGAGCCGTGAGTCATCGGTCCTCTGTGGTGGCCATTTCTCTTGATATTTCCCTGTGTTCCCTTACCTTTGGAAACGCCCGTGATATCAAGCTTCTTGCCTTCTTCAAAATCTGCTACGGTTATTACCTGTCCAAGTTCATAAACTTCGCCGTCTTCAACTCTGAACTCTGCGAGGTGCTTCTTTGGAGCAGCTCCGCTCTTCTCAAAGTGTCCGGTCATAGGTTTGTTTACTCTCTGTGGTTTCTGTTCTTCAAAACCTACCTGTACTGCATCGTATCCGTCTGATTCAACGGTCTTGACCTGTGTTACCACTTCCGGTCCCGCTTCAATGACAGTAACAGGAACAACCTCTCCTGATTCTGCGAAAATCTGGGTCATCCCGATTTTCTTACCTAAAATTGCTTTCATATTTTTCCTCCTGTTTTCTTACAGCGGATCGCTCTTGGCGATCATACTAAGGGAGAGTCCCTTACAGCTTGATTTCAATGTCAACGCCTGCAGGCAGATCCAACTTAGTCAGAGCATCTGTTGTCTGCAATGTTGCATTGGTTATGTCGATCAATCTCTTGTGTGTTCTCTGCTCGAACTGCTCTCTGCTGTCCTTGTACTTGTGAACTGCACGTAAGATCGTTACAACCTCTTTCTCTGTTGGTAGCGGAATAGGTCCTGAAACATCCGCGCCGGTTTTCTTCGCTGTCTCGACTATCTTAGCAGCCGACTGATCCAGCAAAGCATGGTCATAAGCTTTAAGCTTGATTCTGATTTTCTGTAATTCGCTCATTTTTTCCTCCAATTTCTGTTAGTACTGATTTCGCTATTCTCGTACAGGGGTCCTAAATGCCTACTTTTCAACGTGTGCGAGATATTGCCTGCGTTGCACACGGTTCCGTGCGTTTCCATTGTTATGGCACAAAACAAAAGTCAGCGAACTCCCTCGCCCCTGTCTGGCAGGGACAATTCTCGGTAGAAATTACCTGATAGCTCAGCAACTTCCTACTTCTTCGCCTTATGCAAGCCTTATTAGTATATAATAAACAAAAGATAAATGCAAGACTTTTTTTCAAAGATTTTCAAAGGTTTTTACCTGGCAAAATGGCTGATTGCAAGCGCTTTATTATAGTAAAACCATACACGCATCCACGCGTTTGCTAGTGCCCGCACAAAAGTCACCCTGGATATCTTTGGCGGCCGTGTTTGGTCGCGGGCAGAAATTCCGCCCGTAAAAACAGCGCCTCGCTTTCGCGAGGCGCTATGCTTTGTTCCTACATTATAATGTGCAAGGCTTAATAATTCTCTGACTTCACCTGGAAGTATGCCTGAGGATGTTTGCATACCGGGCAAAGTTTAGGTGCTTTCTTGGCAAGGACCTGATGTCCGCAGTTGCTGCACTGCCAAAGTACTTCTTCTTCCTTCTCGAATACTACGCCTTCCTTGATGTTCTCGGCCAGCTTGCGATATCTTGCCTCATGGAGTGCCTCGATCTTAGCTACGCCTTCCATCTGGATAGCGATCTCAGGGAATCCCTCTTCTTTGGCAGTCTCAGCCATTTCCTTATACATCTCTGTCCACTCGTAGTTCTCGCCTGCTGCTGCATCAAGAAGATTCTGCATAGTGTCATTGATTCCTACGGCATGTTTGAACCAGAGTTCTGCATGCTCTTTCTCATTTCCTGCTGTCTCTTCGAATATCTTCTGGATCTGAACGTATCCATCTTTCTTTGCCTGTGATGCATAGAATGTGTACTTGTTTCTTGCCTGTGATTCACCGGCGAATGCTGTCATGAGATTTTCTAACGTTTTAGTTCCTTTTAAGTCTTTCATTTCTTACCTCCATTGTAAATAGTAATTTAATTAGTTGTAAAGTTGTACTTTATATAATGTTTATTGGTTATACCTGATCATTGTCGCAGGCTGCTCCTGCCGGACAAGCTCATCACTGCTCTGATTTCAGACAGTCGTTGCATACGCCTCGCAGCAGCGTGCGTCCCATGCGGACATTCTTGTCTCCTACTCCGAAGGTGTCGCAAATGACACTTCTGAGTTTCTCCATGTCTTCTTTATTTGTCGGGTAAAGATCCTGGAGTTTACCGCATCGTATACACTGCATATGGCAATGCTCTGTCAGCTGTCCGTCGAAACGATCTACATTACCTGCCGCTGTCAGACGATCTATTTCCCCTGCGCCTACTAAGGCGTTCAGGTTTCTGTAAACCGTGGCCAGCCCGATAGAAGGCATCTCTTTCCTGGCCTGCTCATATACCCATTCCGCAGATGGATGTGTGTCAGTGCCTCGAACGATGCTCAGTACTAGACTCCTTTGCTTGGAATACTTCATGTAGGCCCGCCTCCTTTCAATTAATTGATAATGATTATCATTATTATAATTATTTATTCTTAAGTTGTCAAGCCATTTTTTTAAAAATAATTATGTTTACTTATGTGAGCAAAGGGTATATAATTGATATTACAAAGTTAAACTTATTTAGATTTGGAGGTAATCGAAATGTTAGAAATGTACAGATGTTCACTATGTGGAAATATCGTAATTATGGCTTACAAAGGCGGTGGCACACTGACCTGCTGTGGTCAGGAAATGGAACTGCTTAAGCCTAATACAGTAGATGCAGCTCAGGAGAAACATGTTCCTGTAGCAACAGTCGATGGCAACAAGGTTACTGTAAAGGTAGGAAGCGTAGAGCATCCTATGACACCGGAGCACTACATCGGAAGTATCCTTCTGGAAACCTCCAGAAGCCTGCAGGTAAAATACATGAAGCCTACTGATAAACCGGAAGCAGAATTCGAGGTTGCACCTGGCGAGAAACCAGTTGCAGTTTATGAATATTGCACACTTCACGGACTTTGGAAGGCAGAAATTTAATCTAGTCATATTACCAAAAGGGCTCCCCGGATCGGGGAGCCCTTTATTTATTGTTGGACGTGGCGGTCTACGTATTTGAGGGCAACTGATATGTAAGAATAATCAAAACCAAAATTCAGGACTCTTTCCACTAACTAGACCGCCTGGCCTGATGCGCGATTCCGCAGGAGCAAGAGCAGCCATAGTCGCAAGCGAGCTGGAAGAATAGAAAAATATGGCCTCGCTGTCTGAAGACGGAATAAAGTGCGATGATAATGGTGAAAACATGCTCGCATGATTTTCACCTTAAGAGTCGCACTTTAAAGGAGTTGCCTCTAAATATGGAAGCAACTCCTTGAGAATTCCGTCAAGTTCGCGGCATATTCTATTCTTCGCAAGTAAGACTATATGGCTGCCTGCGCACGAGGAGAGCCGTAGACCGCCACGTGCTGAAGCACTGCGGTCCTGACAGGGGACCTACCAGCGGCTCATGCTTAGCCGGGTTAGGTCTCCCAGCAAGCCAGGCTAGGCGGTCTAGTCTACGAAGATGCTGCCGCCAATGAATTCTCTGATGATCGAATTATTGACTATCATCGAATCATCCTCGATCGTATCGAAGAACGCCAGAAAACGAAGCATACGTTCTGCTTCAGCGTATTCAGGCTCATTCGGGCTCACCTTTTCCAGAAGTGGCTCAGCGTATTTCTTCAGAACATTTATCTCATAAACGTGATACGAATTGAAGAGAACATCTGCTTCGCCGCTGTAAGGGAAAATATTCTTATCCTCCCCGGCCCTGACCTTCGGCCAGTCTCGGATAGTGCTCTGAGCATCGTGGCCCCTGTAAAGACTGTCACGGACCATACGTCTGAGCATACGCTCATCAGTCGTCGGCACGCGGTTATGTTCATCGATATTCAACTGCGTCAGCGGACTGATATATATCTTAAACTTCTCGGCATCATCTATTTCCTCAGTCATCTTCTCGTTGAGGCCATGGATCCCTTCTATTACTATTAGCTGATTTGATTTAATGGAAGTGATCCTTTTACCGTATTCCTTCTCGCCTGTCAGGAAATTGAAAGTCGGCAGATCTACCTCCTTGCCGGCCAGCAGATCATTCATGTTGCTGTTGAACAGACTTATGTCTATAGCCTCAAGACCCTCATAATTTTTCTCACCGTTTTCATCCAGCGGAGTATCTTCTCTGTCGACAAAATAATCATCTGTACCCATGTACAGGGGATCCAGTCCGTTGACCTTCAGCTGAACGCAAAGTCTGCGCGCAAACGTTGTCTTTCCGGAAGACGACGGTCCCGCGATCAGTATTATACGTTTATGTCTATGCTTGATCATATCAGCGATCTCGGCGATTTTCTTCTCATGAAGCGCTTCCGAGACCTGGATAAGTTCTTTATAGTCTCCGTTTTCTATCTTCTCATTGAGATCCACTACATAATTCACCTTCAGCAGATTGTCCCACATAGTCTGCTCAGCGAAAGCATCATAAAGTGTTTTTTGTTCGATATAGCCAGGCATGCCATCAGGCGATGCAGGCAGCGGGAACCTCACTATCATTCCCCTCTTATACTTGACTACCTGGAAGTCCTGAACGTAGCCCGTCGAAGGCACCATAAGACCGTAAAAGTAATCTTTATAATCCTCCAGAGAATAAAAAATCACTTTTTGTATTCTCTTGGATCTTTCTATGAGACGCAGGTTGGCAGGCCAGCCTTCTCTGCGGATTATGTCGAGGCCTTCTTCACGCGACACTATTTCCTTAACAAAAGGTATATCTGCCTTCACCAGTTCCCTCATGCGGTTTTCTATAGCCTTGGCCGTCTTATCGTTTAGTCCTTCCTTGCCTTTTATCTCTGTGAAAAGGCCCTGATTCAACGAATTAGCTACTTCTACTCTGACGTTTCCCAGAACGTCTCTGACTGCTTTCAGATATATCAGTGTCAGACTGTACTGGTATGCGTAATTGGCTGCCTGGGTCCTGGCATCCAGCAATTCTACCCTGCATTCCTTCTCTATTCTATAATTAAGATCCTCGTATGTATTGTCAACTCTTGCCACCATAATAGTGTACGGAAGCTGTTCTTTCATACTCTTATACAATTCTTCTAATGTCGTTCCGCCATTGACCTGGATCTCGCGGTACTCACCCTTGGGATCCGTTTTTAGCTGTATTTTCATTTTTACCTCCCCTTTTTTGCGCCTATGCGCTAGGTATTATGATCACCAGATCATCGACACTCATTATACCACAGTATATATGAAGTCAAAAGCACAAGGCGCAAATAATCAGGGAAATATAATTATGGTAGAAAGACGAGTAAAATATGGTTTAGGTTATTTCGATTTTCTTAGAATGGCACATGGCTAGATTCGGCGCAGACCGATTCGGTTCCGTCTAAACCCAAGGCCACTGTAGCCGCCAGTTCTTCATCTGTCAATCCATCATCCGGAAGAGTTCCTTGCTTATGGACCATAGAGCCTGACCCTTCCACCAGTGTCTCTCCCTCTCCCATATCGATCTGCTGATCTTCAGTTGACGTGGCGGCGGGACTATCTGCTGTACCCGTTGGCTCTGTTCCGGCATTGTTATTATAATTCCTGGAATTTCTATCGTTCCAGTACTGCTCATTGCGTTTTGCTTCATCAGCCTTTGCATCATCTACCACCCTTCTGTTGCGATACTTGGTGTAAGCATCTACCAAAGTTTTCATCTCATCGGCAAAAAGTGTAATACCTTTACCCATGTGGCTATGGTCATCTGACCATTCGCGAAGGTCATACTTAGGCGGCTGGCCGTTCCAACTGACAATATTCAGTTCCCTGTTCCAACCGTTCTTCTTCCTCGATACGGTTCCAACGTATTCCTTGATTTCATATCTTATTTCTGTATTTGCCATATTATTTATCTCCTTTCATTTAGTAACAATATAGCTCTTTTGTAGGCATATATTAGCATTGCTGGTAATATATGTCAACACATTTTGCACAAAAAACACGCCCTGAGGAAATAGAAAATCTTTTCCCAAAGGCGCGCGTAATTGCGTATTTGTGCAGAGGTGAGCCAATATGCTGATGCACGCGTGGACGCAACGCCAGGCTGCGTTTTGTGCTCTATCGTTCCAATGTCACCACCACCAGCTCCGGCCTGTTATTCAGCCTGAAAGGGAACACGCTGTTGCCAAGTCCACGGCTGACTATCATCGTAGACCCGCCGCACCTGTGAGCGCCGCTGGCCAACTGGGGCAGAACTCCCTGACCCGGTGAATACAAGCCCTGTCCTCCCGGAAGCCGGAACTGTCCCCCGTGAGCGTGTCCGCAGAAGATCATATCGATCCCCGGCCTGCTGTAACTCTTGATGTGCTGAGGCTCGTGAGCCAGCAAAAGAGTAAAATTCTGGTCTTTTTCCGCGCTGATCTCATCTACCATGTCTGCCAGGGCTGCCTCCCCAACGTCCGCTCCCTGCTCATGGCAGACTTCGTGAACGCCATATAGAGTGTACTCGGAAATTCCCATTATGTTGATGGACTCGTCGCCGCGGCTGACGCTGACCACATCATCGAAAACCAAATGGGTACCCATTTCCTCCATGGTCCTGTAGAAGCGCCACATTTTCTCCTCAGGCAGGGCCAACTCGTGATTGCCGTTGACGTAATACACCGGCGCCAGCGTCAGAAGCCCGCTCAAAGCACATATGGCGGCTTTCCTGTCCGTGTGATTACGGTCGAGCAGATCTCCCGTCATAAGTATATAGTCCGGCTTCGCAGCCTTGACCCGGTTCAAAAGGTCTGCCTGCATGTTGCCGAAGTACTGGCTCTGCAGGTCGGACACATTAACAATGCGCGCGCCCCTGAAAATCTCAGGCACCCGCTCAGAGTGATATGTGTACTCTGTCGTGACTATGGATTTATTATTCCAGCGCAAAAAGCGACCTGCGCAGTATCCCGCGGTCGCTCCGCCTGCTATCATTAATGCTGTCTTACTGTTTTTATTCATGGCTGTCTATCAAAGTCCTATACACATCTTTTGGTTCTAACGGTTTGGCTATGTGGGCGTTCATACCCGCGTCGAGACAGCGTTTGATATCCTCGTCAAATGCGTTGGCCGTCATAGCTATAATCCGGATGCCGGCGGCGTCTGGTCTGTCCAGACTGCGGATACGGCCGGTCATCTGGTAACCGTCCATTATCGGCATCCTGATATCTGTCAGCACATAATCGTAGTACCACAGCTCGGAGCTGCTGAATTTCTCCAGACCTTCCTGGCCGTCTTCTGCTACATCGACTATCATACCGGCATTATTCAATAATACCCTGGCGATCTCCAGATTTATGGCATTATCCTCCACCAGCAGGGCGTGCTTGTTCTTAAGCAGCATCATGCCCGCCTGATAAGAGTCCTTTTCCATCTGTCGATGATACTCGGTATTCTTGACACAGTCAAGCATAAACTCTACTGTGAATTCTGTGCCCTCGTCTAACTTGCTCCTGACATTGATAGTACCGTGCATCAGTTCTACCAGATTCTCTACAATGGCAAGCCCCAGTCCCGTGCTGTTCACCGTGGACCAGGCCACATTCCTGCCCTCTTGGGAGAATGGCTCAAAGAGCACCTTCTGGAAGTCTTCGCTCATGCCTATGCCGTTGTCTGTGATAGTCATAGTGATCTTAAGTTTCGGCTTGTCCAGCGTATGGTCCAGCACTGATGTCGACCTATAGCGGACTTCTCCGCCCTCCTGAGTGTATTTGGTCGCGTTGGACAAAAGGTTGAATATGATTTGATTTATGCGCATGCGATCCATAAGAGGCACATATTCCCTGTCCTCCCTCATATCAACTATAAACTTCTGGTTTCTTTCATCGCACATAGGCTTTATGACCGAATCCAGGTACTGAGCGGCCTCATAGGCCGGATATGGTTCAGGCTTCAGTATTATCTCTCCGCTTTCGATTCTGGTCATGTCCAGTATGTCGTTGAGAAAGCCCAGCATATACTGGGAAGAAATGTCGATTTTTTCCAGGCACTTAGCTGTTTCCGGCGGATTGTCCTGGGCCCTGGAAATTCTGGTCATACCTATGATACCGTTCATCGGCGTTCTAATGTCGTGGCTCATCCTCGACAAAAATTCTGTCTTGGCATTAGTAGCTACATTGGCATCTTCCAAAGCCCTCTTCAGTTCGCTTTGCTGTCTCATCTGCTCGTCGACATTCTCCACGAAGAAGACGAAGGTCTGATCATCTTCATATCCTACGCCTCTTATTATATTAGTGGCATACCAATGTCCATCCTTAAGTTCCACTATGATCGAGTAGCCCTGACTGTCGTTGAGCCTCTCTCTTATGGTATCAAAGGATACCTCATGAAGATATTTCTCTAAATATTCATCCTTTACATATCGTCTGGCATATCTCCTGTCGATCTCATCGGCACTTATCCACGGATCGTAAATCGCGCTGTAGTAAGGATCCATTTTAATGGTATCATATTTCCTGGTTTCAGTATTTCCGATGAATACTGCCGTATAATAATGTGTAAGAGATTTCAGCGTTCTCTGCTGATCCAGGGTCGCGTCTGTCACATCGTTTTCAAGAATAGCCACAGTCCTCTTGCCTTCCATATCCATAGCAAGCAATGTCAATTCTATAATCACTCTGTCCTTCTCACCGTTGTCTTCTGAAATAATGCGATCGAAACGATTAGTCAGGCTCATGCCGTTTTCCATGTTTTTCAAAGCGTCCGGGCTGCACATCCTGCCGAATTCAACTTTGTCAGTTTCCCCTGTAATGGCTTCATAGAATCTGTTGTATGCATCATGATATTCGCCAATGTCGTGCATCTCGTTATTCTTATCATTTTCGATGCATTTCCAGGTGCTTATATCTACATATATCTGGCGGTCATAGGCCCCTTTAGTTATCTCTGTAATGATATGGCCGCGTTCTGCCATTTCTGCCAGCATTCTGTTATTCCTGCGGTAAATGAGGATTTCCAGAAGTATAAGGAACAGAACGCCCAGGCCTATAGCCAGGAAATTCCTGCCCAGTATTTCCCAGAAGGAAATGATGACGCAGTAAGTATTGTCGTTTTTATCCTGGTAGGAATACATTGCTTTCATATGACCATCTATTCTCGTCACTATCAGCTGCTTGGGACGGTTTTCGGCCTTTCTCAGGCTCTTGCCAGACTCTTGTTGATATGCTTATCGGGTTCATTAATGTTGTGGGCATATAAGTCCTCGTCGGTGCTGCTCAGAATATACCCGTTCTTATCATATAAAATAGCAGAACTGCTTTCATAAGTAGTAGTCCTGTCTACAACAATATCATCCAGCTGTGATAGCTTGATATCCAGATCAAAGGAAATGGTTTTAGAATATTTCTTGACTATAGATAGTTCGATATATGCATCCTCACTGATAGCATCGCCGGTACCCCCAAGGTAAGAAACATATGGAGCGATCACCGCGACCTTACCGGCTGCTTTTTGCGCGCCTTTATACCACGGACGCGCCGTAGCGTCATAATCACTGTAATCCCCGTAGTTCCAACTGTGAGCGTAGCCGCCTTTATACGACAAAGCGAAGCCGTCGTAAATGTCAGCTCCGACTGCTTCTTCAAATACTGAATCGTAAGCCTTCAGCCATGCATCCATTTCTTCAAATGACGGATTCGTGGCCAGTTTCTTCTCAACGGGTATTATCATGGCCGAGAATATGGATTTATAGCTGTCCATCAGCATTTCATAATTGTAATCTACATCCTTGACATATTTATCAGCTTCTTCAGCAACGACGCCAATGCTGTTGATCACGATTATTATGGATATGCCTATCGTTAAGAGCAATTCAATGGCTAAGGCCAGAATCGAATCGTGCTTTTTCCTCATTGCAAGCATCCTCCATGATCATCAGTGTTACGTTTCTGCATATGTACATTATATTGCCGCGGGAATAATAAAGCAAGAATTTACTTTATAATGTGAAGGAACCGTTACCAAATCATCACAAAGTATCACGCAAAAGGGCGAATTCCTATCACATTTCTTTGGTATATTAGTAACTGTCAAAGGGAGTTACCCGATGACAACAATTACATACACATAATAACACATTCTTTTCAACGTTCTTTCTCAATAAGAAACAATAACTCAATAACTCAATCAAAACGTAAAAAAGCTCGCTTCGGCGGGCTTTTTTATTTTACATTCACATGCAACAATTGGCGGACGGATCGGGCCCCTTTGGTGGCTGCCGTCGAGAACTTCTGCTGGCGAATTTGCTTTGATTGGGTCTCACGCACGTATCGGGTAAATATCTAGAGTGATAGTGCGTTTTTTCCTTTATTGTAAACCAAATTCGCACTTATTGACTGAATCAAACATGTCGAGGTGCGCACCGTTGGTTTTATAATACTTAATTAGTATTTTATGGTATTTAGCCAGGCCTTATACGCACTTCTTATCCTCTAAATGAGCTGATGCGTGCGCGGGCAATCGTTGAAATTCCAATATACGCACCTTCATGCTCTGAGAATTGCCGATAAGTGCGGAAATAAAATTGGTGATCTCTAAAACGCACCTTGATTCCTTAATAATAGGCTATAAGTGCGCAGCCGCACGTATAGCCCTAAATACATAGAAGGAAGTGCGCGGCGGCTGTGATGAGAACATCTTCCCACATTCGGATAAACATATCAGATCCAAGATCCAGTGTTCTTTCAACTACGTCGGGCCGCCCTTCCGCTAAACGCTTCCGCAGGAGCAAGAGCAACCCCCGACGAAGTAAAACGACAAGAATAGCAAAACGCCATGCAGTGTTTGAAGTTGAAGCAAAGGGTGAATACGATGAGGATACCTTACTTGTATGGTATCCTCGAGTAATCACACTTTAGAGCCTTGAAAAGGCTCCATTTGCTTCAACGAGTTTGCATGGCTTTCTATTCTTGGTTTTATAAGTCGCTCGGGGTTGCCTGCGCACGAGGACTAGTGCAGCGGAAGGGGCCGCCCGGCCTTATTTCAATTCCAGTTCAACCGGGCAATGGTCACTGCCGAAAACCTCATTATGTATCTTCGCATCCACGATCTGCGGCTGCAGACGATCACTGACAATGAAGTAGTCGATGCGCCATCCGGCATTCTTATCCCTGGCGTGGAAGCGGTAGGACCACCAGCTGTAAACACCGGCCAGATCCGGGTAGAGATAACGATAAGTATCAGTAAATCCGGCTCCCAGAAGCTCCGTCATCTTGCCGCGCTCCTCATCAGAAAAACCGGCATTCTTATGATTAGTCTTCGGATTCTTCAGGTCGATCTCCTCGTGAGCCACATTCATGTCGCCGCAGAGGATCACCGGTTTCTTAGCATCCAGCTCCAGCAGGAACGCCCGCAGGTCGTCCTCCCACTTCATGCGGTAATCCAAGCGTTTCAGCCCATCCTGCGAATTCGGCACATAGACATTCACCAGGTAAAAATCTTTGTACTCCAGAATGATGCCGCGGCCCTCGTCAGTATGCTCACCGAAATTATACTGGACGCTGAGAGGCTTCTCCTTGGCAAAAATCGCCGTCCCGGAATAGCCCTTCTTCTCAGCACTGCAGAAAAACTCCTCATACTCAGGCAGGTCCACCTCCGCCTGACCCTCCTGCATCTTAGTTTCCTGTATGCATATAAAATCCGCGTCGAGGCCTTTCATCGACTCTACGAAGCCTTTGCCCAGGCAGGCCCTGAGGCCGTTGACGTTCCACGATATAAATCTCATTAAAAATACCTCCTGTAATGTACATTAGTATATCACAGGAGGCGGTATTTGTAATGCTATTAATTGGCTGCGCCTACATAAGAATCGTAGACGGCCGGATTGTAATACTCCGGGCATTTGATGGTGATTATCAGCCTTCTGGCCTGGCTCCCCTTCAGCTGGGACGGATCGATGCGGTAGTAATGGCGTGTGGCTTCCTTAAGGCCTACGCAGTCCTGACCGTAGTAAATGGCGTTGCAGTAAAGCTCAAGGATCTGGTTTTTCGTGTATTTCTTTTCCAGCTGCCGTGCAACAAAGATTTCCGCGACTTTGCGCTTCAGCGTACGGTTGTTTGCGAAGTACATATTTTTTGCAAGCTGCTGGGTAATGGTGCTTCCCCCCTGCACCATAGAACCGGCGGCAACATCAGCAATGACAGCCCTTCCGATAGCAATCACATCGAAGCCCGGGTGATAATAGAAGCGTCTGTCTTCCGATTTCACAATACCCCTTTTGAAATCCTTGGAAATATCCCCTAGCTTCACATAATCCTTCTGGGATTCTATCTGAGCTACCTTTTGTTCAACGCTGACCTTGTCCACAGCCGAACGGTACATTTTGTATCCCGCGATCACCGTCGGCACTGAAATCAGCATGCCGATGACCATGCACATGATCACTGCCCCCGCCAGCGCTCTCATAAATAATTTCACCATGACCAATACCCCCTTATCTCAATTCCACATTCATTGTAGCTTCCGGCGGCCATTGCTGCCATAGATTTGACTTACATCTGTCTTACAAAATTGTAATATTGTACTCAGGTAGAAAATTGCGAAAAGTTAAATTATTAACGGGTTTCAAAGCATTGAAAAGCCCAACTGACTGTGATAAAATTAATTATAGTTTGATTTTGGTAGATGGATCCGGGAGAGTCTGCACCCTATCTGCAGCGCCGAAGGGGAGATGTGAGAAACTCTCAGGCAAAAGGACCGGTTCACGGACAAAACTCTGGAGAGCATATAGCACCGAAGAAGTAAAATCTTTCAGGTAAACGGACAGAGCACACGAACTATTTGTTCGTGTGATTTTTTATATTACAAGCTATACGATTGGTTCCGGGTCAGCCAGACTCAAGGAACTGGAGCATAAGGAGGATAATATTTATGTCAGAGGAAAAACTATTGAGGACGTCACTTTACGACACTCATGTAAAGTACGGCGGAAAAATCGTACCTTTTGCCGGATGGGAGCTTCCGGTAGAGTACAAGACAGGAGTAATTGCTGAGCATATGGCAGTAAGGACCAAGGCTGGGATGTTCGATGTTTCACACATGGGCGAGATTCTTTGCAAGGGACCTGACGCTTTGAAAAACCTCAACATGATCCTGACCAACGATTACAGCGGCATGCATGACGGCCAGGCAAGATACAGCCCTATGTGCAACGAACAGGGCGGAGTTGTAGACGACCTGATCGTATATAAGAAGAATGACCAGGAATACCTGATGGTAGTTAACGCAGCTAATAAGGACAAGGATTTCGCGTGGGTCAAGGCTCATCAGTCAGGCGATGTGGAGTTTGAAGACATTTCAGACACCATCGGACAGATCGCCCTCCAGGGACCTCTCGCAAAGGGCATCCTGAAGAAGATCACTGCTGTGGAGAATATTCCTGCAGAATATTATGCATGCACTTTCGACAGAGATGTTGCAGGAGTTAAATGTATGATTTCAACTACAGGTTACACCGGTGAAGACGGCGTGGAAATCTACATGCCTATGGAAGACGCGCCTAAGATCTATGAAGCTCTTATGGCAGCAGGAAAAGATGAAGGGCTCATCCCTTGCGGACTTGGTGCCAGAGATACGCTGAGACTGGAAGCAGGAATGCCTCTTTACGGTCATGAGATGGACGACACAGTTTCACCTAGAGAAGCAGGACTTGGCATCTTCGTTAAGATGGACAAGGAAGACTTCATCGGCAAGGACGCCATCGAGAAGATCGGCAAGCCGCCTAAACGTCGTAAGATCGGCCTTAAGGTCACAGGACGCGGCATCATCAGAGAGCACCAGGATGTATATCAGGACGGAAAGAAAATCGGCGTAACGACTTCCGGAACTCACTGCCCATACCTGAACCACGCTTTCGCAGCAGCCCTCGTTGAGACTGACAAGAGAGATCCTGGCACAAAGGTAGAAGTCGACGTCCGCGGCCGTATGGTTGAGGCTGAGATCGTCAAGATGCCTTTCTACAAACGCGCTGATTAATAAAGTATATATAAATTTAACGAGATAATATTTATGGAGGTAAATCAAAATGAGTCTACTATTTTCTAAATCCCACGAGTGGGTAAATATGATCGATGATACTACAGCACAGGTTGGTCTTACAGACTACGCCCAGGCTGAACTTGGCGGATTGGTATTCGTTAACCTTCCTGAAGAAGGCGACGATGTAGTTTCCGGCGAGCCTTTCGCAGATGTTGAGTCAGTAAAAGCTGTATCAGATGTATTCTCACCTGTTACAGGAAAAGTTGCTGAAATCAATGAAGAACTTCTGGATGCTCCTGAGAAAATCAACGAGGCACCTTATGATGCATGGTTCGTTAAAGTCGAGGGCATCACTGATAAAGTTGAGCTGATCGACGAAGCAGCATATAAAGCATACGTTAGTACCCTCAGCGAAGAGTAATCGAGGTGAAATCAATGGGTTCTTTTGTACCAAATACGGACAGAGAACAGGAGGAAATGCTGAAAGAAGCCGGTTATAAAAGCTTCGACGACATGTTCTCATGTATTCCTGACGAGGTCAGACTTAAGAGACCTCTGAACCTGCCTTCAGGTTTAAGCGAGATGGAAGCCATCCGCGAAATGGAGGAAATATCAGAAAAAAACGTAACATTCAAACATATCTTCCGCGGCGCAGGCGCATATAACCATTATATCCCTGCTATTGTCAAGAGTGTAACAGCCAAGGAAGAATTCGTTACTACTTATACGCCATACCAGGCTGAGATCAGCCAGGGCGTGCTTCAGTCGATTTTCGAATATCAGACTATGATGTGCGAACTGACCGGCATGGATGTAGCCAATGCTTCTCATTATGACGGAGCTACTGCGGCTGCAGAATCTATCCCTATGTGCAAGGACAGAAAACATAAGGTAGCTTATGTTTCATCCACCGTTCATCCTGGAACGATCCAGGTCATGGAGACTTACTGCTTCGGCAGCAACACCAAACTGGTCCAGGTTCCTTCCAAGGACGGCGTCACAGATATGGATAAACTTGCGAAGATGCTTAAGGATGACCCTGAAGCGGCTTGCCTGGTAATGCAGCAGCCTAACTTCTACGGCATCTATGAAGACGCAACCAAATTGGGCGAGATCGTTCATGAGGCAGGCGCCAAATTTGTCATGAGTGTCAACCCTATCGCTCTTTCTGTAATGAAGACTCCTGCTGAGTGCGGAGCTGATGTAGCTGTCGGCGATGGCCAGCCTCTGGGCATGCCTATTGCTTACGGCGGACCTTACCTGGGATTCATGGCTGCACCTAAGTCAATGATGAGAAAACTTCCGGGCAGGATCGTCGGTGAAACTACAGACGATAAAGGCAACAGAGCTTACGTCCTGACACTTCAGGCTCGTGAGCAGCATATACGCCGTGAGAAGGCAAGTTCCAATATCTGTTCCAACCAGGCACTCTGTGCTCTGACTGCTTCAGTTTATATGGCTGCTATGGGCGCAGACGGAATGAAGGAAGCGGCTACTCAGTCAACATCCAAGGCACATTACCTGATGGATGCTCTGAAGAAGGCCGGTCTGAAGCCTATGTTCAGTGGAGAATTCTTCAATGAATTCATTACAGACTGCCCATGCGGTTCAGACAAACTGCTCGACGCACTTGCCGAGAAAGGAATCCTCGGCGGACTTCCTCTTACAGAGAATGTTGTCCTGTGGTGCACTACAGAAATGAATACTAAAGAAGAAATGGATCAGGTAGCTTCAATCGTTGCCGCGCTGATCAGCGGAAAGGAGGCGTAGGATATGGACCTTATATTTGAAATCGGTTCAGAAGGCAGAAAATTATCCCTGCTTCCTAAATGCGACGTACCTGAAGTAAAGGTACCTGAATCTCAGAGCCGTAAGACTGCCCTTCATCTTCCACACGTTTCGGAAAACGAACTGAGCAGACATTACAGCAAACTGGCTAAACGCTCTCATGGAGTTAACGATGGATTCTACCCTCTGGGTTCATGTACTATGAAGTACAACCCTAAGGTAAACGAGATCGCCGCTTCATTTAAGGGATTTACCGGCGTACATCCTCTTCAGAACGAAAGGACAGTCCAGGGATCCATGGAAGTCATCAAGAAAACCGAGGATACCCTTTGTGAGATCGCGGGCATGGATGCATTCACACTGCAGCCTGCAGCAGGCGCCCACGGAGAATTCACAGGCTTGCTTTTGATCAAGGCTTACCATGTAGACCGCGGAGACACCAAGAGGACCAAGATCATCGTTCCGGACTCGGCTCACGGCACTAACCCTGCCAGCGCAGCTATGTGCGGATTCGACGTTGTCAGCATTCCTTCACAGGATGACGGCTGCGTAGATCTGGACGCTTTGCGGGGCGCTGTGGGAGATGACACGGCCGGCTTGATGCTGACCAACCCTAACACAGTTGGACTCTTTGACAAGAATATTCTGCAGATCACCAAGATCGTTCACGACGCAGGCGGTCTCTGCTACTATGACGGCGCTAACCTTAACGCTGTTATGGGTATCGCAAGACCTGGCGACATGGGATTTGATGCAGTACATATCAACCTGCACAAAACCTTCTCCACACCTCACGGCGGCGGCGGTCCGGGCGCAGGCCCAGTTGGCTGCAAGGAATTCCTGAAGCAGTTCCTGCCTGGGCATCATGTGGCTGGCGATGAGAACGAGGGCTTCCGTTACGAGATTGAGACTAAGTCTATCGGCGCAGTCAAGATGTTCCACGGAAACTTCCTGGTTATCGTAAGAGCATTGACTTACATGCTGATGCTTGGCAAGGAAGGCGTTCCGGAGGCATCATCTAATGCCGTACTGAACGCAAACTATATGAGAACTAAGCTGGATGACCTCTATGAAATGGCTTATGACACTACATGCATGCATGAGTTCGTAATGAGCCTGGAGCCTCTGAAGCACAAGACCGGAGTTTCTGCTCTGGACGTTGCCAAGGGACTTCTGGATTACGGCATCCATCCGCCTACAATGTACTTCCCGCTTATCGTTGAGGAGGCTCTTATGATCGAGCCGACAGAGACTGAGCCTAAGGAAGTTCTGGATGAGGCTATCGTAGCATTGAGGGCCCTGTATAAGGAAGCTACCGATAACCCTGAAGCACTACACAGCGCACCGCATAACACAGTGATTGGAAGGCCTGACGAAGTCGGCGCCGCAAGGAACACTGTACTGCGCTACCAGTGGACGGACTAAATGATAAACAAACTTCAGTGGCTGGCGACGGATAACACTTACCCGTACCAGAATCTGGCCATGGAAGAATATCTGACAATGAATGTCGGCCCCGGTGAATGCATCATGTATCTGTGGCAAAACAGGCACACGGTGGTCATCGGCAAGAATCAGAATTGTTGGAAGGAATGTAAAGTAAACTCTCTTGAGAAAGACGGCGGATTTCTTGTTCGCCGTCTTTCCGGCGGAGGGGCTGTTTTTCACGATATGGGAAACCTGAACTTTACATTTTGTTTACAACATGATGATTACAATGTGGAAAAACAGCAAAGCGTGATTTTGCGGGCAGTGCAGATGCTGGGTATCCACGGCGAAAGAACCGGGCGGAACGACATTACAGTAGACGGACGTAAATTCTCAGGCAACGCCTTCCTGCGTGTAGGCGATCAATGCTATCATCATGGTACTATTATGCTAAACGCCAATACTGAGGATATGTCTAGGTACCTGAATGTAGATAAGAAGAAACTGGAATCCAAAGGTGTCGCTTCGGTCAAGTCCAGAGTGGCCAACCTTATAGAATTCAAACCTGATATAACGGTTCCTATGATGCAGGATGTTCTGGTCAAGGCCTTCCAGGAAGTCTACGGACTGCCTGCAGAAGAGCTTTCAGAGAATTCTCTGCCGGCGGATGAGATATCTGCTCTGACGGACAAGTTCTCATCCTGGGACTGGAAATACGGGCGAAAGATACCCTTCGACTACGAAATGGCAGATCGCTTCGACTGGGGCGATATACAGATGCAATTTCATGTCAATGGTGGTATAATCAAAGAAATCAATGTCTTCTCAGACGCAATGGATCAGGAAGTCATCTGTCTTTTCAAAGATGCGCTTACTGGCCAGCCTTACTCCGAGAAAGATATGACGTCGGTAATCATGAACACTGAGATCCCGGCTGACGGGCCTCCTACCGACATAGTCCTCTCAATGAAAAAGGACATTGCAAATCTTATACAAAGGGAGATTTAACTATGGAAAATTTTGATTTAATTATTATCGGAGCCGGCCCAGGTGGCTATGAGGCAGCCGTAGACGCTGCCAAACAGTATAACATGAAGGTCGCCCTGGTAGAGAACAGAGAACTTGGCGGCACCTGCCTCAACCGCGGATGCATCCCAACTAAGACTATGCTCTACTCTGCTTCCCTCTACCACGAGATCAAAACTCACGGCGACGAGATCGGCCTGACAGGCGCCGAAGATGACGGTTACGACATGGCAAAGATCCAGTATCGTAAACAGGCTGTCGTAGCTCAGCTGCGCGCCGGCGTTGAGACTCTCATGAAGATGAACAAGATCAACGTATTCTACGGTACCGGTACCATTATGGACAAAACCCACGTAAGGGTTGCCGGCGTTGATGGAGTTGTCACGGATCTGGAAGCTAAGAATATTATGATTGCAACAGGATCTATCCCTTCAGTTCCGCCTATCAAAGGCGCTGATCTGGACGGTGTCGTAACAAGCGATCATCTTCTCAATCAGGACAAGCCTCTGGAAAGTCTCGTCATTATCGGCGGCGGCGTCATAGGCATGGAGTTCGCGTCAGTCTTCAGTTCTCTTGGAACAAAGGTAACTGTCATCGAGGCTCTCGACAGGATCATCGCCAACATGGATAAGGAAATCTGCCAGAGTCTGAAGATG
Source organism: Aminicella lysinilytica (assembly GCF_004362975.1). Taxonomy (GTDB): domain Bacteria; phylum Bacillota; class Clostridia; order Peptostreptococcales; family Anaerovoracaceae; genus Aminicella; species Aminicella lysinilytica. Next base: position 834 of record NZ_SNXO01000019.1, on the reverse strand, counting down.
CTCTCTAAGAAGAAGGGCATCGATATCCACACAGGTTCTATGGTCACTGAGATCAAAGGATCCACGGGAGATATGACGGTCTGCTATACAGAGAAGGAAAAGCCATGCGAAGTTTCCGGCCAGCTGGTTCTGCTGGCTATCGGCCGCAGAGCTTATACTGAAGGCTTATTCGCTGATGAGTCTTCTGATGAAGTAAAGAACATGTCTATAGAAAGAGGGAAAATCACTGTAGACGGGAGATACGAGACAAGCGTTCCCGGCATCTATGCTATAGGCGATGTTACAGGAGGCATTCAGCTGGCCCATGTAGCTACAGGTGAAGGAAGATCGGCAGTTGCCTATATGAACAACAGCCACCCTTCCATCGATATGACCATCGTTCCGTCCTGCATTTATACTCATCCTGAGATCGCAAGCGTCGGCCTCAGCGGTGATGAAGTTAAGAAGCAGGGACTGAAGGTCATCACTCATAAGTACGCCATGGGCTCTAACGGAAAGTCCATACTTTCTCTTCAGGAGCGCGGCTTTATTAAGATCATAGCCGACGAGGACACTCACAAAGTTCTGGGTGCTCAGATGATGTGCGCCAGAGCTACTGATATGATCAGCCAGTTCTCACAGGCTATCGTAAGCGGCCTGACCCTGGAAGAAATGTCCAAGACCATCTACCCTCACCCATCCTTCAGCGAAGGCATCGGCGAGGCACTGAAATAAGCTAGAAAATGCATTAATCGAAGCAAATCGAGTAGGGGCTAGCAAGTAGCCCCTCTCACACCACCGTACATGCCGTTCGGCATACGGCGGTTCAATTCATATAATAATCTAAACAACTTA
>NZ_SNXO01000018.1 GCF_004362975.1 Aminicella lysinilytica | reverse complement strand
GTACATTTACTCAGTGTACAACTCCTCCGAGTTTTGCACCCGTTACAGACATACGGAGGCTTTTTCAGGACCTTGCATTGATATTCCCTGAACTCCGGGCAAACATCATTGCACATTCCACAAACCGAGCAATACCTGCTTTCATGCCACGATGATGTCTGTATGCACAACTCACATATGTCTCCTTCATGCATACAGGTCTTTCTATGTACACATGAGTTGTGTGGCCTCGATTTTGTCCCGGTCTTTGTCACATGTGCATGTGCCTTGATTTCCTTTGAGATCGTTGATGCATCACGGTTAAGAACAGCACCTATCTTTATGAACGATGTGCGATCTTTTAACGCATGCTGTATTTCGATTCGATCATCTAATGTTAAATGTTTGTATTTCATTTTTTTCTCCTTTGCTCCGCCACCTCCTCTGCTGAAGTTATGATATTTTACATCATTAAGATATAAAACGCAAAAAAGCTGACACGATTAAATGTCAGCTATTATCTGTTTGCAATGTTAACTTCCGTTTCTCGGCCCACGCATCATACACTATGTTGGGGCATGGAAGTTAACTATTCAATTGAATAGCCTTTTGCGTCTGTAAAAATCAAAAATCAAAACAGAGAAGACTTCTGGACCAAGGCCGCGGACATAACCACCGACACACTTGGGAAGAACATCGTAGGCAAGCACACTTTGTCATTTAAGGTCAGAGACGACAGAGACGACAGCGGCAACAAAGAGAGCTTTTTGCTCAGGTCAGTCGAGTTCGTCCAAAGTTCACTGCCGACCTTGTATTTCAACATAGATGAATCACAGGGGACCATATCGGACATGAATTCCGACGGCAGCCACCAGACAGAGTGTTTCGGTGACATGACTATGCAGGTGCCGGCCGGGTACTATGACGAATATTCCGGGAAGACCCAGGCTGCAGATTCAAGTAGCACCTATTCTCTGGACTATATCAGGGGCCGGGGCAATTCCACCTGGGACGCAGACAAGAAGCCCTATAAGGTGAAATTCGACAAGAAACAGAATCTACTGAGCATGGGCACCAGCAAGAACTGGGTACTGCTGGCAAACAGATTCGATAACAGCCTTTTACGCAACAAGCTGACATACTGGCTGGGCGGTCAGCTGGGCATGGCTTACACGCCGAAATGCCAGTTCGTGGACGTGGTCATGAACGGCACATATTATGGGAGTTACTATCTAAGCACTCAGGTGAGAGTCGACAAGAACAGCGTCAACATAGACGATCTGACAGATAAGACGTCAAGCAGCGCGACTACAGAGCCTACCATCACCGGCGGCTATCTCCTTTCTATGGGCAGCGCCGATGACGAGAAAACCAAGGATCCGACATCGACCAAGAGGGACTTCACAACCAAGAAGGGCAACAGGTTCCTCATAGAGAGTCCGGATTTCGAGGGCTATACTAACGACGCTCAATACAACTATATCAAGGATTACTTCCAGAAAACCGAGGACGCCATATACGGCAAGGACTTCAAGGAAAGCAGCGGCGCATCCTACAAAGATTATATGGATGTGGATTCGGCCGTGGACTATTACTGGCTTCAGGAAATCTCATACAACGGGGATGCCTTTGGCAGCAACAGCACATATCTCTACAAGGCCAGGAACGGCAAGCTGTGCTGGGGACCTTTGTGGGACTTCGACTTCGTAGCCTGGGGAGATCTGGAATACGGCAAGAACATGAATACCACAGAGTTCTCACAGAATCAGAACGTATGGTACGGCAGGCTTTTCGAGGACAAAACCTTCTCTAAGAAGGTCGTGGATAGATGGCCGGTCATCAAGGCTAAACTTGAGGAACTGACCAGAGACGGCGGCCAGCTGGATAAGTATGTTGCTCAGGTAGGCATCTCGGAGAAGTACGACATGGAGAAGTGGGGCACCTACGCCATGGATATAGACGGCGATACTACAGTAAAAGGCAACAGACCATACAGCGAGGAAGTCACTCAGCTGAAGACATGGATCAACAAGCGTGTCGCCTGGATCGACGCCAATTACAAGACACTTCAGCTTAAGGAATATAAGGTAAAGTTCGTAAATGGAAAGAAGCCCGTCAAGACCATTACTGCCTACAGTCAGAGGGTCATCACGGGATTCCCGAAGAACCCGGCAAAGAAGGGTTATGAGTTTAAGGGCTGGTATTATAATAACGGCGGCTCTATGATAAAACTCACCAAAGATACCGTTGCTACCAGTAGTTTAACGGCTCACGCAAAGTGGAAGAAAATACGCTCCGGTAAAGCCGACAGCAGTAAAATCAAGGCTATATACTTTTTGAACAAAAAGTCCTTTGCAGGTGTGGCAGGCGTTGTGTCGGACAATCCTTACACGGCCGTGCCGTTTTCAGCGGACACCAGCGGCATGAAGTGGAAGTCGTCTGTTCCAGCCGTAGCAACGGTAAACAGTGACGGCAATGTAGAAGCTCTGAAGAAAGGAAAGACTGTCATAAGCGTTACGATAGGCAAGGTATCAGCATCATATACCCTGAATGTCGTGGATATCGACAGTACAGTCGTAGCCCCATATATAGAACTGACTCGCAAGTCTATGAAAGTAAAGGCCGGTTCGTATGGTAAGATCAATATTAAGACAGATGCTCTTTATCCTGTATATACGGGGTTGAAATTCGTTTCATCTGATAATTCCATCGCCTCAGTATCTCCGGCGGGAGTAGTCAGAGGAAAGAAAAAGGGCAAGGCAGTAGTGCTGGTAATAGATTCTACAAACACACAGGTATATAAGTGCAAGGTCACGGTAAGGTGACAAAAATGTTTACTTTTCAGGCAAATGTAGTATAATAAAGAGTACGTTTGCACACAAAATGCGGCGAAGGGTCCATGACCTCTCACCGCTTTTTGGAATCGAAAGCTATATTCGGGGAAATAATGAAAATAAAGAAATTACTTATGGTGATCCTGATCACTGTCTGCATGGTTGCAGGCCTGAGCGGGTGCGCCACCTATGACAATTTCAAAGATACATTTTTCACTGACAAAGGAGCCGGGGCTGATACTATCAAGATCGGCGTTCTGGAACCTACGACGGGTGAAAACAGCAGTTACGGTAAAGCGGAAATCAGAGGCATCGAGATCGCCCACAAACTTCACGGCAAGGTCCTTGGGAAGAAGGTCGAGCTGGTTTATGAGGATACTCAGAGCAGCATTTATACTACGCAGAGTGCGATTCAGAATATACTTGAGAAGAAGCCTGCTGTAGTACTGGGAACTTACGGAGACGCCTGTTCTCTGGCTGCCGGCGAATATCTGAGAGACGCCAAGGTGCCGGGAATAACCATATCGGCGACTAATCCCCTGGTTACAGAAAACAATGAGTACTATTTCCGTACCAGTTTTTCCGAGGCCATCCAGGGTTACGCTACAGCAGAGTATGCTGTAAAATCCCTGAATCAGAATAAGGTAGCAGTGGTTTCCGTTGAAGGAGACGATACCGTCAGCGATATGGTCAATAACTTTACCAGGAAATGCAAGGGCCTTTATACGGTGACAAAGACGAAAAAGGTCGTTAAAGTTACTAAGAAAGTCAAGAAGAAGAAGGTCACGACTAAGCAGACTATCACAGTCGCTGAGAAACATCCGGTCACCTGTCAGGAAATACAGATCAAGCAGGATGGCAGCGATCTGGACGCCTGCATCGAGCAGATCAGAAAAAGCGGCGTCAGGACCATCTTCATGGCGACATCCTTTGACAGCGGCAAGACCTTTGCCGGGGAGTTAGACAGACTGAAGGTCAATGGAGTTACGCTCATAGGCCCGAAAGAGTGGCATAACAATAAATTACTGAGTTTGCAGAGCGGATTAAAGGGTATAAAAATAGCGGTGGCATCTGACTTTAACGGTGAGACTGCTGAAACGAAAAACTATAAAGAATTCACAGAAGCCTACCAGAAGAAGTATGGCAATAAGAATCAGGATCAGGGAACGGTCATGGCCTATGACGCATATATGCTTGCCATAGAGGCTATCGAAAAGGCCGGATCTACTGACGGCGCCAAGGTCAGAGATGCTCTGGCGAAAACCAGGGATTACTCCGGCGCATCAGGCGTCATAACTTTCAATAAGCTGGGAGTTCCGAGCAAGCCTGTTAACATAGATGTTATCAAGGACGGAGCATTCAAGACCGTATACGTTTATAAAGTGAAATAACTGCACCGGTGAAAACCGAAAGCAGATAAATAGAAAGGAAAAATTACAAATGGAAGAGAAAATCAATGCAGCCTTAGAGGACGTTAAACAGGTACTCCGCAGAGACGGCGGAGACATCGAACTGGTCGGTATTACAGAGGACAACATTGTTCAGGTAAGATTACAGGGACATTGCGCAGGATGCCAGGGAGCCAGAATGACTCTGAAAGGAATCGTAGAACAGATCCTTCAGGAAGCTGTTCCGGAAGTTAAAGGCGTAGAAGCAGTAGATTAGTAAAAAGAGGTATTGAAATGGACTTGGCAAAGCATATTGAAGAAAATAAGAGCCAGGCTGTCGATACTCTAAAAGAGCTGATAAGAATCAGAAGTGATGCAGGAGATCCTGTTACGACACCATCCGGTGAGGTATATCCTTTCGGGCAGGGCGTGCAGGATGCTTTTGCGTACATGCTGAAAAAGGCTGAGGAGTATGGCTTTGAGACAGCTAATGCAGACAATTACGGCGGGCATATCGACTTTGGCAGCGGAGATAAAACCGTTGGCATCATCGGCCATCTGGACGTAGTACCTGCCGGAGACGGCTGGGATTTCGATGCGTACAGCGGCGCGGAGAGCGATGGATATATTTACGGCCGCGGAACTACAGACGACAAAGGCCCGCTCCTTGCGTGCTTCTTTGCCATGAAGGCCTTGAAGGACGCCGGCTATGAGCCACAGCGCCGCATACGTCTGATCATGGGGCTGGACGAAGAGACCAACTGGATCGGAGTACAGCATTATAAGGAAAAACTGGGCAACCCTGACTATGGGTTCACTCCCGACGGAGATTTCCCTATTCTCAACGGAGAAAAGGGCATGATTGGATTTGATATAGCCAAGAAACTTTCACCTTCACCTAAGGAAGGCCTGCTCCTGAGCAAGCTCTCCGGCGGCACGGCAGCCAATATGGTGCCGGAGCACGCGAGAGCCGTAGTCAGAAGCAACGACCCGGAGGCCTATGACCATATCAAGGACCTGGTAGAGGAATACAGAAACGAGACAGGATATAAAGTAAAGACTAAAGGCGTAGGCAAGTCCCTGGAAATCACGGCCGAGGGAGTAGCCGCCCACGGAGCAGCACCTCAGGACGGACTCAATGCAATTTCCATTTTGTTCGCCTTCCTTGGAAAGCTAACCTTTGTTAACGACGACTTGAACGTATTCATAGACTTTTATAATAAATGCGTTGGATTCAATGTTTACGGCAAGAACATGAACTTGGATTTCCATGATGAAAAATCAGGAAAACTATCATTCAACAACGGACTTGTCAATTACGACGGCGAATCGATCTCAGTTAATATAAACATCAGATATCCGATTTCTGCCAACGCAGATAAGATCTACGGAGCTGTTATGCCTTTCATCGACAAGTACGATCTGGGCGTGGTCAAGCAGGGGGACATGAAGCCTATCTACTTCGACACCAACAGCAATGTAATCAGAACGCTGGTGGGAGTGTACAGAGATAAGACCGGCGACATGGAGAGCCAGCCTATAGTTGTAGGCGGCGGCACATACGCCAAGGCCTTCGATAACGTCGTAGCTTACGGCGGACTGTTCCCGGGCGACCCGGATATCATGCACCAGAAAAATGAGAAACTTGAAATCAAACGGTATTACCAGATGATCGAGATCTACGCTGACGCCATTTACAAGATGAGCCAGCCGGACTTCGAACTATAGAACATTAGGAGAGAACATGAAGCAAAATTCCAGATATTATCAGGTGGAACTGGCGACCCTGGCCATGCTTACGGCCATTGCCTGCGTCCTGGTAATGATATACGTACCATATCCGCTGATGCCGGCCTTCAAATACGACCTGGCCGACATTCCTATCCTCATAGCCACATTTTCCTTCGGACCTGTGGCAGGACTTATCGTTACGTTCCTTGCAAGCTTCATAGAAGCATTCATCATGGGACAGGACACGTGGATAGGCTTCGTCATGCATGTACTGGCAACGGGCTCATTCGTCATTGTTGCAGGCAACCTTTACAGGCACAAAAAGACCAAGAAAGAGGCCGTCGTTGCTTTGGTTGCAGGCGTCATAACCATGACAGTGGTCATGTGCGCAGCGAATTATATAATGGATCCGCTCTTTTACGGAATGCAGAAGAAAGCCGTAGTAGCACTCATGCTGCCGGCGATAATTCCTTTCAACCTTTCCAAGGCCGGTATCAACGCTCTGCTGACATTCCTCATATACAAGAGGATATCCAAGCTCATACACAGAGCCGAGAACAAGCCGTCCGTACCGAAGAAGTAGGAAATACTTATGAGAACGGTTACCATTAAAAACGAAGAAGATACGAGACGCTTTGGGTTGGACCTGGCCGGGAAACTGAAGGCCGGCGATATAGTCGCCCTCATAGGCGACCTGGGCACAGGGAAAACCACATTGACAAAGTATATAGCTGAAGGGCTTGGCGTTACCGAAAGGATCACGAGCCCTACTTTTACTATTGTCGGCGAGCATCATTCCGGCAGGCTGCCCCTGTATCATTTCGATGTCTACCGCCTGGAAAGCGGCGAGGACATGTTCGATATCGGCGCAGATGAGTACTTCGACGCCGGCGGCATCTGCATCATAGAGTGGGCCGATCAGGTGGCCGAGGTGCTGCCCGACGAGACCCTTTGCATATTCATAGAATACGGAGAAAAGGAAGGAGAGAGAGTTTACAGATGTACATTTTAGCCATAGAAACAACAGGAAAAATCGGCTCAGTAGCTCTTGCCGACCTGGAAACATATAAAATGACCATGAAGACCACCACCGAAGACATGAGCCATCTGAAAAACCTCATGGCCATGACGCAGGAACTCTTCCGGGAACAAAAGGTGACCGGCAGCGATATTGCGGCCGTAGCCGCATCGGTGGGTCCGGGCTCTTTCACAGGCATACGCATAGGCGTATCATCGGCCAGAGCCGTGGCTCAGGCCTTGCATAAGCCGTGCATACAGGTGCCGACACTGGATACATTCCGCCTCAAGTGCGGAAACAGGCCCGTAGCGGTCATATTCAACGCTCGCAGGGGGCAGGTCTACGGAGCAGTCTTTGACAAGGATAAAAAGGACATTCTGAAGCCGGGACCGTACATGCTTACGGATGTTCTGGACGCAGTCGATAAGGCCGGCATAGCGCCGATCTTTTACGGCGACGGCGTAGACGCTTACGCCGACAAACTTCAGGGCCGCGAATGCGCTCAGGAAGAAGACAGATACCAGACAGCCACCATGACGGCTGCCTTTGCCATGGATAAACTGGAGGCAGGCGAGACCTGCACATACGAGGAGCTTTTGCCCGACTACATGCGTGAGACAGAAGCAGAGCAGAAACTCAGGGACGGATCCCTTGCCAGGGCCAGAGCGGCGAAAATGGCTAAATTCAGGAGTAAATAATGTCAGAACTAACAATCAGAAAAGCAACGGTCAGCGATGTGCCGGGACTGGAGACCATAGAGCAGGAATGCTTTGAGACTCCCTGGTCTGAGGAATCCCTGCGCCACGATATAGCGGAAAACAAGCTGGCCACATATATAGTGGCTGACCTGGAGGGGGAACTCATAGGATACATCGGCGTCTGGAGCATCGCAGACGAAGGCCACATAAATAACGTAGCCGTACTGCCCAAGTACAGACGCATGCACGTAGGCACTATTTTGTTAAATACCATGATAAACGCCACTGAAGAGGCCGGCATCGTCAGTCACACCCTGGAGGTGCGGGCAAGCAACGAGGCTGCCCAGAGCCTTTATGGCAGATTCGGTTTCAAGGAATCCGGCAGGCGTAAGGGTTATTACGAGGACAACGGCGAGGACGCCATAATAATGTGGCGCATGGGCGATCCGGACAAAATCACAGAGGAATCATAATGAAAGACGGGAAATTTATTACATTGGGAATAGAATCCAGCTGCGATGAAACATCTATAGCTGTAGTGGCCGACGGCCGCCAGCTGATGTCTGATGTTATTTCATCACAGATAGCACTTCACACTGTTTTCGGCGGCGTAGTGCCGGAACTGGCTTCGCGGCATCATCTGCAGAACATAAACAGCGTTCTGGATGAGGCTCTGTCAGAAGCGGGAGTTACACTGGACGACGTGGATCTTATAGGAGTCACTAACGGCCCGGGACTCATCGGCGCCGTAGTAATTGGAGTTGCAACGGCTAAGGCTTTGTCCTTCGCCAAGGACATTCCCCTGGTAGGCGTCAATCACATGCACGGTCATGTGAGCGCCAACTATATCCAGTACCCGGATCTTGAGCCGCCATTTATGGCACTCATAGTTTCCGGAGGTCACACTAATATCGTGGAAGTGACAGATTACAACGAATGCAAGGTCCTCGGAGGCACCAGAGACGATGCCGTAGGCGAGGCTTACGATAAAGTTGCCAGGGTCATCGGCCTGGGTTATCCCGGCGGTCCCAAGGTGGATAAGGCTGCTAAGGACGGGAATCCGGAGGCGGTCCACTTCAAGCGTGTCTATCTGGAAAAGGACAGCCTGGATTTCAGTTTCAGCGGTCTGAAGACGGCCGTTCTGAACTATATAAACACAGAGAAAATGGCCGGCAGGGAGATAAATGTTGCGGATGTTTCCGCCAGCTTCCAGCAGGCAGTTCTTGATGTAGTCGTGGATAAGACCATGATGGCAGTAAGGAACATGAACAAAGACAGGCTTGTCATTGCCGGCGGCGTTGCGGCTAATTCGGAACTGCGCCGGGAACTTAAGGAAGCCTGCCATAAAGAAGGTATCAGACTATATGCGCCGGAGCCGGTTTTGTGCACGGACAACGGAGCCATGATCGCCGCGGCGGCATATTACAAGTATAAGAAAGAGGGGGCGGACGATCTGCATCTGGACGCTTACGCAGACCTGTCTCTGTAAATGGAGTAGAAATGATAGTATTGTCAGCAACTGACCTTACAAAAGCATATGGAGTCGACGTGATCCTGGACAGAATGTCCTTTCACGTCAACAGCGGTGACAGAGTGGGCATAGTCGGAGCCAACGGCGCCGGGAAGACCACCCTGTTGAATATCCTCGCAGGCCGGGACCATGCTGATTCCGGCGATTTTTTCGTGTCTAAGGACATATCCATGGGCTACCTGGCTCAAAAGGATACCTTCGACGATAACAGCACTCTTCTTGAAGAGGTCCACAGAATATACGGCCATTTCGAGAAACTGGAAAATGAGATACACAGGCTCAGCGACAAGGTGGCGGAAATGGCGTCAGATGGAGAACTGGACAGCGACGAATACCACAGAGCCCTTCATCGCCTGGGAGATCTGCAGGACAGATTCAGGAACGAAGGCGGCTTCTCGTATAAGAGCGAAATGAAGGGAATACTTACCAGCATGGCCTTCAGCGAGGACTACTATGATAAGCCTATACACACCCTCAGCGGCGGCGAGCGGACCAGACTGGCCCTGGCCTGCCTTCTGATGGAAAAGCCGGACATCCTTTTGTTAGACGAACCGACCAACCACCTGGACATAGGCATGCTCAAATGGCTTGAGCAGTTCCTGAAAGCCTACACAGGCACTATTTTGCTGGTGTCCCATGACAGGTATTTTCTGGATCAGATGGCCACCAGGATCTTCGACGTGGAGCATCGCAGGCTTAAGAGCTACGAGGGAAATTACACGGAATTCGCCATCAAGAAGCGTGAGCAGCGAGAGGCTGACATCAGGGCTTACGGCAAGCAGCAGGACGAGATAAAGCGCCAGGAAGACATAATCAGAAAGTTCAAGGAGCGCGGCACGGAGCATCTGGCCAAGCGGGCGGCTTCCCGCGAGAAGAAGCTGGCAGCTATGGATGTTATGGACAGGCCCGAGGAAGAACTGGGTTCCATGAAGATACACTTTCGTCAGGAGTACAAAAGTGGAAATGACGTGCTTTTCGGCGAGGATCTGTCTAAGTCCTTCGGCTTCGGCGCTGACAGGCGCGACCTCTTTGAAAATGTGGATTTCGATATCAAAAAGGGCGAGCGCATATGTATCGTCGGACCTAACGGCATCGGCAAAACTACTTTGCTGAAGATCATGATGGGCGACCTGACGCCGACGGCCGGCTACCTGAAGATCGGGCACAATGTGACCTTCGGATATTACGACCAGCGGCAGGAAATGCTTGACGACAGCAAGACCGTTATGGATGAGGTCCACGATTCCTACAGACTTTACAAAGACAGCGAGATACGAGCCATCCTGGGCAGATTTTTGTTCACCAACGATCAGGTATTCATACCTGTAGGCTCACTCAGCGGCGGCGAGAAGGCTCGCCTGGCTCTGCTTAAGCTCATGATGTCCGGTACCAATGTTCTGGTGCTGGATGAGCCTACTAACCACCTGGACATAGATTCCAAGGAGGTTTTCGAGGATGCGTTGAAGGATTATCCTGGTACGGTCATCGCCGTATCCCATGACAGATATTTCCTGAACAAGGTGGCGTCGCGGATATTTGAGCTGGGACCTTCGGGCATAACTCAGTATGTAGGCGGCTATGACTACTATGAGGAAAAGAAGGCTTCCATACAATCAGGTAAGAAGTATATAGAAGAACTTAAGGACGAAGGCAGCGCGGGCGTTGTGACTGCCGGCCTCCACACCGGCGGCCAAAGCAAGGCATCGCCTAATGACGATCTGGTAGATGGCCTGCGCGATGCACAGAAAGCCTCCGGAATGGAAGTGGCCCCGGCCGGGCAGGAAGCTCTGTCGCCGGCGGAGGAAAGGGCTTTGAAGAAGCAGAAACAGGCCGAGCACCGGAGAAACGAGCGTCAGCGAAAAGAACTTGAAGACACCATAGACTCCCTGGAAACAGAGATCAAGGAGATCCAGGAGGATATGTGCAAGCCAGCCAACCTGTCCGATTCCAAGGCTCTGCGGGAAATGCAGGAAAAGCTGGACAGCGCCCAGGAAGAACTTGATTTCGTGTATGACGAGTGGTTGAATTTGTGAAAAATTAAATTTTCACTTGCAATACATTAGAGGGTACACTATAATAAGTTTTGTAATTGATCATAGACTATAGGAGGTTTATTATGACTTTTGATAAGATTAGAGACATCATCGTCGAGCAGTTGAGCGTTGATGAGTCAATGGTTACGATGGATACAAATTTGATGAAGGATCTGGAAGCTGATTCCCTCGACGCCGTAGAGATCATCATGGCGATCGAAGAAGAGTTCGATATAGAAATACCGGATGAGGAAGCAGAGAAATTCCAACTGGTCGGTGACCTGGTCAAATACGTAGACGAAAATTTTGAAGAGTAAAGATTAAACCCGCCGGCCATGGCGGGTTTTCGACTTTTTTTTATAGAACGGGAGATGTAACGATGGGGAAAAATAATGCAAAGATATCAAACGCAGTCATCAAACGATTGCCGAGATACAGGCGCTATCTGATCGAGTTGAAGAAAAAGGGAGTAGAGAAGATCTCTTCCAAGGAATTCAGCAGTCTGATCGGGTACACGGCTTCACAGATCAGGCAGGACCTGAACAATTTCGGTGGTTTCGGCCAGCAGGGTTACGGCTACAGCGTAGACGGCCTGTATAAAGAGATAAGCGCCATCCTGGGCCTGGATAAAGAATATAGAATGGTCATAGTCGGCGCAGGCAATCTGGGCCAGGCTATAGCAAAATACACGCATTTCCACAAGCAGGGGTTCAAGGTCTGTGCGGCCTTCGATATCAATCCTAACCTGATCGGTAAGGATCTGGACGGCATAGAGATTCTGGATTATGAGAACATTGTGGAATATGTTGAAGAGGAAGAAATCGATATAGGTATCATCTGCGTCAATCGGGATAATGCTCAGGAAGTGGCAGATAAGTTGTCCTTCGCCGGAGTCAAAGGAATCTGGAACTTCGCTCCGACGGATATCGAGGTTCCGACTCATGTAGCCCTAGAAGTTGTACATCTTTCTGACAGTCTTCATTCCCTGGCATATCACATGAATGATATACAGAAGAAGGAAGTCGCTCAGGACAAGCACAGGGAAGAAGAAAATCTGAGAGATTAGGCGGGAGCCTGATTTCCCAGATGTATAATGACAGTCGAGATGCAGATAACATCAGACGCGGGAGCATAAAGAAAATAACCGTTTCGCTTTTGCGAAACGGTTATCGTTTTCAATAATGTAGATTAGCCTTCAACTGGTGCGTCTACCGGGCATGCATCTGCGCAAGAACCACAATCGATACATTTCTCAGCGTCGATTACATAAGCGTCTTCGCCTTCTGTGATTGCCTCTGTTGGGCACTCAGGTTCGCAAGCTCCGCATTTGATGCAAGCATCTGTAATTTTGTAAGCCATTGGTATAATCCTCCTTTAAGACATGTCTTGAATTTAAATTCGGTCTTAATTATAACAGAAAGGCGGGACTAAGTAAAGATGAAAGTTTATACTTTGACCGGTAAAAGCGGCACAGGAAAGAGTTTTCAGGCTATGAACCTGTGTAAAGAGTTGAATATAGAGAGCGTAATAGATGACGGCCTGTTCATATATCGCAATCGCGTCGAGGCGGGGATATCCGCCAAACGCCAGCAGACCATGGTGGGCGCCATCAAGACGGCTTTATTTAACAAGCCGGAGCATCAGGCTGCCGTAGCTGACCGCATCAAGGAACTTGCCCCTGACAGCATTCTGGTTCTGGGGACTTCTGACAAGATGGCCAGCCGCATAGTTGAGCGCCTTGGCCTGCCGGCACCCATCCGTCAGATCCACATTGAAGACATCACCACTGAAGAGGAGCGCGATGTGGCCGACCGACAGCGCCATATTCAGGGAAAGCACGTAATACCTGTGCCGACACTGCAGTTGAAGCGCGATTTCGCCGGCTACTTCATGGATCCTCTCCGCATATTCAAAGGCGGAAACTTCTTCGGGGGCAGTCCCTATTCAGAGCGTACAGTAGTCCGGCCGACTTTCAGCTATATGGGGGAATTCTATATATCTGATTCGGTTATAACGGATATAGCCTCCTGCGTAGCCAAGGAAACGCCGGGAGTCGCTCAGGCAATCAAGGTCTACGAAAACACTTCGCCGGACGCGCTGCATCTTACAGTGTCCCTGGCTGTGGAGCGGAACACCCTGATCTGGGAAAGCGCCATGGATTATCAGAAGGCCCTTCGCGAACAGGTGGAAAACATGACCGCCTTCAACGTGGTCAAAGTCGATGTGGAAGTTAAGCAGGTAGTGTAGAGACGCGCTGGGGCTGGATTTCGTGCTGGGACCGGATTTCGCGCTGGGACCGGATTTCGTGCTGGGGCTGGATTGCGTGCTGGGACCGGATTTCAAAAAGGTGTTTTATGATAAATCACGAAATAAGGCATCAAAAATCCGAATATCCATGGATCCGACAATAATATTTGAACACTAGTATAGAAATTGGCAGCAGATGGTTAACCTAAAACTAATAAGTGTGATGACTATGTGAACCAGAGTCGAAATATCGATGCGGATAGCTGTATAATCCAGTATATTAATTCATTACTACTTGAATAAGCAAGAAATTGGAAAGCATTTCGTATTTTTGACCATGAAAATGGCGATTTGTCATAAAACACATCAGGAGGTCAGTAGCGAGGAAAATATGAATTCATTTACAGTAGATAACATTAAGGATTTCAACCTGGATCACATCTTCGACTGTGGTCAGTGTTTCAGATGGAACAAAGAGCCAAACGGTTCCTACACTGGAATCGCCATGGGCCGGAAGGTCAACATGCAGTTCACCGCCGGACTCGATAGTGAATCGTCGCGGGAGGCCGCCGGAGCTCTGACCATTACACCATGCACTGAGCAGGAATTCCGGGAAATCTGGAGGCCGTACCTGGATCTGGACAGAGATTACGGGAAAATCAAGGAGACTCTCTGCGCAGATGATCCGATCATGAGGAAGGCGGCGGACTTTGGATACGGCATTAGGCTTCTGGATCAGGATCTTTGGGAGACCATAGTTTCTTTCATCATTTCTCAGAACAACAACATTCCGCGTATCAAAGGCTGCATCGAGCGGCTTTGCGCTGCGGCGGGGGAGCCGATCAGCGGCGGCGCGGAGGATGGCGACGCCGGCAATTTCGGTGACCCTGGCAGAGCCGCGGCCGGCGCGAAGGATGGCGACGCTGGCAATTCCGGTGACCCTGGCAGAGCCGCGGCCGGCGCGAAGGATGGCGACGCCGGCAATTCCGGTGACCCTGGCAGAGCCGCGGCCGGCGCGAAGGATGGCGACGCCGGCAATTCCGGTAACCCTGGCAGAGCCGCGGCCGGCGCGATCCGGTCTGAGGCGCCGGCATACGAGATTCCCGGGCCGGAGGCCCTGGCAAGACTGGGCGAGGCCGATCTGGCCGAGGTCAGGCTTGGCTACAGATCCAGATATCTCATGGAGACGGCCAGAAGCGTTTGCGAACAGGGACTGCCCGAGAATGAAGAGCAGCTGCTTGAACTTTGTGGCATAGGCCCGAAAGTGGCAAACTGCATTTTGCTCTTCGGCATGAAAAAGTACGACAGCTTCCCCATAGACGTGTGGGTGCGCCGGGTCATGCACGAGCTGTACGGCCTGGACGAGAACAACAAAAAGCAGATGGCGGCTTTTGCCCGGGAGAAATTCGGGGACCTGGGCGGTTTCGCGCAGCAGTATCTGTTCTATTATATGAGGAGCATCGCAGAGTAGCGGTGCTTTTTTTCGTGGGGGAAAACTTCATCCAGAAAACATAAAAAACTTGCAAAAATGTGTTGACAATAGTGCCCATAGGTCATACAATGAAGAAGATGGTTAGCACTCAGACAGAATGAGTGCTAACAGCCATCAGGCCGATGGGTCGCTACAGGGCGTTTCCATGGTGGCCATATAAGATGAGTAAATAATAAATATAAATCAGGAGGTAATGAAAATGAGTTTTGGTATCAAACCGCTTGGAAGCAGAGTAGTGATCAAGAAGCTGGAAGCAGAAGAGAAGACAGAAGGTGGGATCATCCTCACAAGTTCTGCCAAGGAACAGCCTCAGATGGCTGAGGTAGTTGCAGTAGGTCCGGGAACTAAGGACGAGGACATGGAACTGAAGGCCGGAGACAAGGTCGTATTTTCCAAATATGCTGGAACTGAAGTTAAATTCCATAGCGAAGAATATACAATAATGAGTCAGTCAGATATTCTGGCTGTTGTAGAGTAATCGGGGAGGTAGATTAGAATGGCAAAAGACGTATTTTACGGAGAAGAAGCTAGAAGGGGTCTGCAGGCCGGAGTTGATAAACTTGCTGACACCGTTAAAATAACACTTGGACCTAAGGGCAGAAATGTTCTTATCAACAAACAGTTTGGCTCACCGCTCATCACTAATGACGGCGTTACAATCGCAAGAGAAATCGAGCTGGAAGACAGCGTAGAGAACATGGGCGCACAGCTTGTCAAGGAAGTCGCTACTAAGACTAACGATGTAGCCGGCGATGGAACTACTACAGCAACACTTCTTGCACAGTCCATCATCAGAGAAGGATTCAAGAATGTAGCCGCTGGAGCAAACCCAATGGTACTTAAGAGAGGTATCCAGGGAGCAGTTGATAAGACTGTAGAACAGATAGAAGCAATTGCCAAACCGGTTGAGACTCAGGAAAGCATCGCGCAGGTTGCTTCCATTTCAGCAGGCGACGAGAACATCGGCGGACTGATAGCAGAAGCTATGGACAAGGTCGGAAAAGACGGAGTCATCACAGTTGAGGAATCCAAGTCACTGGGAACTACCCTTGACGTTGTTGAAGGTATGCAGTTTGACAGAGGTTATCTGTCACCATATATGGTCAGCGACACAGACAAGATGGAAGCAGTTCTCGAGAATCCGTACATTTTGCTGACAGACAAGAAACTGAGCAACATTCAGGATATGCTGCCGCTGCTTGAGCAGATAGTTAAACAGGGCAGGAAACTTGTCATCGTAGCCGAGGATGTTGAGGGCGAAGCTCTTGCAACACTGGTAGTCAACAAGCTGCGTGGAACATTCGACGTTGTTGCTGTCAAGGCTCCTGGTTTTGGTGACAGAAGAAAGGCAATGATGGAGGATATCGCAGTACTTACAGGCGGTAAAGTCATCAGCGAAGAATTAGGATATGACCTGAAGGAAGCTACTATAGATATGTTAGGCCAGGCAGGAACAGTTAAGGTAACCAAGGACAACACAGTTATCGTCAACGGTTCAGGCGACAAGGCTGAAATCGATGCAAGAATCAATCAGATCAAGACTCAGGTCGAAGATACAGATTCAGAATTTGACAAAGAAAAACTTCAGGAAAGACTTGCTAAGCTGGCTGGCGGCGTAGCCGTTATCAAGGTCGGCGCTGCAACAGAGACAGAACTGAAGGAGAGAAAACTCAGAATAGAAGATGCTCTTAACGCTACTAAGGCAGCTGTTGAGGAAGGTATCGTAGCAGGCGGCGGAGTTGCTCTCTGCAACGCTATTACTGAGGTACAGAAATATGTCGAGACTTTGGAAGGCGACGAGAAGACAGGCGCAGCAATCATTGTAAGAGCTCTTGAAGAGCCTGTAAGACAGATTGCTGAGAACGCTGGATTCGAAGGAAGCGTAGTAGTTTCTGAAGTCAAGAATCAGAAGAAGGGTTACGGATTCAATGCTGCAAATGAGCAGTATGTAGATATGATCGGCGCAGGCATCGTAGATCCTGCCAAAGTCACAAGGTCTGCTATCCAGAATGCAGCATCAGCATCAGCAATGCTCCTGACTACAGAAGCAGGCATCGTAGACATCAAGGAAGATGCACCTGCAGCACCAGCTATGCCAGCCGGAGGCGGTATGGGCGGCATGGGCGGCATGATGTAAGCTCAGACTGAAGTATACTCGTAACAATAACTTTAAATAAAGAATACCTGCGAGAGCAGGGCGGACATTTGCCTTAAGGGTAAAGCGTTCGCCTCGCCCCGCAGGTATTTCTGTTTTTTCTAACAAAGGAATGGACATAGGTCGAAATAAGTTTATAATTGATATTATCAAGACTAGGGAGTTGTGATGTTCAGTAGAGGCAATCATATTAAAATCAAAAAGGCTTTGGCGCTGCTATTATCTGCAGCGGTCATAGTTTCTGTGTCTGCTTGCAACGGCGGCGAATCCAGCACTATAACCAAAGAGGATCCTCCGGCTATAAAGAGCAAGTGCGCTGTGGTAGAGAATCTGAAAACCGGGGAAATAGTATATCAGAGGAACGCCGACGAGAAGACCAGGCCAGCGTCTTTGGCCAAGATCATGGTGATCGTCTATGCACTGGATCACATGAAGGCTTCGGATATGGATATACGCGTGGCCACATTGGCGTCAGACTATGATTATATGAAAACCGTGGGCGAATACGAATCCGCAGGCTTCGAACCTGGAGAAAAGGCTACTTTGCGCGATTATCTATATGGTATGATGTTTGAATCTCAGGCCGACGCAGCCATGACAGTAGCCAGATATTTCGGCGACGGCAGCCTGAAAACTTTTGCCATCAGGGAAAACGCCTGGGCCAGGAGGATCGGCATGAAGAACAGCCACTTTGACAATCCTATCGGTGTGGATTCCGCCGGCAATTACGGCACATGCCTGGACTACGCCAGGTTGGTCAGGTACGCCATGAATAACAAAGAATTTCGCAAAATGTTTGACGGCGTCAAGTATACCATCAAGGCGGACAATAAGCGCAGCAGTGATACTGTCATCACTCACAGCATACGGTATGAGACCGGCGATAATTCCATGATCCTTGGCGGCAAGACGGGCTACACGCCTCTGGCCAAGAAATGCCTGGCCAGCAATGCCAGGATAGATGGCACGGAATATATCTGTGTAAGCACGGAAGCCAAGCAGACCGTCTTCAACGAGTACCCTAACATCAGCGATCAGGAAGCTTTGTACAGGTATATACGTAAAAATTCCCATTAACCCTTGCCAAAGCCACCTTCCAACGCTTATAATAATACCTATGAATATTAAATCAGCAAGCAAGACAGTTATAACTGTAATTTTAGCCACTGTGGTGGCGTTTTCTATGTGCGCCGGCCAGAGCTTCGGCGCGACTACCTACAACATCAAACCCGCCCAGACAGGCACGGTCAAGGTGACAACCTCGACAACTTATGCTAACAAGCCCAGCCTGACGGCCGACGCAGCCATCGCATACTGCGGCGAGACAGGTCAGGTTTTGTACGGGAAAAATATCAACAAGAAGATGGATCCATACAGCATCACCAAGATGATGACCTGTTATGTGGTCATGAAATATGTGGACAAGGGCAAGATCAGTCTGGACGACACGGTGACGGTTTCCAAGTACGCTGCCAAACAGATGGAGTCCAAGTTGTATCTGCTGGTGGGCGAGAAGATCAAGGTCAGGTATCTGATTTACGGGGCGCTGCTCCACTCGGGCAACGACGCGGCGGCGGCTCTCGGCGAGGCTGTCGGCGGTGACACCAAGTCATTCGCCAAGATCATGAACAAAGAAGCGGCTGCCCTGGGCTGCACCAATACGCATTTCGTCAATGCTAACGGTGTCAAGGTCAGCGGTCACTACACAACGGCTCACGATATGGCGCTTATATTGCAGGCGGCCACTAAATACGAGTTCATACAGAAGGTCTGCCAGACTAAACTGTACAAGATACCAGAGGACAATCTCAGCGATGCATTTTATGTGCGCACGACTAATCCGTTCTTTTATAAGGATAAGAAGATAAAGAAGCCGTATCTGACTTACAATATCATTGCCGGCAAGACGGGCACCTGGGATTCCGGCAGCGCAACGCTCATTGAGGCTTTCAGATTCAATGGAAGGACGATCTACACGGTTGTTCTGGGTGATACATCGGCCAAGCGCTATTCCGACACTGTGGACCTGATCGCCTATGGACGCAGGGCTTTGTCGTCTATAGCCCTTACGGAGAGCAATGATTCAGCCTCGGGCATCGAGAAGGAGGCTACGAACCAGTCGTGGTTTGCCAAGGTAATTGACAAGGTCTTCCCTGACTCGGTCTATGAGTTTTTCTACGGATCGACAAAGATCGAAATGGTGAAGGGCCTCACGGGGGAGGTAACCTCAGGCTCCAAGGTCAATATTTCCTGGCGCCCTGTCTCCGGCGTAGACGGTTACAAGGTTTACAGGTCTACAGGCGGAAGTTACAAGCTTATCAAGAAGATCAAATCAGCTGATACATCCAGTTATACAGATCCGAATTCACAGTCAGACCATACATATTATTACATGGTAAAAACCTACAGTTTCAAGGACGGTCTGTTCAACTAATAGAAAAACTAGAAAACCATTGAAAAAAAGACATTTTCGCCCTTGCTTTATGGGCGAAAATGGTATAAAATAATCCCTAATAATTAAATGAAAAACGAAGAGGAAAAAGGAGAGAAAAGGAGGAACTCATGGCCCAATATTGTAACGAACCGTCAAGGACATTCAACGAGTATCTGCTCATTCCAGGCTTCACTGCCAAGGATACCAGAGTTGAAAATGTCTCATTGAAAACACCAATAGTCAAATATAAGAAAGGTGAGGAATCGGAAATTCAAGCGAATATTCCACTTGTTTCTGCCGTGATGCAGGCTGTCTCAGATGACAACATGGCTGTAGCGCTGGCAAAAGAGGGTGGGATTTCTTTTATATTTGTATCCCAGCCTATCGAAAGCCAGGTAGAAATGGTCAAGCGCGCGAAAGCCTACAAGGCAGGTTTTGTTAAGAGCGACAGCAATCTGCGACCTGACCAGACTATGCAGGACGTGCTGAACATGAAAGCCAAGAGCGGCCATTCGACTATAGCCATCACTGACGACGGCACCGCCGAAGGCAAGGTCCTCGGCCTTGTCACAAGCCGCGACTACAGAGTCAGCAGAATGGATCCGAACACTAAGATCAGCGACTTCATGACTCCTTTTGATAAACTCATATACGCCAAGGATGGCTGCACATTGAGCGAGGCTAACGACATCCTATGGGATAATAAGCTGAACGCCGTTCCCGTGATTGACGACCAGCAGAGACTGACACATTTCGTATTCAGAAAAGACTACGATAATCATAAATCCAATCCAAACGAACTGCTGGACGCTCACAAGCGCTATGTAGTAGGCGCCGGCGTCAACACCCGCGATTACGAGGAGAGGATTCCTGCCCTGGTAGAAGCCGGAGCTGACGTTCTTTGCATCGACTCTTCCGAGGGCTACTCCGAGTGGCAGGGAGAGACGTTGAAGTGGGTCCGCGACAGGTATGGCGACACGGTCAAGATCGGCGCAGGCAACGTCGTAGACAAAGAAGGATTCGACTATCTTGCCAAAGCCGGGGCTGACTTCGTCAAGATCGGCATAGGCGGTGGGTCTATCTGTATCACCCGTGAACAAAAGGGAATTGGACGCGGGCAGGCTACGGCAGTCATAGAGGTGGCACAGGCCAGAGATGACTATTTCAAAAAGACCGGCGTGTATATTCCTATCTGCTCAGATGGCGGTATAGTTTACGACTACCATATGACACTGGCACTGGCTATGGGCGCTGACTTCCTCATGATGGGCCGTTATTTCGCCCGTTTCGACGAGTCACCGACAAACAAACTGAATGTCAACGGAAATTACGTGAAAGAGTACTGGGGCGAAGGTTCTAACAGAGCCCGCAACTGGCAGCGCTATGACCTGGGCGGCGATCCAAGAATGAAGTTCGAGGAAGGCGTGGACTCATATGTTCCATACGCCGGCTCCCTCCATGATAATGTAAACCTTTCACTGAACAAGGTGAAATCGACTATGTGTAACTGCGGCTGCATCTCTATTAAGGATCTGCAGCAGAACGGCAAGATGACGCTGGTTTCGGCTACATCTATCGTTGAGGGCGGAGCTCATGATGTTATACTGCGCGATTCCTCCCAGAATGCCATTAGATAACATTCTTGTGCTCACTTGTCCTCGCGGCATTTGTTTTCTACGAATCGCTCGCAATGCTTTGAGCATTAAATAAAGCCAATAGTTTGATGCTATTTAATTCTTACAAAGCATAAGCTTCGCTCATCGTGAAAACAAAGCTGCCGCTGTGGAATCGTTCACACAAGGATGTTATCTTAAACTTGTAAGATGCTTGGTGTTTTGCTTTTACAGGTAACCTTTGTGGCGAGCGAGGTTGTTTATGCTTTATAGAGAAGGAAGTACTATGGAAAAAGAAATGATAATCGTGTTGGACTTCGGTGGTCAGTACAATCAGCTCATCGCCCGCCGGGTGCGTGAGTGCAACGTTTACTGCGAAGTCCATCCATATACGACGCCATTGGACGAACTGCTGGCTATGAATCCGAAAGGGATCATCCTGACCGGCGGACCTAACAGCGTTTATGATATGAAATCACCACATTACGATACTGCGCTTTTCGAGGCGGGAATACCTATTCTGGGGATCTGTTACGGAGCTCAGCTTCTGGCCTGGAGTCTGGGCGGCAAAGTCGAGACTGCTCCTGTCAGCGAGTACGGGAAAACGGACATCGACATTGATACGACTGGCACATTATTCGGCCGGGTCTCCAAGAAGACTGTTGGCTGGATGAGCCACACGGACTATATTGCAGCTCTTCCTGAAGATTTCAGGAAGACCGCCAGCTCATCTGTGTGCCCTTTTGCAGCATTCGAGGATGACAAGAAAAAACTCTACGCAGTGCAGTTCCACCCGGAGGTCACTCATACGGTCGAGGGAATGAAAGTCCTGTCAGCCTTCGTCTATGACGTTTGCGGATGTAAGGGCGACTGGAAAATGGGAGACTTCGTGGACAGCACCATCGCGGCCATTAAAGAGAAAGTCGGCGACGGCAAAGCCTTGTGCGCTTTGTCCGGCGGCGTTGATTCGTCGGTTGCGGCCGTTATGATGTCCAAGGCCATCGGCAAACAGCTGACATGTGTCTTCGTCGACCACGGCCTTCTGCGCAAAGATGAAGGCGAGTCTGTTGACGCTGTCTTCGGCCCGGACGGACCATACGATCTGAATTTTGTTCATGTGGACGCTCGCGAACGCTTTTATAAAAAGCTTGCCGGCGTTACTGAGCCTGAACAAAAGCGCAAAATAATCGGTGAAGAATTTATCCGCGTTTTCGAGGAGGAGGCTAAGAAAATCGGTGCAGTGGACTATCTGGTCCAGGGCACGATTTATCCAGATGTCATTGAATCGGGATTAGGCGATTCGGCTGTGATCAAGTCGCACCATAATGTTGGCGGCCTGCCGGATTACGTGGATTTTAAAGAGATAATCGAGCCTCTCCGTATGCTCTTCAAGGATGAAGTGCGTCGCGCCGGACTGGAACTGGGCATTCCGGAGAAGCTGGTATATCGCCAGCCCTTCCCTGGACCGGGCCTGGGCATTCGCATCATAGGCGATGTGACGCCGGAAAAGGTTAAGATAGTTCAGGAAGCTGACGCCATTTACAGGGAGGAGATCGCCAAAGCCATGGAGGGCGGCGTGATTCCGAAGTACGGCCAGCCGGGAACCATCGGCCAGTACTTTGCGGCTCTGACCAATATGCGTTCCGTAGGCGTCATGGGCGACTTCCGGACCTACGACTACGCCATTGCCTTAAGAGCAGTCATGACCTCAGACTTCATGACCGCCGAGGCAGCGCAGCTGCCGTGGGACGTCCTGGGCAAAGTGACAAACCGCATCGTCAACGAAGTTGAGCACGTCAACAGAGTGATGTACGATTGCACTAGTAAGCCACCAGGAACGATCGAGTTTGAATAGACGAGCGAGGTTTTCATAGTCGATAGAACCGTTGAAATCACTGGGATTCAGCGATTCAGCAAAATGCCGTGGTTCTACTATGGTTCTACAATTTCATAGAATTTATTAAGCAGCGTATCGTTGGTATTTCAATGCATACGCTGCTTTTTGCTTGTCCCTAGCCCTGCGACTGGCAAACAAAGCGAAGCCAGAGCAGAGGCAGGTCAGCCGCAAGGATCGCGCGAAGCTTGCTTCGCAATGCGATCTACTGCGCATGCCTCATTGCCATTGTGATGCCAAATGTACTCAAAGTCAAAGATGGCATGAGAAATCGTATAATTGCAACTTGATATTTCTGTTAGTAAAATCTAGTAAAAGATACTCCACATAGAACAAAGCAGGAGGTGGATATTATGTTTGATAAGAAGATAAAGATGAACGTAACAGACGATGAGAGCCAGCTCATACTCTTCAGCCTGGTTGAACTAAGAAACAACCTCATAAAAGAGGGCAGATATACTGATGCCGTGGATGATCTCATCCTGAAGCTGTTTGGATAGAGAAACTTATATCCTTTCCTGAATAATGATGCCTAAGGCATATTACATTGCTCTGCTGAAACATGCAGAGCTTTAGTAATTTTTGGATCGGCATCGCCGAGGAAAGGAAGAGGTAAGGATAATGAAAACTACAGAAGAAACAATAAAAGTAATAATGACAGGGCTTTGCAGCAGAGAGGATGACGAAAGCGAATACTGTCCGCTGATCGAACACCTTGCAGCAGAGGCAGTGGAAGATTTTGAGTTTTGTGTACAGGAAGAAATGATAGATCCTGAAGCGGCAGTCCATTTCATGTGTCTTGTAGACAGCATGTACAGAAGAGAAGCGTATTTTGAAGGGACAAAAATGCTTGGAGAGATATTTCGCTATGCAGGGAGAGAAGATGTCACCGAACGCCTGGAACTCCTTTCGGGATTCGATGAGGTATATGACGATGCATATGAGGATTTCCTGCTTTTGTTTCTTGACACCGATGAGATCGATGAATATCTGATGGAAATGCATTTAAGAATCATTGCAAAAAAACAAGAGATGGAAAAAAGTCTTGAAGGAAAGAAAGCAGAGTTTTTATCTTGATTTTTTTTAGATAAGAATTTCTTTCGTATTGGTTTTTGCAGAAGTCTGCCGACAGGCAGGCATACATCCGGCGCGTTCAAAAGCGAAGCGTGTCGCGATGATATCAAACTGAAGGGAGGAGAACCAGATGAAACAAGCAGAAGTTATAGCTATATGTAATCAGAAGGGCGGCGTCGGCAAGACGACCACAGCCGTGAACCTTGGAGCAGGACTCGCAATGAGCGGCAAGAAGGTACTGCTTATCGATGCAGATCCGCAGGCAGACCTTAGCGCGTGCCTTGGATGGAAGAACACCGATGCACTGGATGAGACCATAGTGTCGGTCCTTAGCAAGGTGAGAAACGATGAACCGTTCGATCCGAAGGAAGGGATACTCCATCACAACGAAGGAATGGACGTGCTTCCGTCGAATATCGAGCTGTCACAGTTCGAGCTGAGTCTTGTGAATGTCATGAGCAGAGAGAACGTACTGAAGAACTACCTGAGACAGGTGAAAAGCGGTTATGACTACGTCGTGATCGACTGCATGCCGTCTCTTGGGATGCTGACCATCAATGCGCTTACAGCAGCGGATAAGGTCATCATACCGGTACAGGCACAGTATCTTCCGGCAAAGGGCATGACGCAGCTTTTGTACAATGTAGCGAAGGTACAGAGACAGCTCAATCCGGATCTGAAGATAGGCGGTATCGTGATGACGCTCATAGATCAGAGGACGAGCCTTGCAAAGGAAACTATCGAGGCTATCAGAAAGAACTATGGGGCAGGCATCAGGATATACAGCGCTCAGATCCCTGTGGGAGTGAAAGCTGCCGAGGCAAGCGGAAGAGGAGAGAGCATATATTCATATGACGCGGACAGTAAACCTGCTGCGGCATACGCGGAGCTGACAAGGGAGGTGCTTAAGGATGGCGAAAAAGCGAGAACCGATAGACTTCGGTCTTCCGGGGATAGATGATATATTTTCAACACAGGCGGAAAGAGATGAAGCCAAACTGAAGAAGATATATGAGATACCTCTGGATCAGATAGACCCGTTTCCGGAGCATCCTTTCAAGGTGAAGGATGACGAGGACATGATGAATCTCGTGGAAAGTGTAAAGGCAAACGGGATAATCACTCCTGCTACTCTCAGAAAAAAGGAAGACGGTAGATATGAGATAATATCAGGTCACAGAAGGAAGAGAGCCTGCGAACTTGCGGGCCTAGAGACGCTTCGTTCAGAGGTAGTGGATATGACAAGAGACGAGGCAACCATATTCATGGTGGAATCGAACTTTCAGAGGACCACTATTCTTCCGAGCGAGAAAGCCTTTGCATATAAGATGAGGCTTGAAGCGATGAATAGGCAGGGACAGAGAACAGACTTAACTTCGGTCCCAGTGGGTCCGAAGTCGAGATCTAATGAAAAGTTGGCAAATGAAATGAACGAAAGTGCAAGCCAAATCAAGCGATATATCCGCCTGGCTGAACTGAAACCGGAGCTTCTTGATCTGGTCGACGAAGGGCAGATAGCTCTTAGACCGGCTGTAGAACTGTCGTATCTTCCAAAGGAGCAGCAGAAAGATCTTTGCGAAAGCATAGAGATGGAGCAATGCACCCCTACTCATGCACAGGCGATAAGGATGAGAAAAATGTCTGAGGAAGGCAAACTCACGCCTGAAGCGATCGAAGCGATAATGCTGGAGGAAAAGCCCAACCAGAAGGAGAGGATAGTCCTCAGAGGAGACAGGTTCAAAGAACTGTTTCCAAAGGATCTTCCTGTATCAAAGAGGGAGGACTTCGTTGCAGCAGCAATGGAATACTACGGCAGGTATCTCAGCAGGAAGGAACGCGATAACGAGAGATAGGGATGCGAAGATAGACGGTCACATGAGGAGTACCTTAGACCGTTCTTCCCCACACCCCTACTTCATGTAACTACCAGCAGTTAACTTACGGAAAAACAAAAACATATATGGGCAGCGAGAAAGCGTTATGCATCAAATGCATGCGCTATTTTTTATGCCCGGAAGGAGAATAATCAATGAGCATCACAAAGAAAAAATGGTTCGCGGCGCTTATGGCAGTGCTGATCACAGTAGCATATATGCCGGTCGCAATGCTCACAGGGACCGAGAATGCGTATGCGGCAGATACCATATCTGTCAAACTTGACAAGAGCAGCGCGTCGTATACCTACGGAGGATCAGGACTTGCTCATCACTACACAGTGACAGTCAACGGAAAGACGAGACAGGCGTACTGCCTGCAGCCGAACGAAGTGCCTCCGGACACAGGATCGAGAAAAGCATCGGCGATGTCCGACAGCAGCAAGGTGGCCAAGACCATGTATTACTGCTACGGATATCCGGGGCAGAAGAAACTGGCATCATGGCTTTCAAGCCACGGGCACAGCAGCTATGCTTCAGGCATGAACTTTTACCTGCTATCGCATGTGCTGCTTTCATACCAGTATGATTCGAGCACGGCTTTCGTTGGATGGTCCGGCGGTGTGGTAAGCGGACAGATAAGCGAGTCCTATCAGAGCATGGTCAAAGCAGCGGCTGCATACGTAAATTCACTGGACGATCCGGCAGGATTCGATTCTGCCATATCATTTTCATCGACTAGCGGATCATCGGCATCTACGACATGGACGGATGACGGAGAGTTCAAGAGCGACAACATAACGCTCAAAGGCCATGAGGACAATCATGTCGACTATAAAGTACCAAGCGGTATGAGTCTCGTCATGGACGGCAAGACATACAGCGCAGGAACAAGCCTTGAGATAGACTGCGGAAAGACATTTTATCTCAAGACGTCCGATTTCAGCAGAGCAAATACGACATATTCTTCAGGGACTCTTTCGGGGAACCTGCAGGACTACGCCGCATACAAGATCACAGACAGCGGATCACAGAACATGGCATTCTTTGCAGTAGACAAAGCGGATACGGCAAGCTTCACAGTAAAGTTTGGACCGCTGGATATCAGACTTCAGACTGAGGCAAAGGATTCCCATACAGACAGCAGCCAGGGAACGACATATGCGGATTCAAAGTTCACGGATACCGTGTCATACCAGAAGCTGACTCCGGGAAGAGAATACACTGTCAAAGGAACTCTCATGGACAAGGACACAGGAAAAGCGATAACAGTAAACGGCAAGGCAGTCACGTCTGAGATGAAATTCACTGCAGAGAAAAGCGCAGGGACGGTAACGCTTGAATACGACCTTGACGCATCGACTCTCAAGGGAAAGAAAACTGTAGTATTCGAGGAGCTCTACTATGGAGATCTGAAGATCGCATCGCATGCGGATCTGACTGATGAAGGCCAGACCATTTACTACCCTGAAATCAAGACGACAGCAAAGGATATCAAGACAGAGGATCATCAGGGAGTGACAGGAGAAGACACTGTCATAGTTGATACAGTATCATACAGCAACCTCATAGCCGGAAAGACCTATACAGTCAAAGGTGTTCTTATGGATAAGGATACCAGAGAAGCAATAAAGGTAGACGGTAAAGAAGTGACATCGGAAAAGACATTCACGGCATCGGAAAAGTCCGGGACAGTAACTATGAAGTTCATCTTCGACTCGAAGGCGCTGAAGGGAAAGACAACGGTAGTATTCGAAGACCTGTATATGGGCGATGTCAATGTTACGACTCATTCCGACATAACAGACGAGGGTCAGTCCATCCACTATCCTGAGATCAAGACGACGGCAATGGATGAAAAGACAAAGGATAATCTCGGAACGATAGGAAATAAAACGACCATAGTTGATACAGTATCCTACAGCAACCTCATCGCGGGAAAGACTTACACTGTCAAGGGCGTTCTTATGGATAAAGCGACAAAAGAGCCGCTCAAGGTGGATGGCAAGACTGTCACAGCCGAGAAGACCTTTACTGCAGAAGCAGAAAGCGGAACAGTGGATATGAGCTTCACCTTCGACTCCAAAGGCCTTGAAGGAAAGAGCGTAGTAGTATTCGAGAAGCTCTGGTATGAAGGAATCAGAGTGACCATGCATGCAGACATAACTGACGAAGGTCAGACGATCCACTACCCGCAGATCCGCACTACAGCTAAAGACGGAAAGACCGGGACTCACAGAGGAACTGTTGAAAAGACCGCTGTCATAGTGGACACGGTAAGCTACAGTAATCTAGTGCCGGGAAAAGAGTACACAGTCAAAGGCGTGCTCATGAACAAAGAAACAGGCAAGCCTCTCAAAGTGGATGGAAAAGAAGTCACGGCTGAAAAGACATTCACTGCAGAGAAAGCAAACGGTACTGTAGAACTGAGATATGCTTTCGATTCCAGAAAGCTTGAAGGAAAGACTGTAGTAGTCTTCGAAGATCTGTATCACCAGGGCATAAAGGTAACGACGCATTCCGACATAAATGACTATGGACAGAGCGTGAAATACCCTAAGCCGCTGCTAACGGGAGATACCCCGCAGACAGGAGATCATTCAAACATTTGGATATTCGTGATCATAATGGCTGCAGCATGCACCGCTATCATGGCGCTTTCAAAGAAAAAGAAAGCTGATGACGGAACAGAAACAGGCGATGACAACAAAGAAGAGTAATGCAAAAGTATCGAGGCGGCGTTATGTGCCGCCTCTTTTAACAGGAGGATGAAATGACAGGATTCAGAAATGACATAGCGGTAAAGTGCGGAGTCAACGCAGCCGTCATCGCAGAATTCCTCTGGGATCACCTGAAGGATGACGGCGATGGAGACGGCGTGCTTGAAAGGCACGGACGCTTTTGGTACAGATGCTCGGCAAGGATGATGACGGGAGAGTTCCCGTATCTCAGCATCCACATGGCAAAGGATGCCGTGAATGTCCTTGTAGGCAAGGGATATATCAGGAAGGGCTGTTTCAATGACAATAGGTTCGATCATACGAACTGGTACGCCTTTACTGACTATGGAAAGAAAATGATGGAAGCGGGGCGGTAGACATGAGAAAAGAAAACTGCCCTGATAACTGCAGATACAGGAGCCACGATGCTCCTTTCTGCGGTTACTGCATGAAGAAAATACTTGAGGAAGGGAGTGAAAAAAAGAATGGGAATGGACAAGCAGACAGTAAGGACTTTGAACAGGTTGATAGACATGAAAGTGGACACTGAGAAGAAGCTTACAGCACTCACCATACAGGATATACTGTCCATGCAGGGAGTGACGGTATCGGAGATCCATATAATAACGGAGCTGCAGGATGCGGTGAAGAAGCACAAGGTCATAAGTTACCTGGGACAGGGGACTGACGATCTGCCAAAGAAAACAGAAAAGGAGGACGAGTTCTATGGACGAGAAGGAGAAGACTATTGAGGTAAAGAACCTTGATGAAGTGAAGGAGATCATAGAGGATCTTCCCGACGGCACTGTGCTGTCGTTTGATATACGGGAGGTGACATCACATGCCGAAGCAGAAAGAAAATGAGATAAAGGTGGTCAATATCCGCATGGTGAAAGAGCCTTCTTTATACAGTGCGGATCCCATAAGCTCGCCGCAGGACGTGCTTGATGTGATAGCAAATGAGATGAAGGACTATGACAGAGAGGTCTTTGCCATACTGAATCTCAAGTCCAACGGGCAGGTGATCAACATGAATGTCTGCAGCGTAGGGACTCTCAACTCATCTATGGTGAGTCCGAGAGAGGTGTTCAAGAGCAGCATACTTTCAAATGCAGCTGCATTCATCGCGATCCACAACCATCCGTCAGGTACCCCTATCGCAAGCGCAGAAGACAGGGAAGTCACCGGAAGGCTTGCTGAATGCGGGAGGATGCTTGATATAAAGATGGTGGATCATATCATCGTGGCAGGTGAGAGTGGCCAGATGATGAGCTTCAAGGCAGAAGGTCTTCTCGATGATCACACGTCTTCAAAGATGTCAAAAGCAATGGAACGTTAAGAAAACGAAGGGAGAAAACAAAATGGAGAACAAAAGGAACGAGATCTCATTTGAGGTCATAGAGCATGTTGGAGTAATAGCAAAATATCAGAACGGCTGGCAGAAGGAAATCAATGTTGTTTCCTGGAACGATGGCCCGGCCAAGTACGATATTCGCGACTGGGATCCGGATCATGAACACATGTCAAGAGGCATAACGCTTTCTGAAGATGACATGCAGTCGCTTAGAGGACTCATGGACGGCAGAGAAAAAGTTGCCATGGCAAAGTTTACGGAAAAGAAATCCAAAGGTTGGGAGAGGTAGTCTAAGTATACAGCTGTTATTTGTAGTCCTGTGGTATAATATTTTTATCGCAGGACTACAATGGTCAGCTCTGTAAATCGGAACTTGTAGGGGACTATTGTAGCAATTAGGTGCAATTCACATAGAAAAATAGTTTTTTGATGGAGGGATATTATATGAAATTGGAGTTTGCACAAATAAGAAACTTTAGAATGTTGACTGAAATGGATATTGATTTTGAAGATGTCCTCTCTTTAGTCATAGGGAAAAACAATTCCGGTAAAACATCGTTTTTATCGATTTTGCAAAAATTTCTTTCAGAAAACAAACCAGAATTTGCATTTGAGGATTTTAGTATTAAGGCACAAGAAACTATCCTTGCACTTGAGGGTGGCGTAAAGCCACCTGAAGACTATACTGAGCTTGCGCTATCACTTAAACTATATATAGCTTATGAAGAAACAGACAATCTAGGTGATGCCGCTGCCCTCCTGTTGGATTTGGATAACAGTAAACATGGCCTTGTTGTGTTGTTTGAATATGTTTTGACATATGAAAAATATCAGAAGTTGGTGACCGATTACGCTTCATATACGGCAAAAGGCATCAATCGTGATTTTTCTTACTACATCAGTAACAATATCAATCAATATTTTTCTGTGCGCGTAAAGGCATTGGAATGTGGAAACGAGACAAATTTCAAAATAGTTTCAGGTGATATTGTAAGATCTGTTATATCAATGCAAACAATTGGCGCCAAACGAGATGTCGATAATGAGCAGGGACACAGCAACGCATTATCATTACTGGCTGGTAAATACTATAATGCTAGCGTTTCGTCGGAAGAGGAGTTTCCTGAACTACAAAAACAATTGCAAGATACCGATGAGAGCTTATCTGAAATATATGAGAAGCTCTTTGAGCCCGTTGTGAAAGAAATCGCGGAGATGTCATACAACCCTAACGAAGCAGAACTTTCTGTTCTTTCAACATTGAGCGAAAAGAAAATATTCCAAGATAACACAACCGTTAAATATAAGCATGAGAACACCATGTTGCCAGAAGACTATAACGGTTTGGGATATTTGAATTTGTTTGCAATCATATTTAATTTACGGATTAAGCTGGACCAATTATCCAAAAAAAATCGGACAGACGAAAACCCCACCCCGCTAAATCTACTTTTCATCGAGGAACCAGAAGCACATACGCACCCACAAATGCAATACATTTTTATTACCAATATAAAGCGTATACTGAAGCAACATAGTGCCACATCAGGAAAAGACTTTTCGTTGCAAACCATCATCAGTACACATTCATCTCACATTGTATCTCAATGTGACTTTAACGATATCAAATATTTTTACCGAGAGTCGACAGTCAGCGTGAAATCTCGCAGTTTAAAAAAGCTATACTCTAAAATGGTTACAGCACAGGATGCCCCGACTAAGGCAGAGCAAGAGCGTTCTTATAGATTCGTAAAGCAATATGTGACTTTGAATCGTGCGGAGCTATTCTTTGCCAATAAAGCTATCTTGATTGAGGGCGACACCGAACGAATGTTGCTTTCTGCAATGATGAAAAAACTTGATGCGGAAAAAACAGGGGCAACAAAATATGAGCCGCTTTTATCACAAAATATTTCTATAATTGAGGTAGGGGCATATTCACATATCTTTGCCGTTTTCTTGGGATTTTTAGGCATTAAGACGCTAATTATTACTGATCTTGATTGTGCAAAGCTTGGGGAAAATGGTCGGCAGTGCAAATGTAGATTTTCTGATGGAACAACAACTACGAACGCGTCCATTAAGTTCTTCACACAGCTTGAAAAACTTGATGAGATTGTAGACTTGTCTGCAAAACCAATAACCTTCAGCTATGACAGTGCTACAGCAAAATGGAACGCTGACAGTGACGGACAATTACGATTATTGTTTCAAAAAGAAGAAGGTGGATACCAGGCACGCAGTTTTGAAGATGCCTTTATCAATAATAATTTACAGTTCATTGTTGATAATATAGATAACTTTACTAGCTTAAAGAACAAAGACATTTTACAAACTACTCCGCCAGATTATTACGAAATAGCTGCTCGGTGCATTGACAGCAAAACTTCATTTGCACTTGATATTCTTTTGTATGGCGGTGAAAATAATGAGGGGTGGACCACTCCACAATATATTAAGGAGGGATTGGAATGGCTGGCACAGTAATGGATCAAATCAGCCAATGCTTAGATAACAAGATTAACTTTCTCCTAAGTGGCGGAGCAGGAAGTGGTAAAACTTACACGCTTATACAAACACTTCATCATGTTTTTAAGAACGACCCAAAGGCGCGTGTCGCATGTATTACTTATACCAATGTAGCAGCTGATGAAATTAAAGAAAGGTCGCCATATTCAAAGCTTACCGTATCCACAATTCATGATTTTTTGTGGGATGAAATTAAGGACTATCAAAAGAATTTAAAACAAACGGTACTATCTTTGATTTCTGCCGAAAAGTCGGACAAAGAAAGCAGATTATCATATTCTAGTGAAGCAGAGATTAATGAAGAAAGTTTTTCTTGTATAGAGTATCAAAATTATCGAGACTTGGAGCATGGAATTATTTCTCATGATGATCTATTAAAAGTCGCAAATCACATGTTTGCAACATACCCACTGCTGTCTAAGATATTGTGTGATAAGTATGACTATATTTTTATAGACGAGTATCAAGATACACAGAAGCCGGTGATTGAAATCTTTTTGGAGCATATAAAAACACCTGCGAAAGGCTCATTGTGTGTTGGGTTTTTTGGTGACAAACTACAATCCATTTATGCAACTGGAATTGGTAATATTCAGTCCTATATCATCGCTGGCGATGTTCATGAAATAATCAAAGATGATAATTATCGTTGTGCTGTTAATGTAATTGAATTACTAAATCATGTACGTTCTGATATAACTCAACGTCCTGCAAAGAAAAATCCAGATGGTTCTATTGCCAATAAAATCGGCAGTGCAATTTTTGTATATTCTGATAGTGATTTCGATTTGAGAAAATTTAAGACGAGTGACTTTGTAGCGAGCTGGAACTTTGATGACTTTCGGGAAACGAAGGTGCTCTTTTTAACGCATAAGCTAAGTGCTATGCGCTTAGGCTTTGCAGAATTGTTAGCAGCATATAAATATACTGAAAGCCTGATTGGTAATGAGCCTGACCGTTTAGCCCAGCATTTATTAAAAATCGGAGGTGTTTTGTTTCACTACAGTAAAAAGGAGTTTTCATATGTAATTGATGAAATCCAGAGAAAAATACGAACAAATGATGATAAGCAGAAAATTAGTTCTGCACTGACTTACTTTTCGGAAAATCTTGACATATGTATCGAAGAATTGATAAATGGATTTGACAAGGAGCATTTAATCCGTAAAGATGATCGATTTAATGAATTCATTGAACACCATGCTGAAACGTATGACAAAATTAAGACCTTGCCTGCGTCTCAAGTGCTTGCCTATTTCAAATACTATAATGATTTTTCACCATATTCAACGCAGCATGGGATAAAAGGCGCTGAATTTGATAATGTTTTGGTAATAATGGATAATGGAAAATGGAATATGTACAATTTTAAATATTACTTCGAAGAAACTCCTGGAAAAGAATCTATAATACAACGAACTAAGAGGATTTTCTATGTTTGTTGTTCCAGGGCAAAAGATAATCTCGTTGTATATTATCCCAAGCCGACTGTTCAAATTATCGAACGAGCTAAAAAACTGTTTGGAGCTGAAAATGTTCATGAATTAACAACGCTACAAAAATAGTTTGATGGTTTCTTTGCTATTGGCTCTTAATCTTCGAATTTCCCATTATGTTTATACTGTTAAATGTAGATTAGAACGACAACTTACAGTTTGTTGAGGTAAATACGATGAAGAAATATTGGAAAATCCCACTTGTTGTATGCGCTTTTGCTTTGATAGTTGGAGCATCGTTTCACGGGTTGCGTATGCATCCCGAGAATGCGAATGCATATGATTTTGGGGTTGCAAAGGAAATATTGAATACAATAGTTGGGTAAGGTCAGGGCAGGTAAAACTGCCCAGTACATATACAAATAGCAAGAAGGCATCAAATATATTGTCATTTTTAACATTCTGATTTAGAATAGATATATTGAGAGACGGGATTTGTAATATGAGACATGTGGTCTAAATCAATTCCGTTACTCTAAGAATAAGGATGGGGACCTTGTAATTGACAATGAACAGGCTAAGGTTGTGCGGGACATTTTCAGATGGTATCTGGATGGCGCCAGCGTGCTTGGTATCATAAAGAAACTATCAGACGCAGGTATTCCTTCCCCTACCGGTAAAGAAACGTGGAGCAAGCGTTCTGTAGAGAAGATTCTTGAAAATGAGAAGTACACAGGCACGGTAACTCTTTTGGATTCTGCTACACAGCAATATGAGTTCCAAATGAAAGAATGTCATCCGCCGATCATTACGGAGAGCGAGTTCAGGGCTGTTCAGGAAGAAAAGAAGAAGCGAAGCAATATCATTACTGACGACGATGGTACGCATCGCAGCAGTAAGAAATATAGTTCTAAAAAGAAATAACGAATTTTATGGAGGTAACGAACGTGAAGAAAATAATCATCTTTCTTATATGTGTGGTAATGATTTTTAGCTTGAGTGCATGTGGTGGGAATGTTAAGAATACCTCGGTGCCTCAATTAAGCGAGGATACTTCGCTAATAGAGGGCCTGGATGCGCTTGGTTATTCTAAAGAAGAAACCAACGCTATTGCAACGATATTAGCCAATGTGGGTATTCCTAAAGTTGATGATATGTGGAACATTAACAAAAATGGCACACTCCAAGCGAATGCCTGCACCTACAAAAACCATCAGATTAATTTTACAACAGACAATGGTGAGTGCTTCTATGTTCAGATTACTGGGTGGAAAGAAGAAATATCCAGCTATGGATGGTATCGTAGCGCTTGGTCAGGAAAACTGAAATACGGATATAACACTCAGACCAAAATCAATACTGTGGATTTGTATGCTACTGACTACGATAACACTGGTTATTTGGCGGTGTATGATGCAGAAACAGATAGCGTTAAGCCGTATGAGGAGTAACGCTTATTACACATTTTAATTTTGCTCCACTTTTAATTTTACCTATTACGACCGAAAGGAGGCCCGGAAAATATGACAGCAATAGCAGTAACGGCCCGTCCAAAAACACCTTTTTACAGGAGCAGGAAGAGCCGGAATTATCGAAGAACTGCTGAAAATGCTTTATTTGCTGGGCTTTTTCGGCCTTTTTACTACAGAAATCTTTGTATCAAAAACGTGGTCTTGATAGACTTGGCTTGATATAGAGGCTACATCTTGATGGATATGCATGATGACTTCGTTACGGTGAGCAACACATGGAAAATTCGAATGAGTTGGTGTGAGCTGTTGCAGATTTTGCAACAGTTGCGGTAAGTTGAGACGGTGAAAACGGCAAGTTGAGACGATTGCCGAAAAAGCCGATATTCCCTGCTGCATATAATATAGGTACAAGCGTGCCGATGGATATGTTCCCGCAAACGAAAAATCGTCTCGATATGTTTCCACGAACAGGCAGCGACTACCCTGGTAACCTGACATCATAATCGAGGTATCGAGCCACGTTGAGTGCGTAGTATTGATGTCACGCGATATGTAGCGAAAAACAATTACGCGAACACAATATATTGGTTTTTTGCGCGTTTTAGGGTTATGTATTGCCTACTTATCATTGGCACCAATTTGCAATATAATTAGGCTAATTATAATGTGGAGGTGAGCTGATGGATTCAAAGATTTGGTATATTCCAGCAAGGAATGACCGCTTGGACAAGAATGTTGGAATCTACTGCAGAGTAAGTACGAACGAAAAAGAACAGCTTTATAGCCTCGCAGCACAGATTTCTGCTTTAACGAGAGCAGTTGCGAATGTGAGTCAATGGAGGCTGGCAGATGTATTTATTGATATTGCGTCTGCCAAAGGCGAAGTTCCACGTAGAGAATTTGATCGATTGATTAGAGAATGTGAAGCGCACAATATCTCTGTTGTCCTTACCAAAAGCATCAGTCGATTTGGTAGAGATACTGTAGAGACATTATCAGCAATCAATCGATTGAAGACAGCAGGAGTCAGAATCATATTTGAAGAAGAAAATTTGGATACCGATGAGGTTGACAGCAATCTTATGATTTCGGTGATGGAGTCTTTTGCTCAAGCTGAAAATGAGAGCCGAAGCGAAAATATCCGCATGGGACTTGCCATGAAAGCTGCAAATGGAACATCTGGACTCTACAAACGAAAGCTGTACGGCTATCACTGGTGCTTATGACGCGAAATATTCAATTCCCTACAAGAGAAGATTTAGATAAGGTATGTCCTGATAATCCTGTAGTTATGTATAGAGTTTGCATGCACTGTTTATGGGTTAATACTAAGGCATTGGAACTTGCCGGAATTACTGATGACACTAAGGACCCACTTGGTGGAGAAATTATCAGAGATGAAAAGGGAGTTGCAACAGGAGTTTTAACAGATGCAGCTACACAAGCCGTAGACAAAATAATTCCACCATACACTGTGGATAATGTAATGCACATGCTTCCTCTTATTGAAAAGACTTATCTTAAGAATGGAATAACAACAGTTGTTGACTTAGGTGCAGGATTTTTATCTCCGGCAGGACCGGCCCAAGGAGATACTATGATTAAGGCATTAAAAAAGTCCTACGAAGAAGACAAAGTTAAACTTCGTTCATATGTCTATGTTAGACCAGGAGAATTGCTGGACGAATACTATAAAAATGGCCCGGAAATAGGATTGTATGATGATAGATTAACAGTAAGAGGACAAAAGATTTTTGCTGATGGAACTTTAGGTGCAAGAAGTGCTTGGTTATTGGAAGACTATTCAGACAGACCTGGTCACAAGGGCAACAATCGTATGTCTTCTGAGGAGTTAGAGTCCCTAGTAAAGAAAGCTTATGATGCAGGATTCCAAACAACAATTCATGGAATAGGAGAAAGGCTCTTAATTTAGGCATCAAAATAGTAGCAGGCACAGATTATCCGGTTGACTCTGTAAATCCTTTTGAATCTCTATATTATGCGGTAAGTCGTTGTACCATAAAGGAAGAGCCTATAGGAGGATATAACCCGCAGGAAGCACTTACTAGATATGAAGCTTTAAGAGCGTACACTTTAGATGGCGCTTATGGCTGTTTTGAAGAGAATATTAAAGGCTCAATAGAAGAAGGAAAACTTGCAGATTTCGCAGTAATAGATCACGATTACATGAACTGTAATATTTCAGAAATAAAGGACATTAAGGTTTTGAAAACTATTATCGGTGGTGAAACCATTTACGAAGCATAAAAAATAGTTTTGCATTAGTCATACATATAAACTTAGAAAAGAGGAGCTTCCGTTTCGAAGGGTCCTCTTTTTCTTCTTTGCAGTTCCGTAAAAGAATTGCAATTAGGCGAATTTTAGGGTATCATTGGAATAGTCATATAAGAATAGGAGAAAAGACTATGGCTAGACCTATAAAATTACGTAAAATTGAAAAAATACCTGCAGCTCCTTATTTTGTCCCATCTGAAGAGGGAATTGAAGGTGTTGAAGTAAGTGTTCTTCTTGTTGAGGAAATTGAAGCTATTAGACTAAAAGATTTAGAAGGACTAGAGCAGGCTGAATGTGCAGAGCGCATGGAAGTTTCACGTCCTACTTTCCAGAGAATATTACTTTCTGCACGTAAAAAAATTGCAGACAGTCTTATAAATGGTATGGCAATACATATTGACGGTGGTAATTATACCCGGTATATCTGTAACGTTATGTGTGATGATTGCAACACCCAATGGAAAGAGAGTTTTGAAAATTTACAGTTAATAAAAGAGGGTAAGTATGCATGCCCAACATGTGGCTCCATAAAAATTGACTGCCTAAAAAAATGCAGAGGTAAATTTTGCAATAAAAACTGTTGGAAGCATAAGTAAAATTATTAATCAAGGAGAAAAAAGATGGAATTAAAGGAAATCATGGACCAAAAAGTATTTGCTGTAGTGGGAAATACTATTAATGAAGAAAAATATGCTTGCAAAATAAAGGATGGACTAGAACAACACGGTTACCGCACTTATGGAGTAGGGAAAGAACTAAAATCTTTAAATGAAATAGATGACAATATCGACATTGTAGATTTGTGTATTAATCCTGTTAAAGGTTTAGAGCTTATGAAAGAATGCAATAAAGATTTTAAGTGTATTGTTATTCAGCCGGGAGCTGAAAGTGAGGAATTAATAGAGTATCTAGAAGAAAAAAATCTTAATTATGTAGAAGGATGTTTACTGGTAGGATTAAGATTATATTGTAAATAAAAGTTTAATTATGCGCACAAGCTTTTGCTGGTGCGTTTTTCTTTTTTTTAGAGGGTTTAAAGTGTTTTTTTTGAAAAAATAAAATAGGTTATTGACATATGTTCAAAACGTGGTAGAATTATATCATAATAAACATATGCTCATAATGCTATGAGATGAATGGATGATGAAATGAGGGGAAAATATGAAAATAATAATACCGGTAAATGAAGACAAGGGTACAGTTTGTGTGTCTTTTGGAAGAACGCCATTATTCCTTATGGTGGATTTAGAAACTAAAGAGAGAGAATTTATTGTTAACCCGGCGGCAGATGCAGCGGGAGGTGCAGGTACTAAGGCGGCACAGCTTATTGTAGACAAGAAAGCAGACGCTGTTTTGACTCCAAGATGTGGACAGAATGCCGCAATTGTTTTAGATGCAGCAGAAATAAAAATATATAAGACAACTTCAGAAGATGTTGAGAAAGAAATAGAAAAATTCAATCAAGGAAAGTTAGAAATACTAAGTGAAATTCATGAAGGTTTTCATAACCATGGGTTTTCCAAATAGCCTTTGACTTGAAAGGAATGATAAGATGAAAATAGCTATTTTAAGTGGTAAAGGAGGAACCGGAAAAACCTTTGTAGCGGTAAATCTGGCAGCGGCCTTAGGAAAGAGCACCTATGTGGACTGTGATGTAGAGGAGCCAAATGGCAAATTGTTTTTTAAGCCAGAAATTATTGAAAAGAAGAAAGTAACCATATATCTTCCTGCTTTTGATAAAGAAAAGTGTGTAGGATGCAGGGAGTGTGTGGATTTTTGCAGATTTAATGCATTGGTTTTTATTAAAGGTACTCCGATTGTTTTTCCGGAGATTTGTCATCCCTGCGGAGGCTGTAAAATAGTTTGCAAGTATGATGCAGTATCTGAAGAGAAAAAAGAAGTTGGAGAAGTATTAGTTGGAAAGTCTGGAGAGACTCACTTTTTATCAGGGATAATGAATATAGGGGAAGCGTCGGGAGTGCCTGTTATTAAAGAGCTTTTAGGAAGCATACCTGATAATAGAAACACTGTTATCGATTGCCCTCCGGGAAGCGGGTGTATGGTAATGGAATCTATAAAGGATGTAGACTACTGCATCTTGGTTGCAGAACCTACAGAGTTTGGTAGGCATAACCTGGAAATGGTACACCAGCTTGTAACTGTTTTTGAAAAGCCTTTAGGTATTGTTTTAAATAAATGTACCGAAGAGGAAAACCCAAGTAAAGATTTTTGCCTAGAAAACAAGATTGATATTGTGGCAGAGATACCTTTTGATAAAGACTTGGGCAGGGATAATTCTAATGGTGAGATAGTATACTATTCAAATGATAAAGCTAAAAGAATATTTAATGTCTTAAGTGGAATAGTGGAAAAGAAGGTGTGCCAATGAAAAAGCTTTTGATTTTAAGTGGAAAGGGTGGAACCGGTAAAACTACAGTGGCTTCTGCGTTGATTTATTTACTTAAATCAAAATCATATGCAGACTGTGATGTAGATGCCCCAAATCTTCATATTACAGTGCCTCCGCAGGGGAAACCGGATAAAAGAGATTTTTACGGACTGCCTAAGGCCAGTATAAATTACACAAAATGCACTCAGTGCGGCTTGTGCAAAGATAATTGTAATTTTGGTGCAATATCATTAAAAGAAAAGATTATCATGGACCCTTATGCTTGTGAAGGTTGCGGAGTTTGCGCCTATGTTTGTCCGGTTCAGGCCATAACCATGGTAGAGGCTGTAAATGGAGAGGTTCTTGTATATAACGGAAGTTC
Organism: Aminicella lysinilytica; assembly: GCF_004362975.1. Lineage (GTDB taxonomy): Bacteria > Bacillota > Clostridia > Peptostreptococcales > Anaerovoracaceae > Aminicella > Aminicella lysinilytica. Next base: position 3,824 of record NZ_SNXO01000018.1, on the reverse strand, counting down.
AAACTTTGCAACTGCAAAATTAAAAATGGGAGCTGGGGCTTCGGGCAAGCTTGTAACCGAGGTGAAGAAAAGCATGAAGGATGTTGGAGAGGAAGAGATTTCTATAATTGATGGCTCTCCCGGGATTGGATGTCCTGTTATTGCCTCCATCAGTGGGGTTGATATGGTTTTGATTGTAACAGAGCCTACGGTATCTGGAATCAGTGACTTACAGCGAATCCTAAAAACAGCAAAACTTTTTAATGTAAAACATGCGGTATGCATAAATAAATATGATATCAATGAAGAGAACACTGAGAGAATAAAAAAGTTTTGCCAAGAAAATCAAACAGAGATTGCCGGGCTAATCCCTTTTGATCATAAGGCATCGGTGGCCATTAACAGCAGGAAAAGTATTGCCCAGATAGATTGTATCGCCGGCAGAGAACTCCAGAGTATTCTAAAAAACACTCTGGAAATAATGAATAAGTCAGAAAAAAATTAAATTATAAATGGAAGATTATAGGAGGAAAAAATTATGAAGATAGCAGTAGCAAGTGAAGGAAAGATGACAGCAGGACACTTTGGACATTGCCAGAATTTTAACATCTACGAGGTAGAGAATAAAGAAATAGTAAAAGAAGAGTCTATTCCTAACCCAGGCCATAAACCAGGATTTTTACCTAATTATTTATACGAATTAGGTGTTAATGTAATTATCTCCGGCGGAATGGGTGGCGGTGCCATTGATATTTTTAACGAGAGAGGTATCGAAGTTATCGTTGGTGCAGCAGGCGAAGCAAAGGGAAATGTATTGTCATATTTAGATGGAAAGCTTAAGTCAACTGGATCTGTATGTCACGAGCATCAGCATGCAGATGAATGTGGAAAGCACTAATAGTCAGTCGTCTATTGATTTTGATTTATTAATGTGGTAAACTGAAAAAAATAATTTACCGCCGGGTAACGTCTTTTATTTGTTCCGTTAGGCCTTTGAAGGAATGGATAATAGACGTTATATTTTTATCACAGAAATAAAAGAAAGAGGTGACCATATGTTTCGAGAAATGCGTCGAATAAAACAAGTCTTATCAAAGGAAGATAGTGTAAAAGTTTTAGAAAATGGAACATCAGGAGTGTTGGCAGTACACGGGGATGATGGATATCCATATTCTGTACCTCTCAGCTACGTGTATCAGGAGGAAAAAGTATTCTTTCACTGTGCAAAAACAGGTCATAAGGTTGATGCTATCACTAGTAATGAAAAAGTATCCTTCTGTGTAATAGATAAAGATCAGATAGTACCGGAAGAGTATACTACTTACTTTAGGAGTGTAATTGTCTTTGGGAAAGCACATATTATTTCTGATCCAGTAGAAAAAAGACATGCCATCGAAAAAATTGCAGAAAGATATTCTCCTATGCAGGAAGAGGGAAGGCTAAAGGTAATTGATAATCAATTTGATCAAGTATGTCTTATTGAACTTGACATTGAACATATGAGTGGAAAAGAAGCTATAGAGCTTGTGCGGGCAAAAGAAAAATGATCCTGAATACCAAATTCGAATTGAGAATATAGACGGAGAGTAATATTTTCGTTTATGTGACTTCAAACATCTCCCGAATGGTGTAAATGTACCCTGAGCAAAATGCAGAGTGCAGATGGCAGTGAATATGAGGCTGATATTTCTAAAAAAATTATAACATTAACACATATTGTCAATAATCAGAACATTTTGTCAGTAAATAATTATTGGAATATTCTCTCTATGGTGGTAGAATAAGTATTACAATAACGAAAAGAGGATAGACAAAATGCATTTTGGAAAGAATTTAATTAGAGCCAGTAATGACAATATTTTGTACATGCCTGGATTTCAAAGCTGCAAATGTGTAGTAACAGAGCCGAACCTCATGCTTGAGATCATTAGTCCCCACGGATTTTCGATAAAGAATGCAGAAGGTTTTCTTAAATACTACAAGATAATTGAAGAAGGAAAAAAAATAGGTCTCTAATAAAGTCAAAATCATGTAAAATCTCACAGTTACTTCTAGAAGTGATTGTGAGGTTTTTCATTTATTTTTGCTAAAGGTTGCTAAATGATATATAATGAAAAAAATTGAAAGGAAAGATATATGAACGAAGATAGGAAGTACGGAGATATAGCTGTAGCGCTTTTTGAAAAAGGATATAATTGTTCGCAATCTGTTTTTTAGCTTTTAGTGACATGTATGATATGGATGAGGAAACAGCTCTTAAAATCAGCTCATCTTTTGGTGGAGGAATGGGAAGGTTAAGGGAGGTTTGTGGTGCAGTAACCGGAATGTTTATGGTTGCCGGCATGATTTATGGATATGCTGACCCTGATGATAGAGAAGGGAAAAAGAACCACTATGAGAGAATCCAGCAATTGGCAAAAGAGTTTGAAAAAGAAAACGGGAATTTGATATGCAGGAATCTATTAGGGCTAGAAGAAAAGAGGCAAAGTCCGGTACCGGAACCTCGAACAAAAGAGTATTACAGGAAAAGGCCGTGTTCTCAACTTGTAAGGAATGCTGCGGAAATAATGGCGCAATTCATTGCGAACCAAAATTCTATATAGTATAATTTTCACATAAATAAAAATACAGGAGGCAAAGCCATGAATAAAGAACTATTGTTAGTAGTTGACTTTGGGGCACATAATAATCAACAGGTGGCAAAAATAGCCAGACAGTCCAAAGTTTACTGTGAAGTGAAGCCAGATAACCAGGATTTAGAAAAACTTAATCCTAAGGCAGTGATTGTGGTAGGTGATGATGAAGTTGATGCAGATCTATCAAAGGTGAAATCTTTAAATGTACCTGTTTTAGAAAAGGGTAATTTAAAATCCGTCGAAGAAATTGAAAGTTTTATTAAAGTCTGTGGGTTCACATGTGATTGGACAGTGGATGCCTTTATTGAAGATGCAGTTAAGCAGATTAGGGAAACTGTTGGAGATAAAAAAGTTTTATGTGCACTATCTGGAGGTGTTGACAGTTCGGTGTGTGCAGCCCTAGTTTATAAGGCTATTGGCAATCAGTTAACATGTATGTTTGTAAATCATGGACTTATGAGAAAAGGTGAGCCTGAACTAATAGATCAGATTTTTGGAAGACAGTTTGGAATGCCTCTTATTACAATAAATGCGGTAGATAGATTTTTAGAGAAACTAGATGGCATAGATGAGCCTGAAAGAAAGCGTAAAATAATCGGCGAAGAGTTTATTAGGGTTTTTGAAGAGGAATCAAGGAAACTAGGTAAAATGGACTTTCTGGTTCAGGGTACCATATATCCTGACATAATCGAAAGTGTTTCTAATAAGGGTGTAGTAAAATCCCATCATAATGTTGGTGGACTACCAGAAGACATAGACTTCCAGCTCCTTGAACCTGTAAAATGGTTATTTAAAGATGAAGTGAGAGCTGTTGGAGAGGCTCTAGGGCTCCCACATGAACAGGTTTGGAGACAACCATTCCCCGGCCCTGGCCTTGGAGTTAGGGTAGTTGGCGCAATAACTAGAGACAAATTGGAATTTGTTAGAGAATCCGATGCTATTTTAAGAGAGGAAATCGCAAAGGCTGGTCTTGATCAATCAATTTGGCAATATTTTACCGTTTGTCCCGGTTGTGAATATTTCGCGTCATAAGCACCAGTGATACTCTTTATGGCCCCACCTGTATAGTTGATAGCCCTACTTGACATCAATACGCACATTAGCTCCACTTTTATACAGAACTTCTGTACAATATACATGAGTGATAACTCAAATATACAGAAGGGAGGCCAACAATAATGGCCAATAAAATCAATGTGAAGCTCATAC
>NZ_SNXO01000017.1:6151-46782 GCF_004362975.1 Aminicella lysinilytica | reverse complement strand
GATGTGAAACTTGCAAGTCGCTTTGGGGTTCGTCGGCAACTACGCCCCACGTGGACTTTCACCACAGATTGACGGCATGCCCGTCATACTTAAAAGAGACCGTCTTTCGACAGTCTCTCTTAGTTTCTTCTTGTAGCGAAGATTCCTCCGCTCAATTACTATGCCTGAGCATTTTCCTCAGCAGGAGCTGCTTCCTTTGCAGGAGCAGGAGCCGCTTCAGCCTTAGGTGCTGCAGGTTTAGCTTTCTTCACTTTCATGTTGACGATAGCGCCGGTTGGGCACTCTTTGGCACACATGCCGCAGTTCTTGCACTTCTCTGGATCGATAAACGCAAGGTTATCTTCAACGTGGATAGCGTCGAACTTACATGTCTTCTCGCACTTTCCGCAACCGATGCAGGCATTGCTACAGGCTTTTCTGGCCTCGCCGCCCTTTGCCTTATTGGCACACTGTACGATGACAAGATTCTTAGCAGGTGAGATCCTGATAAGATTGTTAGGACAAGCTGTTGCGCAAGCTCCGCAGGCAACGCAATCATTCCTGTTTACTACGGCTACGCCGTCGCAGATATGGATTGCGTCAAACTCGCAGGCTGCTGTGCAGTCGCCAAGTCCCAGACATCCGAATGGGCATGCGTTCATGCCGCCGAAGAGCTGCTTGGCAGCCTTACATGTCTTGATATCGTTGTAAGTCAGGAGAGCCTTGGCAGCTTCCTTGGTTCCATTACACTGAACCACAGCTACCTGTTTCTCTCCGGCTCCGGCAGACACGCCCAGGATATCTCCCAGTTTAGTTGCCACGTCAGGACCGCCTACAGGGCATTTGCTGCAGCTTAGTGTGTGGTCTTCCGATAATGCGTTGGCATAGTCATCGCATCCGGCAAAGCCGCATCCACCGCAGTTAGCACCCGGCAGTTCAGCACGGAGTTTTACAAAAGTCTCATCGACAGGCACTGCGAATACTTTGGAAGCGAAGCTTAGGATAGCTGCGCCTACAAAGCCGATCAGTACTACGACTACGACTGCTATTACTATCAAATTCATTCTGTAATACCTCCAATCCTATGAGAACATGCCCTGGAAGCCCATAAAGCTCAAGGACAATATTGCTGCAGTAATTAATGTGATTGGAACGCCTCTGAATGCTTCAGGCATATGGCTCTGATCTACGAGCTTGCTTCTTACGCCGGCCATGATGACCATAGCGAAGAGGAATCCGATTCCAGCGCCGAATGAATTAACCAGTGATTCGATATAATTGTAATTGTTATCTATGTTCGTTATGCAGACACCCAGTACTGCGCAGTTTGTTGTGATCAGAGGAAGGAATACACCCAGTGACTTATACAGTGACTGCATATTCTTCTTCATGAACATCTCTACGAACTGTACTAATGCTGCTATTATCAGTATGAATACTATTGTCTGTAGATAAGGTATATCAAATGCGTTCAGCAACTGCATGATAGGCCATGTTGCCGCTGTTGCCAGGACCATTACAAAGGTTACGGCAATGCCCATGCCTTTGGCTGAATCCAGGTCTTTCGAAACTCCCAGGAAAGGACAGATACCGAGGAACTGTGCCAATGGGTAGTTACTAACCAGCACCATACTGATGATGATTACTAGCATTGAAGTTAGCATGCCTCTTCTCCTTTCTTCTCTACGAGCTTCTCAAGTTCTTTTCTCTCTCCACCGCAAGTGGATTCCATGGCGCATCCGCCACATCCAAAGTCTTTCTTGATCTTGCTCTTATCCTTAGTCAGATAAGCAACCAAAGCCATGATGACTGCATAAGTGAAGAATCCGCCAGGAGCCAAATTGAAGATTCCCATTGGTTCGATATGTCCTGCAAGAATGTTGATTCCAAGCAATGTGCCGGATCCGAGCAATTCTCTTACAGCGCCCATGCATGCCAGAGCAAAGGTAAAGCCGATGCCCATTCCGATCCCGTCCATGGCGGAGTCGATGACTGAGTTCTTATTAGCGAACATTTCTGCTCGTCCAAGGATGATACAGTTTACAACGATCAGTGGTATGAACAGTCCCAGCGATGAATACAGCGAAGGCACATATGCCTGCAGCAACAGCTGTACGACTGTTACGAATCCAGCGATTACTACTATGTAGCACGGGATTCTTACCTTGTCAGGGATGATCTTTCTCAAAGCAGAAATTACTATGTTTGAACAAATAAGTACTACTGCTGCGGAAATTCCCATTCCAACTCCGTTAGTAACTGACGATGTAGTCGCCAGTGTAGGACAAGTACCAAGTACTAGTACCAATGCCGGATTTTCCTTGATTATACCATTGGTCAGGATGCTCAGTTTACTTTTCTTTTCCATTACTTCACACCTCCCATTTTATTGTACTGGTCTAAAGCGGTGTACACGCCGTAGTGCTCAGCACTTCCTGTAACAGAGGCACCACTTATGTAGTTGATCTGGCCATCGTCCTTGACGGACTTGGAGTTCAGCTTGGTGAGGCCTTTGTACTGGGCAAGATATGACGTAGTCATATTTTTTGTTCCCAGTCCCGGCGTGTCAGCATGATCCATTATCTGGACGCCTGTGATCGCGCCTTTATTATCTATGCCTACCATCATGGTAAGCGCTCCGCCGAATGACTTGGTTACTACTGTAGCCACCATTCCGGCGCCATTGTTTGCAGTATATACATCCTGTACATAGACTGAATCTTTTTCTTCAACTACCAAATCGCCTTTATACTGAGTGAAGCTGTCGGCATCCTTCAGCAAAGTTGTCCTTGCCTTGTCGGCCGTTGCCTTAGTATTCTTGACGATTATAGGGTTTGTTACTCCATAGGTAACTGCCAGTGCGGCAGTGATTACCAGGCATATACAAACAAGTACTACAACAGGTGCAATATATTCTTTATATGTATTACTTTTCATTTTTCTTTGCACCTCCATAAAACTTCTTAATAGCAAAGTTGTCGATGAGCGGGCACAGAACATTCATGAACAGTATAGCGAATGAAACGCCTTCCGGGAATGAACACCACAGCCTGATGACCATGGTCACGACTCCGCAGCCGATACCGAATATTACTTTGCCAAGTGGCATTATAGGTGATGTTACATAATCTGTAGCACAGAAGAATGCTCCCAGCATAACGCCGCCTGCGCAGATATGGAATATAGCCATATGCATAGCGCTGTAATCTCCACCGACGATACTGTAATAGATAAATGCGAATACAAATACTGTACCTATAAAGGTCAACGGTATTATCGGTGATATTATCTTCTTCCAGATAAGGAATGCTCCACCGATGAGGATAGCCAGCGCACTGACTTCACCCATGGAACCTCCGATGAATCCAAGGAACATTTCCATGTTCGAAGGAAGTGTTACGGAACCGCCCTTAGCTGCCTGCAGCAGTCCTAAAGGGGTTGCTCCTGTAGTTGCGTCTGTAGCTGCAAGACGGGTAACAGGCCATGTAGTCATCTGTGTTGTGAATGACAGCAGCAGTACGATACGTCCTACGATAGCAGGGTTGGCAATGTTTCTGCCGAGTCCGCCGTAGAGCATCTTTACTACAACTATTGCAACAAAGCATCCTATGATAGCCATCCAATATGGGAAACTTGAAGGCAGGTTGAATGCCAGGATAGTTCCTGTCACGCATGCGCTCAGATCTCCGATGGTCTGTGGTTTCTTCATTAACTTATTGTAGCCCCATTCGAAGAATACTGAAGCTACTACGCATACGATAGTCAGAATTATTACTCTGAAACCGAATACATATATACTTACCAGGAATGACGGGATCAGTGCTATGAGCACCATCATCATCGTCTTCCTCGTATCCAGGCCTGTGACCAGATGTGGTGACGAGGATACTGTTAAATTATCATAATATTGATTTTCCATTACTTGATCCCAGCCTCCTTTACCAGACCTTTACCCAGTTTGTTCATAAAGCTGAGAGGTCTTCTTGCAGGACAGACAAATGAGCAGCTTCCGCACTCCATGCACTGCATGACCTGAAGGTCACTCAGTCTCTGAGCGTCTCTCTGTTCATAAGCGTCTGCAAATCCTGTAGGAAGCAGATCAAATGGACATGCCACGTGACATCTTCCGCAATGGATACAAGCAGTCTCCTCAGGAATGAACGCCTGACTCTTAGAAAAAGCCAGAAGAGCATTATTATTTTTAACTATTGGCATCTTATCGGAGAATATCGCTCTGCCCATCATAGGTCCTCCCATGAGGATCTTAGTAGGTGCTGACTTATAGCCGCCGCAGAATTCCATAATGTCATGGATCTGTGTGCCTATAGGTGCAATAATGTTCTTCGGTGTATTTACAGCATCGCCGTCAACGGTCATTCTCTTCTTAGTTAGTGGAACGCCGTCTTTCAGATACTGGCCAAAGAATGCCACTGAAGTTACGTTGGAAACAATAACTCCCAGGTCTGCAGGAAGCACGCCTGCGTCACAGTGTTTGCCTGTGATCTCGTAGATCAAAACTCTTTCTGCTCCTTTAGGATATCTAGCCTGGAGCTTGAATGTCTTGATGTTTGAAATACCCTGCTCAGCAAGCATCTTATCGAAGTTTGCTATAGCATCAGGTTTGTTTTCCTCGATAGCAATGTAACCCTGCTCAGTACCCAGATACTTCATGATCATCTGAGCGCCGTCGATTACCTGCTGCGCATCCTCAAGCATCGTTCTGTGGTCAGAAGTAATGAATGGTTCACACTCTGCACCATTGACGATGAATGTATGCACATCATCGATGTTCTTTGGATTAAATTTGATATGTGTCGGGAATGAAGCTCCTCCCAAACCTACCAGACCGCTGTCTCTTACAGCTTTTACAAAGCTTGGCTGGTCTGTGATCTCAGGTGCTTTGATCCCCTCAGCCAGTTCCTGCTTCTTATCTGCTTCAATGACTACCAGAGTGTCATTTCCGCCCATAGCAGAACGCTGAGTCTCGATTCCAGTTACCGTTCCCGATACGCTGGAGTGGACAGGTACACTTACGAAAGCATCCGTGTCGCCGATCAACTGTCCTACCTTGACTTCGTCTCCCTTTTTCACGAGAGGCTTGCAAGGTGCGCCTATGTTCTGTGACATTGATATCTTGACAATGTCTGGAATAGGCATCACTTCGGTTTCACATCCGGCAGTATTTTTATAATGTCCGGCATCGATGCTATGCAAATGTTTTGCATTAGAACTCATAAATTGAAACCTTCCTTTCTAAATAATAGTATTCATTAATCTTTTAATAATCATACGAAGGTTATTATACAACATTAAATCCCAAAAATCACTATATATTTGATATAAATATAACATAAGGAATACATAATACAAAGTGAACCGAATTTGTCGAAAAAAATATAGGTTTGTGTGTTTAAATGCATTATTTCAGGGCATAACATAAGCATAACAATTAAACGATTGCTTAATCGTTTAATCAAGGAGGATGAAAATGGCAGAAATCAGATTACCACATAACCACGGCACAGCCACAGCCCAATACCTGCGGGACATACCCTGCCAGGATGTATTCGACAATGTAGCGGATACCTTTGCGCTATTAAGTGACCCTACGCGGGTCAAGATCCTGTGGCTTCTTTGCCACACGGAGGACTGCGTAGCTAATATCGCCGCCGCTGTGGAAATGTCATCGCCTGCAGTGTCACACCACCTGAAGGTCCTGCGCAGCGCAGGCATACTCACATCCCGCAAGGACGGGAAAGAGGTCTATTACACCCTGTCCGACACGGAGGAGGCCAGACATATCCACCACATAGTAGACATTATTTTTGATTTTAACTGTAAAGGAAGGTACTAAAATGAAGAAATCTTATAAGCTTGAAAATCTGGACTGCGCCAACTGCGCGGCTAAAATGGAAAGAGCTATCGGTAAAATCGACGGCGTCAATGAATGCAGCATCAGTTTCATGACTCAGAAGATCAACATCGATGCAGAGGATGAAAAGTTCGATGATGTTATGGTTGCCGCTCAGAAAGCCATTACCAAAGTCGACCGTGGATGCAAAATCATTAAATAAGAGGGACAAACATGAACAAGGAACAGAAAATCGACATAGCTAAAATACTTATATCGGCAGCCCTATACGCTGTGGGCTTCGCTACAGGCAATTTCTGGTTTTTTATCGGCGCATACCTGGTTGCCGGCTACAAAACGATCTTTGAAGCTGTTATAGGCATAATCCATCTGGAGCTCTTGGATGAGAACTTTCTCATGACCATTGCTTCTCTTGGTGCCCTGTACTGCGGCCAGTACCCGGAAGCCGTTGCGGTTATGCTATTCTACCAGGTTGGCGAGTTTTTCGAGGATTACGCAGTCAATAATTCCCGAAAATCCATCGCCGGACTTATGGACATTAAGGCGGAATTCGCCAACAGATTGGCAGACGGCAAGGAAGAACGAGTGGATCCCGAGGAACTGAAGCTCGGCGACGTGATTCTGGTCCGTCCCGGTGAGAAGATCCCTGTGGACGGCGTCATCATCAACGGCTCATCATCCCTGGACACAGCTGCCCTCACCGGCGAATCCATGCCGAGAGACGTTACCGAGGGTGCTGAAGTCATCAGCGGCACTATCAATCTGACAGGCCTCCTTCAGGTCCGCGTAACTAAGGTCTATGAAGATTCCACCGTGGCAAAAGTCCTGGATCTGGTGGAAAATGCCAGCAGCAAGAAGGCGTCTGTAGAAAAGTTCATAACCAAATTCGCTCACTATTACACTCCTATGGTAGTAGGCTGTGCTGTGGCTCTTGCCGTTATACCGACAATCGTTTTCGGCTGGTCCGCCTTCGATGAGTGGCTCTACCGGGCCATGATATTCCTGGTGATCTCGTGCCCGTGCGCTTTGGTCATTTCGGTCCCTCTGAGTCTCTTCGCAGGCGTGGGCTCCGCGTCCAGGCAGGGCATTCTGGTCAAAGGCAGCAACTACCTGGAGGCTCTTGCCAAGGTGGACACCTTTGCCTTCGATAAGACAGGCACCCTGACGACAGGTCGGTTCGCCGTAACAAAAATCAGCCCGGCAGGCGGCATTTCCGAGGCAGAACTTCTGGAAATGACAGCTGTATGTGAGGCTAAGTCTAATCACCCTATCGCCGCGTCTATTGCGGCCTGCTGGAAGGAGCGCAGCGATAATACTGAGGCCTCTGAGGGCCCAGTCACCGATTATCATGAACTGGCCGGCAAGGGCATAAGCTGTCTGTATAACGGAAGAAAGATATACTTCGGCAACGCTGCTCTCATGAGAGATATAGGCGCAGACTTCGTCGAAGCAACAGATATGGGTTCCATAGTCTATGTGGCCGATGAAAATAATTACCTGGGCTACATAGCAGTTGCCGATCAGATCAGAGACAACTGCGCAGATACCCTGGCTGAACTGAAAAAGCTCGGTGTCAAACGGGAGATCATGCTCACAGGCGACCGCTTGGAAATTGCCGAAGCCGTAGGCAAGGCCATAGGCGTCACAGACATTATGAGCGAACTTCTGCCGGGGCAGAAAGTCGATGCCCTGGAGACAGCCATAGCCGCCGAAGGCGAGAAGAACAGGCTGGTTTTTGTTGGTGACGGCATCAACGACGCTCCTGTCCTGGCCCGTGCCGACGTGGGCATTGCCATGGGAGCTTTCGGGTCAGACGCAGCAGTGGAAGCCGCCGATGTAGTCATAATGACCGACGACATTTCCAGACTGACCGCAGTAATGAAAATTGCCCGCAAGACCATGAAGATCTGCAGGCAAAACGTAGTATTCGCGCTGGTTATCAAATTCGCCATTCTGGGCCTTGGTGCCTTCGGCCTGGCGACTATGTGGGAAGCCGTCTTCGCCGATGTAGGCGTGGCTGTACTGTGCATACTGAACTCTATGCGTGCCCTGAAATTATGATCAGGCCTCGGGCAATATAACAGTAAACACGCTGCCCTGGCCCAGTGTGCTTTCAACGGAAATCTCTCCGCCGTGAGCTTCGGCTATCCAGCGTACCATGGCCAGACCCAGACCGAAACTGTCCCCTTCGTGGGCGCGGGACCGGTCAGCCTTATAGAACCGATTGAAGATATTCTTCTGATCCTCCTCCGATATACCTATACCGTCATCGCTTACAGTTATGACGGTATTCTTTTCGTTCCGAGACAGGGTCATCCAAACGGTTCCCGGCGCTTCGTTATATTTGACGGCGTTGGTCAGGAGATTGGCCATCATACGTATAAGCAGAGTCTGGTCGCCATTGAAAAATATCTGATTCTCAATATTGGCCTCCATCTCAATGCCCTGTTCTTCAGCCACCTTGGAGTATTCGTCAACCATATCTCTACAGAGAGCCGACAGATCCAGGCGTTCCTTCTCCATGACCGTTTCCTTGTCCATAGTCCGTGACAGCTGCAAAAGTTGCTGGATCAGAGCCATAGTCCGCTTGCACTGCTTCTGTATCATCTCGATGGACTCCCTGTATTCAGCCCCATCATGGTTTTCTTTAAGGAGCAGCTCGCACTCGGACAGAACTACCGACACCGGCGTCCTGAGCTCGTGAGATACATCTGAGGTGAACTGTTTCTCAGCCTTGAAGGCTGTCTCCAGGCGAGCCATCATGTCATTCAGCGTTTCCGTCAGATAATATAGCTCGTCTTTATTGGCGCCGACGGGCAGCCTGCGTGACAGGTCCTTACCGGAGCCTATGGTCTGAGCAGCCTCGGTAATGTCTGACACAGGTGCAAAAGCGCGCTTGGTTATGCGCCGCCCGGCGAGGATGGCGAGCAAAAGTAAGATTGGCAGGATTATCAGCATGATGATAATTATAGATCGCAGGTATGCCGCCTCGTTGTCCATGGCGTAAATGCCCCGGACCCAGATACCCTGGCCGTTGTCGTAGGTGTTATGCAGGTCGTAGACCAGCCACGTGTCATTGGCAGTCTCCACTTTCCTCAGTTTGCCCGTGGTCAGAGGCGTAGCCGCCTTGAAAGCCGCCGGCACGGATCCCTTGATAAGATCACCCTTATCGCTGTACACCAGCAGCGTAACGCCCTTATAATAATTATCGAAGTCGTCATCTATCTGCAGGGTGCTGTGCTCGCTTTCAATATCCTCGAAGGAATTCTGCACGGCGTCCTTCAGGGTGCCGCTGGAAATCGTGTTGGTCTGGTTGTCCATTATAACAATGAACACCCCAAGTATCAGCACTGTGATCCCTATTAGTACCAGCGAATAATATAATGTAACTTTTTTCTTTATAGACATGTTTTTCATTTGATCACGTAACCCATTCCTTTGACCGTCTGGATCAGTTTCTCATCATAGTCTGCATCGATTTTCCGGCGCAGTGTCCTGATATATACATCTACGATATTGCTGCTGCCCTCGTAGTCGTAATTCCAGATGTGTTCTTCTATCTTCTCTCTGGACAAAATCATACCTTTATTATGCATAAGATATTCAAGTATTGCGTATTCCTTGGCAGTAAGGACGATTTCCCGGCCGTCGCGATTTGCCATCTTGCTCTTGGTATTTAGTGACAGCGGTCCAACTTTCAGTATGTGGTCGTCTCTGTCAACGCCACCGCGCCTGATCATGACTCTGACCCTGGCAGCCAGTTCCTCCAATGAAAAAGGCTTGGTAAGATAATCGTCTGCGCCGCCGTCAAGGCCCGCCACCTTGTCTTCCACTGTATTTTTTGCTGTAAGCAGCAGCACCGGCGTAGTGCGGCCCTTCGCTCTCATCTCTTTCAAAATGTCCAGCCCGTTGACCTCCGGCAGCATTATGTCCAGGATCACGGCGTCGTAATCGGCGGCTTCTATATAATCCATAGCGTCGCCGCCGCTGAAGCAACAGTCGGAGGTATATCCTTCGATTTTCATATACTTGGCAATATTCCTGCAAAGTTGCTTCTCATCTTCAACTATCAGTAATCTCATGGCGCTCCTCCTTTATCTACTCTTATCATATATTAAAAATATTAAAAAACAATGAAAATTTTCATTTTGGTTTCATTTTCGCAGGTTATTATATGGCCATAGTAAGAAATTGTATTGAGAAAGGAGTACAACATGAAAAGTATATTTAACAAAAGGAACACTCTGATTGCCGGCGCTGCCGTAGCAGTCGTAGCCATAGCACTTATAGCTTCCACAGTTCTGTCGGATGCCCTGACTTCTACGGAGGCTAGAGACCTGGCGAAGAAACATGTTCCGGCAAATGCCGAGTATAAGGCAACAGAAGAAGAATCAACCAAATATGAAATCACATTCTACGATGCGACCAATAAGGAAACTTACGAAGTAGAAGTGAGCAAGAAGACGCAGAAGGTAAAGTCAGTTGACTCTCAGCTGGATAACGATCTGGGCAGCGAGAAAGTTACTCTAAGCAAGGCTGAAGTAGTAAAAATCCTAAAGGCTAAATTCTCCGGAATAACTTCTATCAGTGTAAATCTGGTCAAGGATGACGGTCTCTATGAATATGAAGCATCTTTCAAATCTGCAGATTTCTACGGAGACGCAACGGTAAATCCAGCCAGCGGTAAGATTCTGGAAAGTTCTATCAAATACGGTACTGCTACAGTGATACCGAATGATGACAACGACAAAGATAATGACACTTCGGACAATGACAGCAACAGCAACGGTTCCAGTGACAACGACGCTGTAAGCGGCGCTTCAGAGAGCGATAACAGCGGTTCTGAAGGAACCGCAACGGGCAATGATTCAAACAATAGCTCCAGCGACCGTATTTCAGTAGCTAAGGCTAAGAGCATAGTTCTGGCTAAGATCCCTGGCGCTACTATTAAGAATATCAACCTGGAAAAGGAAGACGGTATCTATGTTTATGAGGGCGAAGCAACTCTGGGCAACTACGAATACGACTTCGAGATCAACGCTTCCTCAGGCGTCATTAGCGGCTGGGACAAAGATAAGATTGACACACACGATAATGACAATGATGACGACAACGACAACGACGAGGATGACGACTAACCATTCTTTCGCCTCACTAGTCCTCGTGTGCAGGCAGTCATATAGTCTCACTCGCGAAGAACAGAATATGCCGCGAACTTGACGGAATACTTAAGGAGTTGCTTCATTTTTAGATGCAACTCCTTTAAAGTGCGATTCTTCAGGTGAAAATCATGCAAGCATGTTTTCACCATTATAATCGCACTTTATTCCGTCTTCAAACATCGCGGCCATATTTGTCTGTTCTTCCTGCTCGCTTGCGACTATGACTGCACTTGCTCCTGCGGGATCGTTCAGCGAAAGAACGGTTAGTCTTTTCAGGCGCCTACTGTGATCCTTCCGTCGCTATCTACTCCCATGACATTTTCACCACGGGCGCGGAGATCAGAAACATAATCAATTATCTCCTGGTCCAGCTCCTCGCCGGGGCAGATAATAGGAATGCCCGGCGGATACGGAATTATCGATGCGGCACATATCTTCCCAGCCGCATCGTTTAATTGCGATTTCTTTCTGACAGCCGGAACCGGGTGTTGCTTCAGGTCTTTGAAGGACCAGGGCGCCGGAGCGGCTTCCACAGAATCCAGCAAATGGCCCTCGGATGCGATCTCTGAAAGTGCTCCAATAAGGGCTTCATAGTCGCATCGTCTATTACCGATTCCAGTCATACACATAACTATGTTTCCCGTTACCAGTTCCGGATAGATATTGCGGGCCATAAGTTTCTTCTCCAGAGCCAGACCATCGAGACCGTAATGGCTCATGTCCAGGTTCAGCTTGGAATCGTCTAATAACGAATGGTTCATTACCCGCAGGCCTTCTATCCTGGATGCCGCCTTATAGAACCAATCCAAATCATGGCGCCAATCAGCAATGAGCTGGCGACCATGTTTTTCTAATATATCAGCATTTATATCCAGCGACGCCATAAGCAGATACGATGGACTGGTGCTCTCGATTTTCTGCAGGGCATCTTCGAAATCAAAGAGATTTACTCTGGTGCCGAAGACATTAGCAACAGCACTCTGAGTAAAAGACGCCAGAGTTTTGTGTGTACTGTCAATGACAATGTCTGCTCCCAGATTTTCAGCTGCCAGCTTCAGCCCTCCGCAATATTCATCGAAAAATTTCAGGTGAGCCCCGTGGGCCTGATCCACTATGAGGATCTTCCCCCGGCTATGGACAAGTTCCGCTATAGCGCCAATATCACTGCAGATGCCGTAATAATTTGGGCTGGGCAGAAGGACTGCCGATGCGTCAGGCGCAGCATCCAGACAACGCCTGATCTCATCAACGCTGATCTCCCCTGTAATGCCGTAAGCCTCTATCATTTCAGGATAAGCATAGACCGGCTCCACTCCTGCCAGAGACAGACCGTTAAATACCGATTTGTGACAGTTGCGCGCCATTATCAGGCGGCCGCCACGAGGCACGCAACTCATGATCGCCGCAATCAGCCCGCAGCTGCTCCCGTTAATAAGCAAATACGATGCCCGGCTGCCGTACAGACTGCAATAGCGATCCATAACAGACGCAATTACGCCTTCCGTCTGAAAGAGATTGTCCGCTCCCGGGATCTCCGTAATATCCCAGTCGACCATATTGTCCAGGAAATCATCATAGCCCAGCTGGCGATAAACAGCCGAACCTTTGTGGCCCGGCATATGGAAAGAAACCGGCGAACCGCTGGCGTGGGCCCTGAGAAAATCATGCAATGTTTTGTTCATACTGCCTCCTATAACACCGGCCCGAACACCCTGAGCACAGCCGCAAGAAGCCTGCCGAAGAAGAATCTCTTGCGGTCTTCGGCCGTGATTTCATAGCTGCGCTGGAAGGTCTCGATGCAGTCGTTCCTGATGTCTTCGATGGCGCTGTTTTCAATGAGCAGGGCGCCGCATTCGAAATGCAGGAACAGACTTCTGTAATCCATGTTGATTGTGCCCACCACGGCTACCCGGTCGTCGCTGACGAAGCTCTTGGCGTGGATGAACCCCGGCGTGTACTCGTAAATGCGGACTCCGGCTTTGATCAGGGGTTCATAGTACGACCTGCTCAAAGTGTATATCAGAGGTTTATCCGGTATGCCCGGCGTCACCAGACGCACGTCTACGCCGCGCTTGGCTGCCAGTGTCAGCGCCGTCTGCATCTCATTATCTATGATCAGGTATGGCGTGTATATGAACACGTAATCCTCCGCCTGGTTGAGGATCTCCAGGTAAACATTTTCACCCAGGTTTTCATCGTCAAGAGGCGTATCAGAATAAGGCTGAACGATACCGTCAGTCTTGAAACTTTCCGGATGCCAGACATGGGGCTGAAAGACGTCATATCCCACATCAGTCTTGATGAAGGAATTCCACATATTAAGGAACATGACCGTCAGATTCCATACAGCGTCGCCGTACATTCTTACGCCGCTGTCCTTCCAGTGACCGAAGCGCACTATCTTATTGGCGTACTCGTCAGCGATATTGGCGCCGCCCGTGTATCCTATATAGCCGTCGATGACCGTTATCTTCCTGTGGTCACGGTTGTTGTAGACCAGAGATAAGATCGGCCTCATCTTATTAAATGACATTACCTTGATATTATTTTCCTTCAGCAATTTCTCGAAATGCTTAGGTATCTTGGCCATGGTCCCGATATCATCGTATATTATCCGCACATCCAGGCCGGCAGCCGACTTTTCCTTAAGTATCGCAAAGACCTTCTCCCAAAGCCAGCCTTTGGAGAAGATGAAATACTCCATGAAAATGAAATGCTCGGCTTTGGCAAGATCCTTCAGCATGTCCTCAAACATGTCATCACCCACTGGGTAATACTTGGTGCGGGTGTTCTTCCAAGCCGGATACGGACCTTTCTCCGAAATATACGAGCAGGTCCGCTGCAGCCTCGGCGAAGCTATGTTGCGTATGTCGTCCTCCTGTTTCAGATCGTCCCGATGTATCTGCTCCATAGGATCGATCCTGCGTTTAAGCAGTTTGGCCGGCCGTTTATTGCCGAACAAAAGGTACAGGGGCACGCCCATTATCGGCAAAAGGCATATCAAAAGAATCCAGCCTATTTTATAGGCCGGATTATAGTCGCGCCAAATAATGAACAGCGCCAGAATCACTGCTACAACTGTAAATCCTATGCTTATCCACTTGGCGTAATAGGCCAGTTTGAACACAAGCACGAAGAAGTAGTATAGTTGTATAAGTATAAATACTAATGTGATTGTAAATCTGCTGAAAATCTTATTGAAGATCTTGCCGAACAAAGACCTCATAAAACTCCCTCCTGATCTCCTGTCGTTACAGTCCTAACTGCGAAGTCACGTTACGCATGAAATCCTGCACGTTGGTGACGATCCCCTTGGCCGACAGACTTCCTCTGTCACCCAGTTTGTTGACTGCGAATTCTACTGTGTCTACCATGTAAAAGTATACCGGCCTGATGGTTCCGTCGCCCAGAACTCTGTAAGTCGGCGTCATATTCCCAGTAGCTATAGTATGCAGGACCGTAGCCATTCCAATGACTGTAGTCGCCTTACGCACGTGGGATCTGATAGCGTCCTGGCCTACATAGGTGTGCTCGTATACCTCAGGCAAGGGCCCGTCGTCTCTGATGGAGCCGTTGAGCACAAAGGGAACATCGTTGTCCACGCAGGCTTTGATGATGCCGTCGGGGATATTCTCTTTCTCCAGGAATTTCGCAATAGAACCGTAGGTATTGATTTTATTGATTGTGTCTATATGGTTGTAGTGGCCGTTGGTATAGGGCATCTGCGTTCTGATATCCACGCCCAGAGCAGTGCCTATATAGCCAGCCTCCAGGTCGTGAGTTGCCAGAGCGTTGCCCGCCAGCAAAGCCTGAACATAGCCGTTTTCCACCAGTTTCGCAAAGGATTCTCTGGCTGTGACATCGAAGGCGCAAGCAGGTCCCAGTACCCATACTACATAACCGTCATGCTCTTTTTCATATTTCAATATGTCGCAAAGCTGTTCGTAGTCATAGGTGAAGGCTGTCTCTCTGCTTCTGCTCTGACGGAAGGCGAAGTTCCCTACGCTGCGTTTCTGCTCCCAGTCGAAGCAGTTAGCGTGGACATATATACCCTCTTCACAGTCTTCCGTTCTGCCTGTGACGACCATGTCGCCCTGTCTCAGGTTTCTGAACTCTCTGACGTATATCTTATTATTCTCGAATACGGGCACGCAGTCCATTCTGCTGTCCTCGGCCAGATACCACTGACCGTCTATCTTGAAGTATTCAGGAAATATTGATGTAGCATGGAAATGTTCCGGAGCGGCTTTATCCACCGGCGAAGCCTCCAGCTTGGCATTAGGAGCCTTAATGAATTTCTCCTGAGAGAAATCAGGCTCAATGTAATCTGGTAATTTAAACATCTTGCTTTTCGATCCTTTCAACGCCGCCCATATATTTTCTCAGGACTTCAGGAACTATAACGCTGCCATCCTCCTGCTGGAAATTCTCCAGTATGGCGGCCGTAGTTCTTCCAACAGCCAGTCCGCTGCCGTTAAGTGTATGAACGAATTCCGGCTTGCCGCCGTTTCTTCTGAATCTGATGTTAGCGCGTCTTGCCTGGAAATCCAGGAAGTTGGAACATGAAGAAATCTCAACATACCTTCCGTAGCTTGGCATCCAGACTTCGATATCGTAAGTGGTCGCCGATGAGAATCCCAGGTCTCCCGAGCTGAGTTTGACAACGTGATACGGCAGGCCAAGCCTCTTCAGGACTTCCTCTGCATCCAGAGTCAATGACTCAAGCTCATCCCATGATGTCTCCGGCTTAACGAACTTGACCAGTTCCACTTTGTTAAACTGATGCTGTCTGATTATTCCTCTCGTATCCCTGCCTGCAGAACCTGCTTCGGCTCTGAAACAAGGGGTGTAAGCTGTGTAATGTATTGGCAGCTCTGCCTCATCTATGATTTCCTGAGCTCTCATATTAGTAACAGGTACTTCTGCTGTCGGTATGAGGAAGAAATCCTTCTGGGGTACATAGAACATGTCATCTTCAAATTTCGGAAGCTGTCCCGTTCCTGTCATAGCATCTCTGTTGACCATGAAAGGCGGCAGGATTTCCGTATAATCCTGGTCTATAGTATGAAGGTCTAGCATAAAGCAGGCTATGGCTCTCTCAAGTCTAGCTCCCAGACCCTTGTAGATAGTGAATCTGGCTCCTGCTATCTTGGCAGCTCTCTCGAAGTCCAGAATGCCCAGGTTTTCGCCTATGTCCCAGTGGGCTTTCGGCTCAAAATCAAACTTAGTTGGTTCCCCATGCTTTCTCAGTTCCACGTTGTCAGCATCGTCTTTGCCGAAAGGTACTCCCTCAGCAGGCGTATTAGGAACATTCAAAAGGGCGTTCCTCAGGTTGGTCTCTATCTCTGAAAGTTTCCCGTCCATTTCCTTGATTTCAGCAGACAGTTCCTTCATTTCAGCCATTACCGCAGTGGTGTCTTCCCCGGCCTTCTTCATCTTAGGAATCTCTTTAGATACTGTGTTCTGCTTGTGCTTCTTGTCTTCGACTTCAGCCAGTATTTCCTTACGCTGATCATCGTACTTCTTAACATCATCTATGCCGAAGTCGCCCTTGCCCCTGAATTCTACTCTTTCCTTAACTCCGTCGAAATCTTCTCTTATTCTCTTAATGTCTAACATTTTACTCTCCCGTTATAATAGATTCTTTTTATATTTGTAATACAGGTCTGTCAGGGCTCCAACCTTATGCTGTATCTCCAGCTGATACTCTGAAGCCTGATCGTAATCTTCCGCATCCAAAGCCTCTTTTGTCCTGGTAAGCAGGCTCTTCTGAGTAATTGTATCCTTGCCCAGGTCATGACGGATCTTATCGATCTCCAGCCAGTTCTTCACATCATAGTCAGAGTAATCATCTTCGTTATGACGTTTCTTACAGGTCCTGATAAAGTCCATGGTGTTAGGTATCAGCCTGTCATGAAGTTCCGTCTTCCACTGGGACAAAGTCTGAGCTTCATATGAGTCCAGAAGTATCTGCGGCAAAACGTCACCGGCCTTGAAGGCCTCTATCCTGTCCGGATGCTCATCGAAAGCCTTAAGGTTCTCCCACACCGTCGACGGAGCCCGACCGAAGAGTTTTTCTCTCTCTTCTTCCGAATAATATACGAATACATCTTCTTCACTTCTGTATTCTCTGTCCTTCTCCAGGTAGAAATCATCTTCTCCGTATTTTTTAGACAGGGACTTTTCCAGTTCACTAGGCGTCTTCTCTGCTGCCAGTGCAGCGTTGATGCCGTCTATTATGGCCATATACGATGTGGCCAATACCAGATATGTATTACTCTTAGGGTTCGGTGCTCTCAGCTCGAACCTTGTAGACATTGGATTGTTGATGTCTCTTATGAGACCTGCAAGTACTGTTCTGTTTCTGGAAGGCTTATCAACTGCCTTGCCCAGCGAGGTCACTATGCAGACCGGCGCTTCATAGCCGGGTTTCAGTCTGTTCAGCGAGTCATTAGATGAACTGATGAACGGGTTGATCACTTCGTAGTTTTTCAGGATGCCCATAAGAGCTCCAAATCCCAGAGGACTCATGAAGTCCTTCTTCATATTCTCCGGTGCGAAAAGGCTTGTCATTTTGCCATCTTTCAGCTTGGCTGCCAGGCCCAAATGCGTATGTTCTCCGCTGCCCGCTACGCCGTCGAAAGGTTTAGCCATAAACGTCACATCCAGGCCATGCCTGGTGAAGATATCTCTGACAACGTACTTGACCTGATTCTCATTATCAGCCGCCTGCATAGCGTCTGAATATTTCCAGTCGATCTCAAGCTGCTCCATAACGTGATCATAATGACCGCTGTGTCCCATCTTCGCCTTGACGCCGCCGACTTCCTTATGACCCATTTCTACTCCGAATCCATACTTGTCCAATATGACCAGTGTTTCCTCGAGAGCCGTTCTTACCTCGCCGTATGTCCTCTTCCAGTACTGTTCCTTCAGGACCTGAGCTGTGAAAAGCTGCTCTCTGTCACCTTTATCATCTGGAGTCTTGACCCAGAATTCCAGTTCCGTTGCGCTGGTGACCATGAGTTTATCTATATCAGCTACGCTGTCTGCACCCTGGATATACTTGAATACATAAGGGTGAGCCTTCAGTTCTTCCATTACCTGAGACTTGAGATATGTTATAGCATTTCTCAGTACTGCTCTGGAACAACATTCGAAATTCTCATTGTGTACCAGGAAAGCCGGTATCCTCAAAGTTCCTACAGGAAGGCCCGTAGCTGTGCATATATTTCTGAAATTATAGTCAACATACCAGTTGACTGCCAGATCCGGAATTATGTCCACCTTGGCATTGCCCAGATCCGCTATCTTAGGGAGAGCAACACTGGAACCGTCTGTCTGCACGCCATGTATCAATAGCTTATCGATGTCATCGATAAAAAGTCCTACAGGTATTTTCTCATCTGTATCATGACCGCCCATATCTATGCCTACCAGTGAAACGAACTGGACCTCAGGATGTTCCTGAAGCAGAGTCACGATATCATCTTTCGAATGCATATGGGGAGGTATGTTGAACAGCATATCATCAAGGTTAAATTCCAGCATTTTATCACTCCTTTTTTACTTAAATTGCTCGATTTACAAAAAGGTTTTTGGGACATCCAATATGAATGTCCCAAAAACGGTTATTATACTATTTCTGTTTACGTGTTCCCACGATTTATGATAGCTTGCCCAAATAGTTGGAAAGCTCCTTCATGTACTTACCGTAAGCAGTCCAGTCGCCATCCTTCAGAGCGCTCTGAGCACTGTCATAAGCGTCCTGAGCTTTCTGGATGTATTCGCTCTTGGATAATTTCTTATTACTGTCAGAAACTGTCGTTCCCGTAGTATCTGCGCCTCCGCTACTACCGAAGAGCGACTTCAATGCGTCGCCTAAGGTCGACTCGTAGGCTATCTGGTCTCCGTATACAACTACTACCCTCTTGACTTCCGGTATGGCTGCATTAGATGCTTCCAGATAAATCGGCTCTACGTACAGGAGCGAATCCTTGATCGGTATTACGAAGAGGTTCCCTCGACTGTAGTCAGATCCCGCAGAACTCCACAAGGAGAAGTCCTTGGATATCTCCGTGTTCTGGTCTATAAGTCCCTCTATCTGTTCAGGCCCGTAAACGGTCTTACTCTTAGGGAATTGATACAATACCAGTTTTCCGTAATTCTTCCCATCATTTCTGGCTATGAACAATGCCGTCATATTTGACTTGCTCTTAGGTGTATAAGGTATAGAGCTTATGAACTCTTCATTCTTCTCACCCGGCAGGTTTATGATGTAGTAATTAGGCGTCATCTTCCTGTTCTTAGTTCCATAGGTCTCGTTGGCTATGTTCCACTGGTCCTCATTCTGATAGAATACCTTGTAGTTGCTCATGTGATAACGGGTGTACATATTCGCCTGTATCTCGAACAAAGCATTAGGATATCTGATATGGGACTGCAGAGCCGTCGGCATCTCTTCGAAATCCTTGAACAGCTTCGGATATATCTTCTGATATGTCTTAGCTATTGGATCTGTCTTATCTACTATGTAGTAATTAACGTCGCCGTTGTAAGCATCTACAACTACCTTGATGGAGTTTCTAATGTAGTTAGCGCTTCCTGTTACTCCGCTATATGGCTCTGAGTACGGATAATAGGAGCTTGTCGTATAAGCATCTACCATCCAGTAGATTCTTCCATTTACCGTTACTGCATAAGGATCATCCTCATAGCTTAAGTACGGCATTATCTTCTGAACTCTCTCTTCTACATTCCTGTAGATGATTATCCTGGAATCGCTGTCGATATTAGTCGATACCAGAAGTTTCAGACTGTTCTCTCTTATAGCGAACATGACTCTGGCGAAGAAGTTCAGCTTGATTCCCGCGTTGCCGCTGTACTTGGTATACTTGTTATCCGAACCATCAGGATAATCGAATTCATCCTCGTCGGTGTCAACCAGCGAATAGTCGTTGGTCAGTTCTCCGAAGTATATCCTCGGCTGAGTTATATTGATCTCGTTTACTGTTGACTCAGGCGGTATGTTCTTGATGAGCACATCCGGCTGGCCACTGGCTGTTACCGTGTTTACCTTGGATAAGGTGGCTCCGTATCCATGAGTATACTTGATATGTCTGTTCAGCCATGTATCGCTTATCTTGCTCTCATCGATCTCTCTGATAGACAGATAAGTCTGAGTCAACTTACCGTTGATAGTATATCTGTCGACATCTACATCGTTGAATTTATAGTACTGTCTGATACTCTGAGTCTGATTATAGAACGTCTTTACAGGCGAATAATCATTGATCCTGATATTGGATATGGTGGCACTGTTCTCCGATATATCCGCGCTGGTCAGATTCTCATCTGCCGCGAATTGCTTGACAGTGACGTCATTCAATTGATAGGCTGACTGAGTATATTCAATGTTTCTTGATAAATATTTAGCTTCTTTATTCAGTTCATCCGGTGATACAACCAGGTTCTGGACTATCAGACCTACTACGATACCGGCAACTCCTACGCAAACCATGATTACAGGAACTGTGAATACCTTCTTCAGCTGCTTCTTCTTGATGAAGACAACTGTCATTATAGCTCCTATAACGGCCAGCACTGCAAGTATCCTGTAAACCCACAGAGTAATGTTCACATCTGTGAATCCGGCTCCATATACAGTACCCGTATGGGCGTGTAGCAGATCGAACTGCTTAAGGAAGAACTCTATGGCCAGCATTATGAAGAATACGACTCCCAGAACTGTCAGCTGTGCAGACGCTATCTGCAGTAACTGCTTGAAGTTCTTATCGTCGAAATGCTTCTGCGGGCGAGACTGCTTCCTTGCGTTACCTGTAACTCCACCGAAGAACTTTCCAAATGGCGAGTCATCGCCGAACGGATTGTTGCTTCCTGTGTATCTTTCACCATCATCAGTAAAGTCAGCCGTTGAATCGTCTTCTTCCATGATGTCAGGGCTGTGCATAGTGATCAGGATCATATAATAGATCAAAGTCACTATTATGAACAGCAGGATCACTCCTATGAGCAATTCATTCAATTCCTTCAGGAAATCCAGCTTGAAGACATAGAAACTTATATCCAGTCCAAACAGCGGATCCTTCTTGTGGAATGTAGTGCTGTTACTGAATTCCAGTATCTTGAACCACAATTTACTTGATGCGTAAAATGCTATAATAAGTGCGAAAACTGCAGCCGTTATTTTAGTATAACGTCCCAGTTTCTTCATATCCGTCTCTTCATGAGACGCTATATGAGCGAAATATCCCTTCCTTAACCTGCTAAAATAAATATCCATCAGCAGACCGATAACTATGAAAGTCGGTATTCCTATCTTAAGCTGTGTAAACAGCTCCTTGAAGAATACGCTAACATACTTCATCTCAGCGAACCACATCCAGTCAGTGATAAAATTGACCAATAATAAAAATAGCCCGATTATTATCACGATGAACAGGATCACAATACTGAGTCTGCGTTGAGGTTTATCCTCTGACTTAACTCTTGCTCCCTTCAATTCTTCATCCTCCTACAACTTCAGAAATAACTTACCCAAATAATGACCCCACTGATCCAAAGAGATTGTTGTAAACATCCTGGATCTTTATAGATGCCGCACTTTCCGGCGCTAATACCTTGATACATATTATCACTACCAGAATAACCACCAGTATGCTCAGTATCACTGCAAGCACCTTGAGGAAAGTATGCTTCTTCGGCCCATCCTCACCCTTTCCGGTTTCATCTTCATCATCTGCGAAGACGTCTCCAAAAGTGAGCTTGTTTTCTGCCGGTCCGGCTGAACCTCCTGCCGCAGCTGCACTGGCTGCAGGTTCTTCAGTCTCTGCCTTCTCGGTCTCTTCTTTCTCTATTACTGCACTGTTTTCTGCCCCGGCTACTACCGTTTCCGGCGTCTCCGGTCCTACGATTGCCACAGCCTCAACCATGGCGCCTTCAGTATCGATTTCCGGAGTCTGTATATCTGCAGGCGCCTCTGTATACTGATCGTAGGCTATAATATTTGCCGGCGTTTCCGGCACGGACACTCCAATGTATTCAGGTCCGCCCTTGTATGTAGCCTTTACCACTTCTACCTCAGGCACCGCTGCTTCCTGTACTGGTCTTTCAGTCTCCTGTACCGAAGGCTCAGGTCTCCCGACCGTTTCCGTGCTTTCCGTCTCTATCTTCTCAGCGGCAGCGCCGTAATCAGGTTCCTCCTCGCCTTCTGTATGATCTTTCAGTCTGCGATATTCCTGATCCAGCAAAGCCTGGAATTCTTCATTTTTCTTGTTATATGTATAGAACTTGTCTATCTTGGTAGTCTTTCCAAGGTCCACATGATCATCTACGATCCGTGTATTCGAAAAACTTCCATTATTGAGTCCTGCATCTCCGAATATCTCTTCTTCAAGGGATTTCTCCTCTGCAGCCGGCTCCTCCTCTGAAGCTTTACCTGTGAAAGGCGACACCTCTTCAGCCGGTGGCGTTGCTGCTGCAACCGGCTTATCCTCGCCGTCCTTCTTTTCAAAGAATGCCGAAGCGCCTTCCTCTTCACGTTTTCTCTTCCGTTCATCCATGACAGATTCCCAATTGAAATCTATGTCGTCTGTTTTCCTTATACCCTGTTCTGAGGGATAACCATCAAGATCCCAGTTAAATTCTTCAAATTGGAAATTTCTCTTTGGTTTCTTGTCCTCGTCATCCTTCTGGACCCCCGCATTCTGTGCATCATGGGTAGTCTGCCTGAAAGGTGGAACAAAATCGTTTTCCGCAAACATATTGACCCTCTCTTCGACTTTAGCGCCGCAGTTAGGGCAAAACCTGTCTTCCTCGTTTAACTGATGTCCACATTTTTTACAATACATACTTGCCTCCCGCAATTGAATACTGACTATCTTATCTGTTCTCTTAATTCTTCTATAGTATAAGTTCTGCCGTTTTTATCTACGGCGCAGTCAATGTCGGTAAACTTAAGGACCTTCTTCGGCTCATGAGCGCTCTTTTCCTGGACGACTATGGTCGGATCCCCATTCTTTTCAACTCTGTTATCTATATACACCACCCGGAGTTCGTGAGCCCTGGTATCGTCCGCAGCTTCTGCGCCGCCGACCGGCTCCTGAAAACTATCTCCGAGTTTGCTGTTTATCTCCTCAACGGATCCGCTGATTCTGCTCAGAAGCGCATCCTTCTTCTTATTGGCTCTGGAGTTTTTCACTGCTATGACTATAGCAACAACTATCAGTATAATCAATATAGATACTATTGCAAGTAGCGTCTTAGTGCCTATGCCGTTAACTATGATCATTCAGCGACCTCCTCCCGCATATATTTCCTCATATTATACAATAAATCTTCCCTCATGGCAAACTCTACGGTGCATTTTCAGAGGTTTTTTTGACATTATTCTTCTTGTAGAGTAGAATTACAGATAATTATTCGGAAAGGTAGACTTTGATAGTTATGCTAAGTAATCTGGTCTTTTGTTTAAATGCCACTATGCCCATATTCCTGCTGATGCTCCTGGGCATGTTTTTTATGCGCGTTGGCATCTTCACCGACGATTTTGTCGCTAAGATGAATTCCTTCGTCTTCAGGATCGCCCTGCCCGTGCTCATATTCTACGACCTGTGCAGGGAAGACTTTTACAAAGTCTGGGATCTGAAATATGTCGCATACTGTTTCTGCGCCACGGCGGCAAGCATCTTGCTGGTCACCGGCATTTCATATTTGCTTAGGAACAAAAATATTCAAGGGGAGTTTATTCAGGTGGCCTACAGAAGCAGCGCCGCCATCTTGGGCGTGACCCTAGTTGAGAACATCTACGGCAACGCCGGCATGACTCCTCTGATGATACTGGGCGCCGTGCCGCTTTACAACATCGCGGCCGTAATAGACCTTTCATTTTATAAGCCTGACCGCGGCCCCATGGACAAAAAGTTACTTGCCAAGACTGTCAAGGGCATCCTGACTAATCCCATAATTCTTGGCATAGTGGCAGGCCTGCTTTGGTCTCTTCTAGAGTTACCTATGCCAAAGGTCCTTGACACGACGGTCAGCAGCGTAGCCAGACTTGCGACGCCTCTGGGCGTTATGGCCATGGGCGCCACCTTCGATATGAAAAAAGCCCTGTCAAGCATTCGCACCGCCGGATTGGGAGCTTTCATCAAGCTCTTCGGGCTTTGTTGTATCTTCCTGCCTATAGGCATAGCCCTGGGCTTCCGCCAGGACAAACTGGTTGCCGCCCTCATAATGTGTGGCTCACCTTCCACTGTCAGCTGCTACGTCATGGCTAAGGAAATGGGCCACGAAGGCACCCTTACCAGCAGCACCGTCATGCTGACCACTCTGTTCAGTGCCTTCTCCCTGACCATGTGGCTCTTCATACTGAAGACCATGGGATTCCTGTAAAACCTTATTTAGTCCATGTATTACCTCTCTTTAACATTACTAAAAGCCGCAAAAAAATAACGCAAGTCCGTTTGGACTTACGCTTTTGCAACTCAACATTATTATTATATCACTTGATTCCACAAAAAATCAACTTTAGTTTTTACTTATGGGCTTCATAACTATTTGTGTATGTCATACAAATTATCATAATTAAATTGTGCTTAAGTCACATAAAGTATTTTGTATTCTTTTGCGAACAATATTGACTGAGGCCTTCATATGTTTTAGAGTTGTACCTATGCACCTAAATTAGTACAAGTTCTGAGAATTGGAGGAGAAACTTATGACTAATAATAAAAGAAGAACCAAAACTATGGACGGGAATACGGCGGCAGCGCAGGTATCTTATGCACTTACCGATGTGGCGGCCATATACCCCATAACCCCGTCATCCCCTATGGCTGAGGCCGTAGACGAGTGGGCGGCTTACGGCAGGAAGAATGTCTTCGGCCAGACTGTCAAGGTGGCGGAGATGGAGTCAGAGGCCGGTGCCGCTGGCACAGTCCACGGAGCCCTGACATCAGGAGCTCTGACTACAACATATACATCATCCCAGGGGCTTTTGCTTATGATCCCCAACATGTACAAAATTGCAGGCGAAATGTTGCCGGCAGTTTTTCATGTGGCAGCCAGGAGCGTATCGACTCACGCCCTCTGCATCTTCGGCGATCATACTGATGTAATGGCTACGAGGCAGACAGGCTTCGCCATGCTGGCATCCTGTTCTGTGCAGGAGGTAATGGACCTGGGGGCAGTCGCTCATCTTTCCGCAATTAAAGGCAGCCTGCCTCTCCTGCACTTTTTCGATGGTTTTCGCACATCCCACGAGATTCAGAAAATCGAAGTTCTGGAATACGATGAGTTGAAGAAGCTGGTAGACACAGATGCCGTAGATGCTTTCAGAGCCAGAGCCCTTAACCCGGATCATCCAGTAATGAGAGGCACTGCTCAGAATCCGGATATCTTCTTCCAGTCAAGAGAGGCGTCCAATACATATTACGACGAGCTTCCTGATATCGTTCAGGGCTATATGGACAAAATAGGCGATCTTACAGGAAGGCACTATAAGTTATTCGACTATGTAGGAGCTCCTGATGCGGAGAACATCATAGTGGCTATGGGCTCGGTCTGCGAGACTATAGAAGAATCCATGGACAAACTCCTGACTGACGGCCACAAGGTCGGCCTCATCAAGGTAAGGCTTTATAGACCTTTTGTTAAGAAGGCCTTCCTGGAAGCCTTGCCGAAAACCGCTGAGAGGATCGCCGTCCTGGACAGGACCAAAGAGCCCGGCGCCTTCGGTGAACCTTTGTACGAAGACGTGAAAGCCGTGCTCTATGGGGAAAAGTACGCCCCTGACGTTTACGGCGGCAGATACGGCATCGGTTCCAAAGACGTTACGCCAGGCATGGTCCAGTCAATCTTTGACAACCTCTATCACAAGCATCCTAAGGATCATTTCACCGTGGGCATTGAAGACGATGTGACAGGTCTGTCGTTGCCTTACACCGTGGGCATTTCTCGCGAGCCGGCCGGCACCATCAAATGTAAATTCTGGGGCCTGGGCTCTGATGGCACAGTTGGTGCCAACAAAACGGCCATCAAAATCATCGGCGACAAAACGGACATGTACGCTCAGGGGTACTTTGCCTATGACTCGAAAAAGTCCGGCGGCCTGACTGTGTCTCACCTACGTTTCGGCGACAAACCTATCAAGTCCGCATACTCAATCAACCAGGCGGATTTTGTTGCTTGCCAAGAAGAATATCCGCTTCTACATAATCAACGCATGGAAGATCAGCGAGGCCATCGGTCTCGGCAGCAGGATCAACATGATCATGCAGGCGGCCTTCTTCGAACTAACTAAGGTCATACCTGTAGATGACGCCATCAAATATCTGAAGGAAGGCATCCAGAAAACCTACAAGAAAAAGGGGCAACTTGTAGTCGATATGAACTGCAAGGCTGTAGACAAGGGCATCGACGCCATCGAAGAGGTCAATGTTCCGCATAAATGGCTGGACGCTCCTGACAGTCGCGAGAAGGATCTGACCAAGCCGGAATATGTTGATCAGGTAATGATTCCTGTCAACAGTCAGGAAGGCGACGATCTGCCTGTGAGCAGCTTCCTGAATCTGGCCGACGGCACATTCCCGCTAGGGACAAGCCGCTACGAAAAGCGCGGCGTAGCTGTGCATCTTCCTCATTGGGACAGCACCAAATGCATCCAGTGCAATCAGTGTTCCTTCATCTGTCCTCACTCGGCCGTCAGGCCTTACCTGCTGACCGAAGACGAGACGGCCGATGCTCCGGAAGGTTTCGAGACTATCAAGGCCCAAGGCAAGGCTTTAGAAAATTACCGCTACAGAATGCAGGTTTCTGCATTAGACTGCATGGGTTGCGGCAACTGCGCCGACATCTGCCCGGCTAAGGAAAGCGCTTTGACTATGTCTGCCTATGACGATGAAGTCAGCCAGGCTGATAACTGGGATTACGCCCAGACCCTCAGCAGGAAGGACATCGATTTAGACAAAAAATCCGTCAAAGGCAGTCAGTTCCGTATGCCTTACTTCGAGTTTTCCGGTGCCTGTGCTGGCTGCGGCGAAACTCCATATATGAAGGTGTTGACTCAGCTCTTCGGAGACAGGATGATGATAGCCAATGCCACAGGTTGCTCATCTATCTGGGGCGCCTCAGCTCCGTCTATACCATTCTGCAAGGACGATCAGGGCAGAGGTCCGGCCTGGGCCAATTCTCTATTCGAGGACAATGCTGAATTCGGCTACGGCATGGCAGTTGCTACCAAGCAGTTAAGAGAAAAGATCGAAGGCAACATGAGAGCTATCATGGAGCTTGACATAGATGATAATCTTAAGGATGTATTCCGCGAATGGCTGGAATACAAGGACAACGGCGAGGAATCCCGCCGCACCAGCAACGCCGTCGTAGAGGCTCTGGAAAACATCCAGACCAATGACGAAGTAGTCCTGAAGATTGCAGAGAGAATACTCCGCTATAAAGATTTTCTCGTGAAGAAGTCTATCTGGTCTGTAGGCGGCGATGGCTGGGCCTACGATATTGGTTACGGCGGTCTGGATCACGTTCTGGCGTCGGGCGAGGACATTAATGTTCTCGTCTTCGACACAGAGGTGTACTCCAACACCGGCGGCCAGTCATCTAAGGCTACGCCTGCTGCAGCCGTGGCTAAGTTCGCGGCCTCTGGCAAAAAGATCAAGAAAAAGGATCTGGGCAAGATGGCTATGGCCTATGGTTACGTATATGTGGCTCAGGTAGGCATAGGGGCTGACAAGTCTCAATTCCTAAAGGCTATCACTGAGGCTGAGGCATTCAACGGTCCGTCACTGATCATAGCTTATGCGCCATGTATCAACCACGGTATCAAGAAGGGCATGGGGAAGACTCAGGAGAACATTAAAGATGCTGTATCCTGCGGCTACTGGAGTCTCTATCGTTACAACCCGGATCTGTCCAAGAAAGGACGCAACCCGTTCATTCTAGATTCCAAGGAGCCTACGGCTTCCTTCCAGGATTTCATCATGGGACAGACCAGATATCTGGCCCTGGCCAAGGAGTTCCCGACGACCAGCGACCAGCTCTTCAAGCAAACAGAAATGGACGCCAGGAAGCGCTACGAAGAATACAAAAAAATGGCTGAAGAATAATATCAATAAACGAAAAAGGAAGAATCATGTGGCTGCATGATTCTTCCTTTTTCTTGCAGTATATGTTATACTGCCTTTATATATTAGTACTTAAGAAAGGTAGAAAATATGAAAACTCAAACTGAAAATTTTAAGTTCTTCTCCCATAAAGACTGCGAGTTTTTCCCATGTCATAAGGTAAAGAACCCCGACGACTTCAATTGTCTGTTTTGTTACTGCCCCCTGTACGCCCTGGGCGATAAATGCGGCGGCAACTTCAAATACACAGAAAACGGAATCAAGGACTGCAGCGACTGCATGATCCCCCACACCCGTAAAGCCTTCGACTACATCACGGCCCACTTTGATCAGATCAAAGAACTTGCACAGAAAAAATAGCCGGCCTCAGCGTGGCTGAAATCGGCAAAGATATCCATCGCCATCAGATCAACTATCTGATGGCGATTTTTCTGAATTGTTTAGATTCATCTCCAATATCCACTTCTCCTCTGAACAAATTTCCCCTATAAAAGTTCCTTTTAACAGACCTTCTATATATATAAACTGTTTTTCGAGGCATTTTGTGACATAATTTTTGAAAATAATTATGTTTTTTTGAGAATACAATCTGCTACGCTTGTCATTGCAACGGTTATAGCCCCGTGTACGATCTGTCGAAAGTTATTACAACAAAGGAATCTATGCGGGCTTTTTTCACGGCGTCTTCTATGGTGTCGTGGATCTCGTCCTCCGGCAGTCTGCACTCCGGTGAAAGGACAACATCGAAAATGTAATTGGTGTGGGTAGGCCCCTTGACCTCGCGAAGGTCGTGCATGCTCAGGACTCCGTCCATGTCATCAATGCAGTTGCAGACAATGTGCTTCACCTCATCCAACTCCGGATCGTTCTTCATGACCGGATCCATATGTACGACGAAGTGCACATGCAGAGCTTCCCCTATCTCCCGCTCGATGTTGTCGATCATATCGTGAGACTCCATAATATCCTTTGTTGCATCTACTTCCACATGCATAGACGCAAACACCTTGCCCGGGCCGTAATTATGCACCACCAGATCGTGAATGCCCAGAACGCCGTCGTATCCCTCGGCGATTTTTTTGATGTTGTTGACCAGATCCTCATCAGGCGCCTCGCCCAGCAGAGGGCTGGACGTCTCTTTGATAAGATCGATGCCGGACCAGATTATGAACAACGCCACGGCGCAGCCGATGTAACCGTCCAGAACAAGGCCGGAGCACTTGGTGATGATAACGCCCAGAAGGACGGCAGCCGTTGATATGACGTCGTTCCTGCTGTCAGCCGACGCAGCTTTGACTGTGACGGAATCGATAGCCCGGCTCACATAGCCGTAGAACGCGCTTTGCCAGAGCTTGATACCGATGGCTGCTACCAGAACAATTATGGTCACAGCCGTGTATTCCACCTGCTCAGGGTGAAGGATCTTCCCGGCCGATGACTTCAGCAGCAATCCGCCGACGAAAATTATTATGATAGAAATTATTATCCCCGTCAGATATTCGATGCGGGCGTGACCGTAAGGATGCTTCTTGTCCTCGGGCAAAGCCGCCAACTTGAATCCCACCAGGGTGATTATGGATGACGACGCATCAGAAAGGTTGTTGATGCCGTCAGCAATAATGGCGATGCTGGCCGATATGATACCTATGAGGATCTTAGCCGCGCACAAAACGAGATTTGACACTATGCCCACGACTCCGGAAAATTTCCCGTAGCTCTCCCGGACCCTGACATCGTCAGTGTTCTTATAATCTTTTACAAATAATTTAATAAGTAATTTAGTCATTTTACCGTCACCTTCTGCAGCCTATACCGAATAAGAATATTTTAGCCGTTTTACAGTCTGATTGCAACCTTGCTTCGAGTCCGATTCCCTCATTTCCTTGCAAAGCCATAGCTTGATTTCTTCACATTTGAAATTTTCTACTTTGCAAGGCCGAATTGTTGCTATAGTAGAAAAAATCGATGAAATAAGTGTTTTCTGTTAATTCGATTTAAAGCAATCACCAATTTTTTCTACTAAAACATGGAAATTGCTTTTGTAGTAGAAGACAGAGTGTCAAGTCCATATTTGTGTGTAAATTCACTTCAGTTAAAATGTATCACCATCAGTTATGCAGCATTCCCGCTTTGTATTTTTATCATTATACTTGTTCGCTTTTCATAGTAATCTTTCATATCAAACAGCCTCGGAAGCGTTGTCCAATCGTTATGGTCATCCAGAAGTACCGCCCCTATGAGTCGGATCACAGATGCAGAGTTCGGGAATATCTGTATCACTTTTTCCCGTCTTCTTATCTCCCGGTTTTCTCGTTCAATAGTGTTGCTCGTTCTTAGAGACTTCCTGTATTTTGATGGTAGTGCCATTATTATCATACTATCTTCAAATCCACTATCCAGTATAGCCATAGAGTCCTTGGCGCTGTCCTTGTACTCTTCGCAGATGGTATCTTTCAATCGACGTGCTTCTCCTATAGTGGATGAGTTGAACATATCCGTCAATTCGGACGACAACCCTGCCATGAATCGTTTAGGACATCTGCTCAATATGTTACGCCTTAAGTGGGCCTGGCATCTTTGCCACGATGCGCCCACAAAAGACTCTTTGATCGCAGCTACCAGCCCGGTATGGGCATCTGAAGTAATGATATCAACATCACGTAGTCCCCGGCTTTTTAGGCCTTCAAAGAATTCCTTCCATGTACTTTCGGATTCTGTATCATATATGTCGAACCCTATGATTTCTTTATGTCCGCTGGTATTTATTCCAACTGCTACAAACAGCGCTTTGGATCTGATTCTATGATCCTCTCTCACCTTTACATATATCGCATCTGCCATAATGAACGGATATTTCTCTGGAAGAAGTCGTTCCTTGAATTGTTTTACCGGAATATCCAGCCCCTTGCATATCTCAGAAACTGTTGATTTCGAGAATGTCTCGCCACACAACTCAGCAGTCACTTTTTTCACGCTTTGTGTTGATACGCCTTGGGTCACCATCTCCATCATCGTTGCAATCAGAGCCTGTTCATTTCTTTGATAATTTTCAAAGAGTGTAGTCTGAAATGGCACATCTCTATGTCGAGGTACCTTCAGCTCCAGCGTACCGATTCTTGTGTTCAAGTCTCTTGTTCTGGTGCCATTTCTGTAATCGGTTCGGTCCTCCGTCCTTTCATAATTCTCTGCACCAAGTTGTTCTGTTGATTCCGCCTCGAGTACTGTATTGAGGATAGTTTCCATCAATATACCAAAAGCCTCATCTTTGGTTTTCGAAAAAAGTCCTGTAAAAATTTCGCTATCTAATGTAAAATGTAATTGAGCCATAGTTCTACTCCTTTCAGTTACAAGTTGTTTTTGTCCAATTACATTTTAACTGAAATTAGAGCTATGTGCTCATTTTTTTTATTTAATGAATTTACACCATTATATGTCCACTATCAAGACAGAGAGTTAGTTTCTCTGAATTATAATCCAAGAATAACATTTTTTTGCCGTTTTCCTGTTTTCACAACCGCAGACGTGATTGGCTTTCTACTGGATGAGCAAAAACCGCCTTAAAAGTAGAAAATTTCAAAAGTGTTGATCGTGTGAAGATGGTGTATTCATTAGTCTGATGCGACAGCCCCTTTACGGCACTGCCCTTTCGGGTTCGATCCCCTCATACATTGTAAATACCAATAAAAAACAGAGTGAAAATTCACTCTGTTTTTTATTGGTACACCATGAGGGGATCGAACCCTCGACACCCTGATTAAGAGTCAGGTGCTCTCCCAGCTGAGCTAATGGTGCACATGTCTGATTATGTACCTGTTTCGTGGCACATTTGATATATTACCATTTTCACAGGGCAATGTCAACAAGAAATTGCCCTTTTTCAATGGTTTTTTCTATATCAGTTCCAACATGTTTTCCAAAGCCGCATCCTTATCTTCCGGATTGTCCACAACATCCTGCTCTTTTCTGTAGGAAGCCATGATATCGCTGAAGATCTCTGCCGTTGTCGGCGGAGTATAACTTATGGTATTGGCGCCTGCATCAATGGTCTCTCTGATAGAGTCATCGCTTGGGCCGCCCGTGGCTATAATAGGAACTGTAGGGAATTCTTTTCTGATGTGACGGACCAGCTCTGCCGTCTTGGCAGCCGCAGATACGTTAAGTATGGATACGCCGGAATCAAGGCGTTTCTGTATATCTGTATCCTCATTTATTACGGTGGCTATGACCGGTATGTCTATGAGCTTCTTGATCAGCTTGATATTCTCGTTGACCATAGGCGCATTAACTACTACGCCGAAGGCGCCCTGGGCCTCGGCATCCTTGGATATCAGAGCCGAGCGGAAACCGTTGGTCATTCCGCCGCCTACGCC
The DNA here is from genome assembly GCF_004362975.1 of Aminicella lysinilytica. Classification (GTDB taxonomy): domain Bacteria; phylum Bacillota; class Clostridia; order Peptostreptococcales; family Anaerovoracaceae; genus Aminicella; species Aminicella lysinilytica. The sequence continues at coordinate 14,243 of NZ_SNXO01000017.1, read as the reverse complement.
GCAGAATACAGGAATAGACGAAGCATTGATTATCGTCTGCGATATGATCTGCTGTGGCGTGAAAGGGTAGACTGCAAGCACTGAATCTGCATTGCAGTTACGTATCACCGCTATATCCGTTGAAAACAGGCAGGATTTGATTCTTCTGCCCAATACTACCATTCCCTTTGCTGACCAGATCACCTCAGGTATCTGGATAGACTTAGCGCGGAGTGTTCCGCTTATCCTCGGTATTTCCTTATGTGCCATAATTTAGCCCCCCTAAATCATACTATGACTTATATTCTGGTGCTTCTGCCGTCCCATTGGCTGAAGCCTCATCCTCCGGTTCCTCTTCATCCCCTTCGACTATAGGGAAAAGTATCTCCGTAGTATATATCTTCTCTTCCTCCATAGCCTTGAAGGTACCGTTCATATCCTCGCATATCTTCTTGCAGGTCTTGACGCCTATCTTTGTGCTCTCAACCTTCTTGGCCTCGTCCCAGATATGGTTCTGCAGGACGATCTTGATCTTGTCCCTGATGACATCAGCCTTGACCTCCACTGCGAATTTGGTATTGGCGTACTTCATGATATTGGAGAAAAGGTTATCGAACAATCTACGCAGTGACGAAATATCCGTCTCTACCATTATCTGCTCTGGAATGTTGTACTGCAGATTGATATTGTTGCCGTAACTGATGGCTTCCGCCACATGCTCCACCAGGATCTGCTGGAACAAAATACCCGCGTCGAGCTTTTCCATATTCTTGCCCTGGTCTTTATTGCCGAATACCAGGAAATACTGGAACAGCTTGTCAGACAGGTCCTTCAGCTGGAAAGCCTTCTCCCTGCAGGAAGCGATATATTTATCCAGTTCCTCGTAGGAATTGAACTTCTTACCCTCGATTATATCCAGATAGCCTATGAGCGAGGTCAGCGGCGTCCTTATGTCGTGAGACATTGACGTTATAAGCTGAGTGTTAGCGTCCCAGGCTGCCTTCTCATTATCCATCTTCTCCAGAATAGCATTGCGCATGGTGTCCACACTGCCGGCCAGTTTGCCGATCTCATCGTTGTGGACTGTGGCAATGTTACGCTTAAGGTCTCCCTCGCTGATTTTTCGGACGTCATCGGACAAAGTGATGACCCTGCGCAAAACGAAGCTGTTATATACCAGAATGGCCAGCAGGAATACCATAGCAGACAATAATATCTTCACTATGTTCATGATACTGTACCAGTAGTTTTCCTTATATACGTTTATAAACACGTAATAATCGCCGTCAGCAAATTTCACTATCCTGTTGTACAGGTCGCTCTTGAACTTGCTGGCGTCTATTCTCTCTTTTTTATCTGATGTAGCCGCATCCTTCCTGTTACTGGCTGCATTGGAGTCTCCAGTCAGGGAGCCGGCATTACTGCCGGTATCGGTGATCCATCCTGCAGAGAAAAGATCGCCGTTGTTATCATAAACGATGAAGCCCATGTAGTCCTCATCCTTCATCCACTTCTTCAAAGCAGCTGTATCCGTAGCCTTCACATCATGTTTCCCGATATATGCCGTAAGGTCAGAATACTTCTGATCTATAGCCTTGGTCTTTGCGGATTTGGACAAAAACATCTTATCAGCCACCTGATTCTCCAGTAGATTGCACCCTAAAAGGGTCCCTGTTGCCAGCAGAGCCGCTACGATAATAGCCACTGCCAGCTTGAAATTCAGGGACAGGAATCTTTTCTTCGTGAAGAAGTTTACCCAGGATCTGTCATTACTCAATGCGGTATCCCTTTCCCCACACGGTCTTGATAATCTTCGGCTTATTGATGTCGTCTTCCAGCTTTTTACGCAGGTTCAAAACGTGAACCATGATAGTGTTACCTGCTGAAGGCAGGTATTTCTCACCCCAAACACTTTCATAAAGGTCCTTATTCTGAACTATATCTCCCTTGTGGTCCATAAAATATCTTAAAATGTCGAATTCTTTATCTGTCAGGTTTATTCTGGTGTCATCCTTACGAACGGATCTGGTCCGCACATCTACTACGACGTTTTCCGCCAGGACTTCCTTATTATCATCGGCTTTGGCCATGACCTCCACCTTATCATACTCGTTGTGACGTCTTATGAGCGACTTGATCTTCATCAGAAGCTCAGTCTGTGAAAATGGCTTGACCAGAAAATCATCGCCGCCGTTGGTATAGGCCTCGACTTTATCCTGATCCTGAGACTTGGCTGTAAGGAAGAGAATAGGCACCTGAGACTTCTGTCTCACCTTGGCGCACACTTCTACTCCGTCCATTTCCGGCATCATTATATCCAGCACTATCAAGTCGATAGATTCATCGCTATATACCTTCTCAACTGCCAGCTTACCGTTCTCCGCCTCATCAACATCGAATCCCTCGCTGCTGAGGAGCACCGTAAGCACTTCTCTGATGTTCGGATCGTCATCTACAATTAATATTCTATCATGCATAACTGCAACCTTTCTTCCCTGTTCCCTCTCGTAACCTTTACATTTTATATCAAAACTGCCCACTAAGTATAGTGGTTTCGTGATTTTTAACATTTATTAAGAATTTTTAAGATTAGCATTGACCTTATCTACCATGACGATAACGATGACAGTCCCTATAGCTGCCAGTATGGTTGACAACATAGTCAGCATCCTGGCGCCGCTGAAATCAAGGATCACGCCGCCGAAGAGGCTTCCCAGCACCGAGCTCACGGTTATCATCATCGTGTAAAGAGCCTGACCTTTTACAGCCTCACCTTTGCTCATGATTTCATCTATATAGTGTACCATGGCCGGCAGGAACAGCGCGAAACTTACCAGTTGTAGGAATTGCGCGGCGAAAATCATAGCTACCGACTGTGCCAGGAAAACTACGCCTATCTTAAGAGTGAAGCCAACGGACGCTACCTTCAGCAGAAAACCGCAGGAAAACCTTTTGTTTATCCAGTCGAAGCAGAATAACGTAGGTATTTCCAAGAACGCCATGAGGGAGAATATCCTGCCCATGTCCGTTTCCGTACCGCCGACATTGGTAACTATCTGCAGCATGAAATTGTTCAGCACCTGATTCTCTATGAACACCAGCAACACGCCGATCTGCAACACGAAGAACAATTTGTTCCTTTTGACGAAGTCAATAAGATTGATTTCCTCAGACTCTTCCGCCGGCAGTTTTGCTTTCGCCTCAGCCAGCTTTTTCTCGTTGACCTTCATGACCTTATGATACTGCCTGGCCGTCATGGCTATGCTGATCATGAGCAGCACCATCATCACTTCGCTGGTTATGGGAAGAATGGATATGCCGCATCTCTCTACCAGGTCTCCCAGGAACAGGCACAGTACCGAATAGGCCAGGGAGCCCATGCTCCTGCAGACGCCGAAATTCAGATGGACACCGCACTCCTGAAGTTTGAAGTTCAATGAATTGAACAGAGGCTGCAGCACCGTGTGCCAGGCCAGGAGCAAAACGTAAATGACGAAAAGGGCCATTGTCCTTCCGTGAAGTATGAACATGAATGCCGTGAAAACCATCATCATCAACGTCATTATCTCCGTAATGCTGATGATGGGAAAACGTTTGGACCTGTCTGCCAGGTCGGCAGTCAGCGGCTGCATTACTACGGCCAGCACATTGGCTACGGCCATGATAATGCCTATTTCAGAATTGGAATATCCGTTACCCAGCAGGAACACCGACGCGAAGCTTGCGCAGCTGGCATAAATCATCCAGTATGTTCCGTGAATGGTAGCGTATTCAAAATTCAGCAGTTTATTCATTATTAGTTTCCTTCCTGACGCAGCGAAGTCATCCCTCTGCCACAGGGAATATTATAACAAATTATCAGCATTTTTCAAACAAAAATAGGAGCCGCATCCGCAAACGGTCACAGCTCCATGTTATTTTCCCTCTTATTTGATATATTCTGCCGCGATTTTATCGGTCACAAGTTCTCTGGCTGCAGGCTCCTCTGCAGGGTAACCCAGGATCAGCCCCGATACCATCTCGAATCCCTCAGGGATCCTGAGAGCGGCCTTGAATCCTTCATTTCCCTTGATGGCAGCCACATTGCCCATGATGTAGCATGAACCCACGCCCAGATCCGTAGCCTCGATGATCATATTCTCAATGACACAGGCTGTGTTCATAGGAGTGATATCTCCGGCGGCTCCGGAAACCATTATAAATGTAGGCGCGCTGCACAGCGGATGAGGGATATCTATACCCTGTTTAGCAAAAAAGCTGGCACCGGCTCCATCGATTTTCTCAATGAGTCCCTTGTCCTGTACTACTGTAAATTTCAGCGTGTCGTACTTTCCCATTCCTACCGGAGCGGCATTGCCTGCCTCTATGATTTTCTTCAGATCTTCATCCTTTAACTGCTCTGGCTTATACACCCTGCATGAGCATCTCTTAGCAATTGCATCTAATGTATTCATTAAAATTACCTCCTTGTTCACTATGTTTCCATTATACTATAAAAGCCGTACTTTGAAACATACGGCTTCTGTTATGATTTATATTATTTCGAAGTCTGCTAAACTCCTGTAGTAATAGTCCGAGTATCTGATTATATCTTCCTGATCGGCCTCGCTGACTTCATCGTAAATGCCCACTGTACGGAAGCCCTCGCCTCTGGCGGTCTTAATGGCGTACAGACCGTCTTCAAAGACCCATGTCAGGGGTATCTCCGTGCCCATCTGTGACACAGCCTCAAAGAAAATCGCCGGGCTGGCCTTTGTTGTATCGAAGTCTCCGCAGGACAAAACCGCCTGAAAGTAGTCTTGAATGCCGAGCCTTTTAAAGGCCGCGTCGATGCAATACTGATCCGTAGATGACGCCACGGTCATGGGGATACCGGCCGCATCCATACGCTGCAGCAGTTCCAGTGCGCCTTCCTTCAGCGGTGCCTCGTCGAAATAGTATTGCTCCATCTGTTCGTTGATGCCGCGGCTGACCTCCGGGACCGTCATTTCCAAGTCATATTCATCTATCATGAACTGGGCGCCGGAATCAACGGTCTCCACGAAGAGCCGGTCACCCAGACCCTCTGCCGCCTTGATACCGAGGGTCGCCAGATACCTGGCCCCCGCGTCGTGCCACACGGGCATCGTATCTAAAAGCGTTCCATCTACATCGAAAATCGCCCCTGCGATCAGCTCAGTGCTATTTACTCTTCTTAAATGCATAGTACAGTTTATATCCCTTTCCGTTTCTCTCTCCCGAGTATCTCAGCATGTATCCGTCGCTGTTGATACCCAGAGTCTGATCCCCTGCCACGAGCTTCTTCTTGCCATTAAGTGTCCAAGTCCCGCTCTCGGCGATGTCCTTGCCGTCGATAGTTCCCTTGGCTGTGTAACTGCCGTCCTTATTAACGATGTACTTGCAGGATCCTGCGTCAGTTATACTGCCATCGCTATCCAGAAGGCCCTTAAGTTTCCATGTGCCAATGTACAACTTGGATGCCTGCGCATCAGTCTTATTCTCCGTAGTAGCCGCCGTAGTGTCCTCGTTGGCAGGATCGGTGCTGTCGCCCTCGTCGGTTTTCTCTGTGCTGTCGCTGCTGCCGGAATCACCGCTCTGAGCCTGCTCCGTATCACTTTTACTGCCGGAACTGTCCTTATCCTTAGTGGAACTCTTGCTGCCGCAGGCGAAGCAGAATGCCACCATCAGGCATATCATAAATATTACAAAAATTTTCTTCCTCATAACTCCCCCCAGACTCTCACTTCACGTAAACGCTGATTTCCGTGTCGTCCTTAAACACGATAACATACCATTTCTTCCCCAGATGATTCCCGTCTATGCCGCAATCCCTGACCACCTTCACATTCTCAGACGAAGCGATCCTGTCAAGGGTGGTTTTGTCCACGACCTTACCGCTGTACTGGGCGATTTCCTTACCTATCATATTCATGTACCCCCTTGCATCTGTTTATCTATTGCCATTGTATCATCGCCTGCGTAAGTTTGCAAGAAATTAATAGCATGCTATTGACTTTTTGTTGTAATGGGTTTAATATCATACTATCGAATGGAGAATAACTATGGATACTAAAGATAAATGCGGCTTCATGATCAAGCAACTTCATGACGCCTTGGAGAAAGAATCCAATAATATGCTCAGGCGGGACGGCTTGACTATGGCTCAGGTCGGTGTGCTGATGTTACTCGATGATACGCCCGGTCAGGAGCTTCCACTGAAGGAAATCGAGAAGTACATGAAGGTGGCCCAGTCCACGGCCGCCGGCGTTATCACCAGGCTGGAACAAAAGGATCTGATCGACAGTTTCGGCGACCCGGGGGACAAAAGAATAAAGCTGGTTCGTCTCACGTCCCGCGGCAAGCAGTGCTGCAAGACAGCCGAGGAGAATATGAATATTGCTGAAGAGCATCTGTTATCGTCTCTGACGGAAACTGAACGCAAGGATTTCCGAATTATGCTGGGAAAAGTCAGAGACACTATTAAATAATTATAACTCATGCCTGTCACTGTGGCAGGCATTCATCAAGGGGTAATCAATAGCGTGCTATTGAGTTTGTGTCCTGTGAAAGGACAGATATTATGAATGAAAAATTACAGGAATTCGAATCAGGATCCATTAGCAAGGCGGTTTTCAACAACGCTCTGCCAGCTATGGCGGCCATGCTCATGGTCCTCATATATAATCTGGCCGATACATTTTTCATCGGTCAAACTCACGACGCCGTTCAAGTGGCAGCCGTATCCCTTGCGACGCCTATATTCCTCATATTCATGGCCGTCGGCTCTGTTTTCGGTATCGGCGGCACATCAGTTATTTCCAGAGCCATGGGCGAAAAGCGCACTGAATATGCTAGAAAAGTCTGTGCTTTCTGTATGTGGGGATGCATCATAGTCGGGGTCATCATGTCAGTTTTCTTTTGGATCTTCATGGGCCAGATCCTGAAACTAGTCGGCGCTACTGACGCCACCTGGGATCTTGCGAAGACATACCTGAACATAGTATGCATAGGTGGGCCCTTCGTGCTCATAGGAAACTGCTACTCCAACATCCTCAGAGCTGAAGGCCAATCCCGGAAAGCCATGATGGGCCAGCTCATAGGCAACCTTATCAACGTAGTTCTGGACCCAATCATGATCCTGGGGTTTGGGTGGAATATCGCGGGTGCGGCCATCGCTACTGTCATCGGCAATGTCTTCGGCGCCGGCTATTATCTGGTGTACTTCTGGCGGGGAAAGTCCATGCTCAGTATCAGTCCTAAGTATGTGACTTTGAAAGATAAAGTCTGCAGCGGTGTTCTTGCCATAGGCATACCGGCGTCTCTGAGCTCACTGCTTATGAGTATTTCTCAGATCATCGTCAATAGCCAGATGGCCTCTTATGGAGATATGGCACTGGCCGGCATCGGCGTTGCTATGAAGGTCACTATGATTACAGGAATGATCTGCATAGGCCTTGGTAACGGCGTGCAGCCACTACTGGGCTATTGCGTCGGGGCTAATCTGTGGGATCGCTACAAAAAAGTCCTGAAATTTTCCATGGTCTTCGCTCTGATCCTAAGCGTCGTGTTGACTGCGACTTGCTACCTGTTCTGTAATCAGATAGTCCACGCCTTCCTGTCTGATGAGAAAGCCTTCGAATATGCAGTGGAATTCTCGCGGATCCTGCTTTGCACCAGCTTTCTCTTCGGCATATTCTATGTGCTTATAAGCACTCTGCAGGCCATGGGCGACGCTACTTCCTCACTTATCGTCAACCTGAGCCGTCAAGGCCTGATCTACATTCCAATGCTGTTTATACTCCAGGCATTGATGGGTATCAACGGTCTGGCCTGGGCCCAGCCGGTAGCCGATATTCTATCAACTGCTCTGGCCGCCTTCCTCTGCGTGAGGGCTACCAGGAAGATGATGAGGCTGGGTAAGGCTCACTCCTGACGGGGGACCTTCCATAAATTTGCATAGGTCTCCGGCCGTAGAGTGCCACGCTACCACCATCGCCTTCGGCTCTGTGCTAGCTGCACTCCTGACGGGGGACCTTCCATAAATTTGCATAGGTCTCCGGCCGTAGAGTGCCACGCTACCACCATCGCCTTCGGCTCTGTGCTAGCTGCACTC
>NZ_SNXO01000017.1:0-6053 GCF_004362975.1 Aminicella lysinilytica | reverse complement strand
TCCTGACGGGGGACCTTCCATAAATTTGCTACAGGCACAGAAAAACCCCGGTAACAACCGGGGTTTTGTTGTGCCTTAGCAAATTTGGATAGGTCTCCCTATCTCTTTGAGAACTGGGAAGCTTTACGAGCTTTTTTGAGTCCGTATTTCTTTCTTTCCTTCATTCTCGGGTCTCTTGTCAGGAATCCTGCTGCTTTCAGAGGTGCTCTGTAAGCTTCTGAATCTGCCTGAAGAAGAGCTCTGGAAATGCCATGTCTCAGGGCTCCGGCCTGACCGGTGAGTCCGCCGCCGTTAACCAGGGCGATAACATCGAACTTGCCTTCTGCTCCTGCTACGCTGAAAGGTCTAACGACCTCCTGCTTCAAAAGCTCCTGTGGGAAATAATCTCCCAGGTCCTTCTTGTTTATAGTCACTTTTCCAGTTCCAGGGAGTAATCTTACTCTGGCAACTGAAGATTTTCTTCTGCCTGTGCCTAAGTACTGTGTTTTAGCTGTAGCCATATCTTATTCCTCCCTTTCCCTAAAATTCCAGTGTTTCTGGTTTCTGAGCTTCATGTTTGTGCTCAGGTCCTGCGTAAACGTATAGTTTCTTGAACATCTGTCTGCCAAGCTTTCCATCAGGAAGCATTCCCTTAACAGCGTGTCTTATGATTTCCTCAGGCTTCTTAGCCAGCATCTCTTCAAAAGTCACTTCTCTCAGTCCACTCTGGAATCCGGAATAAGTAGTATAAACCTTTTCCTTCAGCTTCTTGCCTGTTACCTTGACTTTCTCAGCGTTGATAACGATTACGTTGTCTCCGCAGTCAACATGAGGCGTGTAAATTGGTTTGTTCTTGCCTCTCAGTACTGAAGCTATTTCTGAAGCCAGTCTTCCGAGAGTTTTGCCTTCTGCATCGACAACATACCACTTATGTTCTACTTCTGCAGGTTTAGCAATGAATGATTTCATTTTCTGTTCCTTTCTACCTACTGGGTTGACATTCTGCAACTTTTTCGGTCCTGCCTACTGAGATGTCACTGTAATGGGCATCCTGGTCGGCATCACTAAATTACTTAGCTCGCATAGCTACCGGACGGGTCATGTCCTGCCTGCGATTTCAATATGCATCGTCTAAACGCAATGCAACCAATATTATATAGCATAAACGCCTATAAAGCAACTATTTTTTTCTTTTCCTACCCTTCTTCTTAGCATTCCTCTTGGCTTCGCGGGCTTCCTTGCCGATTTTCTCGCCGACGAAAGTCGTAAAATTGTAGAAGTAGCGGAACAGTGCCTCTGTAGCGATCATGAATACGATTAGCAAAAGCACGCATTGCCAGTTCATCGGGCTGATACCGAAGAGCTCATTGTGGAAAATGATTGCGTAGAAAAACCCGCAGACCATGACGATCATCATGGTAAGGTGAATTTTGTCCATAGGTTTCGCCACTCGCGCCAATATCATAAATTCCACCAGCGCCACCAAAGCCGAGCAGGCCGTGGATATGCTGCTGGCCTTCAGGTCAAGTACCTGACCGAACACGAGCAGACAACTGACGGACAGGAACACCGTGATCCCTGCCGGCGTTGCCATCTTGAAAACATTCCCGAGAAAGCTGCCTTTGATTTTGTCCTTATTAGGCTCCAGGGACAAAATAAAGCTTGGCAGGCCGATGGTGAATATGCTGATGAGTGTTATCTGCGAAGGTTTCAGAGGGTACTGAAGCACGCTTATCATAGAGAACATGGCCAGCAGGAACGAAAAGATGTTCTTCGTCAGATACAGGCTGGCGGTTTTGATGATGTTGTTTACTACCCGGCGCCCCTCCATTACCACCAACGGCATCTTGGAAAAATCTGAATCCATGAGCACCAGCTGGGCTGCGTTGGATGCGGCCTCACTGCCTGACGCCATGGCGATGGAGCAGTCTGCATCTCGCAGTGCCAGTATGTCGTTTACTCCGTCACCGGTCATACCTACAGTCTTCCCCTGGCTCTTCAGGCCACGGACAAACATGCGCTTCTGATCAGGTGTGACGCGACCGAAAACCGTGTATTTCTTCACGGCCTTGTCTACGTCATCCTGAGTCTCCAGAGTTCTGGCGTCGACATAACTCTCGGCGCCCTTGATTCCGGCCTCCAGGGCTACATTTGATACGGTCACAGGATTATCTCCTGAGATGACCTTCACATCTACGCCGTTGCCGGCGAAATACTCGAAAGTTTCTTTAGCTGATTTTCTAATAGGGTTGTTGAGCAATACTACTGCCAGCAATTTCACCGGGCCGCCCAGCTGATTGCCATCAGGTACGGCCTTGGTAAAACCAAAAGCAAGAACACGGTAGCCCTCTTCACTGACAGACTGGATGTAGTCTGCATATCTGGAGAAACCGTCTCCCAGAACATATTCCGGAGCCCCCAGGACGAAATTGCCATCGTCATAAGTAGCACCGCAGTATTTATATTTAGATGAGAATGGGCAGATAGCCGTCGGCTGCCTGTCAGACACATCTGTAAAATACGCTTTCATAGCTTCCATAGTGATATTATCGCTGCTCTGGTGCTGGACAAGATCCGCCAGCAGAGTCTTGATCTCATCGTCATCGAAATCTTTCATAGCCGACTGGAAGCCTGCCACCTCCATGCGGTTCTCCGTGATAGTTCCAGTCTTATCCACGCAGAGCACATCGACCCTGGCGAGAGTCTCTATGCATCTCATGTTTTGTACCAACACATCGATCTTAGCAAGACGTACAGCGCTTGCCACCATAGCGATGCTTGCCATCATATACAGACCCTCCGGTATCATGCCCAGAACCGCCGCAACCATGGCGATGACGCTGGTCCGGAAACTGTCATCCATAATGAACCACTGCTGGACCATTAGTATTATGCCGATGGGTATGATCAGAACGCCGATAGTCATTACCAGTTTGTCCAGGGATTTTACCATCTGAGACTGGTTGTCATTTTTCTTGGTCTTAGTTGCTTCTATTGTAAGCTTGTTTATGTATGAATCGCTGCCTACAGCCGTCAACCTGGCCGCGCACTGCCCCGATATTATGAAACTTCCCGACAGCAGATCGTCGTCGGAGTTCTTCTCTATTTCATCAGACTCTCCTGTAATGAGCGCCTCGTTTACTGTCACTGTCCCGTCCAGAACGCAGGCATCTGCCGGTATCTGATTGCCGGCGCCAAGCAGCACCACATCGTCCAGAACCAGATCCTCCGTCGGCACTTCTTTCTCTACGCTGTCCCTGATCACCCGAGCCCGAGGCATCTTATCGAATTTCAGATTGTCCAGGATATTCTTGGAGCGGACCTCCTGGATTATGCCTATGGCCGTGTTGGCCAGGATTATCCCCATGAACGTCAGATCCTTGAAAGACCCCACAATGACCAAAAGAACAGCCAACACTGTGAAAATCAGATTGAAATATGTGAAGACATTATCCTTCACGATCTGACCTATAGTGTTGGTAGATGAATCGACCTCTTCATTTGTAAGACCGCGATTTACGCGGTCATTGACTTCCTGCGTGGAAAGACCCGTCATTACCCAGACTCCTTTCGAATGGTTAACTAACATTTTAACATAAAACGCTCATTGGTCAATAGAACGGCCCGAGGCTTCACCTTAAAATCACACATTTTCTTTCTTCATATGTTCCACTATATAGTCCATAAACCGCCTGGCCGCCAAGGGCAGGGTGCTGAAATCCTTATAACCCAGGGCGATCTCCCGCCGGGGCGGATCCGCTATATCCCTGACCAGAACGCCTCCACTGTATCCCTCAAGCAGATCATCGTAGAGCATGGATACCCCCAGTCCCTGCCTCACCATAGTGATTATGGAGTAGTCATCCTGCACGCTGTATTCTATGTCCGGGGACAGCCCTTTATTCCTGAAAGCGTCCATTGACACGCTGTAATCGCCCTCAAAAAGTTCTATGAAGTGTTCACGCGCCAGTTCTTCCAGTGTCACAATGTCCTTCGCCGCCAAGGGATGATTCTGGGGCAAAACAGCCTTCATATCGTTTCGGTACAAAGGTTCGATCTGCAGGTTTTCTGCATAGCGGCTGTTAACAAAGCCCAGGTCAACGGATCCCTCGCGGATCCACCGCTCGATGGAACTGTATTCGCCGTTAAGGAGTTCGAACTGCACTCCGCGATTCTTGGCCTTGAATGATCTCATAAGCTGAGGCAGAAATGTTCTGCTGACGCTGGTAAATGCCCCGATGCGGATCACTGCGTCGGTCAGGCCTTCCATTTCGACCTTCTTCTCACGCAAAGCCTCTTCAGCTCCGCATATGCCGCGAATAAACGGCATATAACTTTCACCGTCGGATGTCAATGTCACACCGAACCTATCTCTTCTCACAAGAGTAGTGCCCAGCTCCGCCTCCAGACCTTTCACCGTCTGGCTTACAGCGCTCTGAGAATAGCTCAGCTCCCTGGCCGCTTCAGTAAAACTTCCCGTTTCTATGACCTTGCTGAATATGTAATATCTGGATAACATGCGCATCCTCCCTGCAGACCGTCACCGTCCGCCTCCACCTGTGCCTTACAGGCTGCTTTTTGTGCCCAACGCCTGCATAAGTTTTTCTTATGCTTCTATTATAATTATTCGTTTTACAAATATCAACCCCCCGCGTTATAATAACCCCCGGAGGTTCAAAATGACAGTTAATAAAGAAGGTTACAATAAAGCAGTGTTTTTCCAGGGTATGCGCCATGCCATCCCAATCGGCATAGGATACTTTGCTGTTTCTGTAGCCCTCGGTATTACAGCGCGAGCCGCAAACTTCACAGTCCTGCAGGGCTTTTTCGCAAGTCTGCTAACCTACGCCTCAGCAGGCCAGTACGCAGGATTTTCCATGTTTGCCACAGGCGCGACTTATATTGAACTGATAATTGCTACATTGGTGATCAATGCTCGTTACACCTTGATGGGTTTCGCAATTACCCAGCGACTCCCGGCGGATGTAACATGGTACCAGCGCATGGTGCTGGGTGCTACAATAACCGATGAAATATTCGGCATCACCATAGCCAGACCCGGGCGCTTCAATCTTTACTACCCATTGGGCGCCTGGTGCTGCGCTGTACCTATGTGGGCAACGGGAACGGCTGTGGGCATCGCCGTCGGCAGCGTGCTTCCGCCGTCACTGGTCAGCGCTTTCAGCGTGGCTCTATACGGAATGTTCCTGGCAGTGATCATCCCTCCATCAAAGAAAAATAAAGTAGTCGGCGCCTTCGTGGCTATAAGCTTCGCAGCTTCTTACGCGGCCACCAGGCTACCCTTCATATGCAATTTGTCTTCGGGTAACAGAATAATCCTCCTGACTGTAGTAATTTCCTCTGCAGCAGCTATTCTGTTCCCAGTTAATAATAAGAGCAGGCTTCGTATCCAAGCGAAGCCTAACAGAAAATTACCCAGGAAGGAGGTGGCATAGATGTCAACTAACGCAGTCTTATACATACTAGTAATGGCGGCGACCACCTATGCCGTCCGAGTCCTTCCACTGACATTGATCAAAAAACCTATCGAAAATGTTTTCGTTCAGTCTTTTCTATATTACGTGCCTTATGTGACTCTGGCCGTCATGACCTTCCCGGCCATGATACAGGCCACAGCTTCACCTGTAGCCGGGGTTCTGGCTATGGTTGTCGGCATTGGCTGCGCCTGGCTGGGCGCCAATCTGTTCCTGGTGGCAGGCTCATGCTGCGCCGTAGTATTCCTGACCGAACTGTTGCTTGTGTAAATGGAAATTGTACCGCGCACGTATTGTCCTGATATCCAGAACGATAGTGCGGATTTTTTGTTATTGTAAACCAAAATCGCACGTATTGGCCCGATTCAAGATGTTAAGGTGCGCCGTACTAGATATATTATCCATAAATGGTATTATATGTTATTAGATTAGCTCTTAAACGCACTTCTTGTCCTCTACATCAGCTGATAAGTGGTCAAGTCCATATTTGTGTGTAAATTCACTTTCAAGCATATATCAAACTACCTTTATGCTGCTTTAAGCATTTTCTGTTGTTTCTCTGCTATTTTAATCAACTCT
>NZ_SNXO01000016.1 GCF_004362975.1 Aminicella lysinilytica | reverse complement strand
AATACCTTTGGACAACAACGATGCAGAGAGATCTATACGCAGTTTCTGCGTCGGAAAGCACAGCTGGAATGTCATAGGTACTAAGAATGGGGCTAAGTCCAGCGCTATACTGTACAGCATAGCAGAAACAGCCAAAGCAAACGATCTTAAGACCTTCGAGTATTTCCAATATCTTATGGAGCAGATACTCATTCATTTGGATGATGACCCCAGAGATTATATGGAGAGCATCATGCCGTGGTCCAAAGAACTACCTGAAAACTGCTTCAAAACCAAATAGCCTTAGCTAAAATCGCCGCCCTTCCGGGCGGCCTAATTATTATCCAGTACATGTGGCTTACCACTTACCACTATAAGGTATAATATAGTCAAGGAGAGCAAATGGAATGTATATGGGGCCTGAAACGGAAACGATAGAATATAAGAAAACTACAGCTGAAATAAAGGATGGGTGCAAGTCAATCTGCGCTATGCTTAATAAGCACGGAGTGGGTACACTTTATTTTGGTGTTAAACCTGATGGTGCTGTATGTGGGCAAGATGTCAGCGAGTCGTCAGTTCGTGATGTATCGAGGACGATATTTGAGTCGATTAAACCTCAGATATACCCTACAATTGAAAAGATGGATATTGGCGGGAAAAGTGTTATACATGTAGAAATCAATGGAGAGGACCGTCCATATTCATGCTATGGCAGGTACTATTTGCGTACGGCTGATGAAGATCGTGAAATCAGTCCAGCTGAACTAAAGAAAATATTTTTGGAAATGAGCAATGATAGTAGTTGGGAGACACGAGATTCCAATATGACTATGAGTAGTGTAAATCATAAAACTTTAGCCGAATTTAAGGAAAGAGCAATCAGGGCAGAAAGATTGCCTGATGCGGAACTTTCGGATATTGATATTCTGAGAAGGATAGGCTTATGTAATAGCGAGAATCTTAATATGGCTGGCAATCTGTTATTTGGTAATGAGAATGCTTTATCATTGAAGTTGGCCGTTTTTGCTACAGATGAGAAACTGACATTCTTGGACCAGAGAATTGCAGACGGAAATATCTATGAACTGCTGCGTACGGCCGAGCAGTATATACTTAAGAATATCAGATGGAAAAGCGACATTATCGGCATGGAGAGAAAAGAAACGCCAGAGGTACCAATTGAAGTTATCCGAGAGGTATTGGCCAATAGTTTTGCTCATGCGAAATATGGGACGAACACTGACCATGAAATCTGCATACATCCGGGTATGATTGCTGTGTACAACCCTGGAGGTTTTGCTAATGTCAATACTCCTCAGGATTATATAGAGAAAAACCTCCCTTCAGTTATACGTAACAGACTTATCGCTAAGGCGTTGTATCTGAGCAAAGATATAGAGAGCTTTGGTAGCGGATTCAAGCGTATAAACAGTTTTTGTAATGACGCCGGACTCAAGTACACATATGAAAAAATGGATAACGGCTTTAAATTCGTTATTTTCAGGAGAGCATATGATGGCACCAACAACCTGGGGAATGACACTGGAAAGTCACTTAAACCTACAGACAAGGCAGTATATGATTTGCTGAAAAGCAATCCAAGCTATACCAGAGAAGAAGTTTCCTGTTATATTTCAAAAACTGTGAGAACTGTACAGCGAAGTATGGATTCATTGAGAGATAAGGGCTACATAGAACGCCAGGGATCACGGAAAAGCGGATACTGGAAAATCAAGAAATAGTACAACCTATCATAATTGCGTAGTATAATGGAATCAAAAGAAGGAGGGACCTGATATGTTCTTGACAACCTGGGGAGGAACTATATTTTTCGGAGTGTTGTTTGCGATTTTCTTCGCAATCGATAAAAGACGATTTATCAACGCTATTTTATTTCTGATTTTCCTGTGGTGTCTGTTCTGGTCAATAATGGCGCAGGTGACTACAGAATCAGCAAAAGTGGCAATCATCGCAGGGACCGCGACTTTGATTTTCGTCGGTCTGCTGATAATAGGCATGACGGTAGTGTACATTGCCGACGGTGTAATAGCCTTGCGGCGAGAGGGCTTCGGGCTATCCAATGCGTTGTCTATTCTGTTTATAATTGGCATGTGGATGGGATTTTTCTTTGTCATATTCTCGGTGCTTTCCGATAAATTTGCAGGCATATTGCTGCCCTTCGGCGTTTTCATAATTCTGGCTGAGATATACATCATTGTTACTTTCTCGGCGCTGTTTCTCTATGCCATACTTTACAGACACTTTCCCAAATCGAAAGACTGCGACTTCGTCATAATCCATGGCGCGGGGCTTTTGAACGGGTGCGAGGTTTCACCTTTGCTGGCGGGTCGCATCGATAAGGGCATATATATTTATCATCGCAGCGGCGACAAAGCCAAGATAATTGCTTCCGGTGGTCAGGGTGGTGACGAGACGGTAAGCGAGGCTGCGGCCATGCACGATTACCTTATAACAAAGGGGATCCCGGAGGATAAGATCCTTCTGGAGGATCAGTCGAAGACGACATTTGAAAATATGGAAAATTCCAAGGAATTGATCGACTCTCTCACAGAGAATATGGACAGGAAAATAAGGACGATTTTTGTTACAAGCGATTACCACGTATTCAGAGCCGGCATCTACGCGCGTAAGGTCCATCTGAAGGCAGACGGCGTAGGCAGTAAGACAGCTTCCTACTATTTTCCCAATGCCTTCATACGCGAGTATGTGGCTATTATGGTCAAGCATAAGGTGATACCGGTACTGCTTGTAGGGGGACTTGTGTTGATGCTGATATTTCAATAAATTTAAAAAGTTGATCGATTTATCACCTCTACAATACCATAAAATCGTTGAAATTTCAAGTCTTGTAATTGACGACGGAATGGTGTATTAAGTATGTGGAGGTGATTTTTAATGAACAATATGACAGCATTAGTAAGTTGTTTTGCCAGAGCATATCACACAAATCAAGAGGGACCTTATGTCTACTGCGATAAATTAGCGGGAAAGATTCTTGGCGAGGATGACTATAGGCAGATAAGTGAGAATATGACAGCGGGAATAAGTTTCTTTGATCCGGGTTATGGCGGCAAAGATCCATTGCGGCGTGTAGTGAATCATCAGCTGGCGCCATCGGTGCTTGCCCGGGAGGCATTTAATGAGCAACACTTATTTAATGAAATCAAACTTGGACTTACTCAATATGTTATTCTGGGCGCGGGATATGAAACGTCCGGGCTGGTGGTATCGGATCGGGTCAAGGTCTTCGAACTGGATCTCCCGGAGATGATAGCCGATAAGAAGAAGCGGTTGGGTAGAGCTGGTCTTGATCATAACGATATCACATACTTGCCATGCGATATGAGCGATGAATGGATGAAACCTTTGGAGGAAGCAGGATACAAACCGAGTGAGAAGTCTCTTTTCTCCATGCTGGGTTTGAGTTATTACCTAGAGAAGGAAGATTTCATGAATCTTATTATGACAGCAGCGAGGAAAATGTCAGTGGGCAGCGGCCTGATTTTCGATTATCCGGGTGATGATGAGGAAAGCTACGGGACTATCAACCAGAAGCTGGCCCAAGGTGCTGGAGAGGCTATGAAGGCAAACTACTCATATGAAGAAATGGAGTTGCTGGCTCAGGAGGCAGGTCTTTTGATATACGAACATCTGACGGCGGAAGACGCGGCGAAAGCCTTTTTCCATAGTTACAACGCCGAGCATAAGGATGAGCCTATGGGAACACCTGCCGGAGTTAAGTTTTGTTATATGGTTAAGCGTTGACCGGCCAAATCGCCTGTTGTATTATAGTAGGTAAAGGAGATATAAACATGATAAATAAAGGAATCAAAGGGACTCAGGAAGTTAAGGTAACGGAGGCCAATACGGCAATCACTATGGGAAGCGGCACATTGAATGTTTTCGCAACGCCGGCCATGGTGGCACTCATGGAGGAGACTGCGTGGAAGAGCGTGGCTTCTGAGCTTGGCGATGGCGAAGGCTCCGTTGGCATAATGATGGACATACAGCACGTTGCATCGACGCCGGTAGGCATGACAGTCACGTGCAAAACGGAACTTACTGAGGTTGACGGCCGCAAGCTGACTTTCAAAGTCGAGGCTTATGACGAAGCTGGCCTTATCGGCAAAGGAACCCACGAGCGTTTCGTAGTGTATAACGATAAGTTCCAGGCTAAGGCTGACAGCAAGCTGGCTAAATAGGCTAATTACGATTTGACTGTGGAAGAGTCGTTTGTAGATATTGTTGCATAATTAATTAGGAGCAAATTGACATGAGAACATGCATATGTGTAAGCAGGACCTACGGTAGCAAAGGAAGGGAGACATCTGAGAATATGGCGGAACGGCTGGTGCTTCCCTGCCATGACAGGGTCCTCATTTCTGAGGCCATAAGCAAAGGCGGAGTTGATACCAGCGTATTCGACAGGACCAGGACCAAAGAGGCTGACCGTTGGCTCTACGAGCATCTCTATGATGCCGATGCCATAGACGAGTCAGGTATGTCCCCTCAGGAAATGTTTCTGAATTCGACTAAGAAAGTCATAGTTGAACTGGCGAAGGCTTCTGATTGCGTATTCGTGGGCCGGAGCGCAGCACAGATACTGAAGGACAACTATCCGGAATGCCGCGTCATCAGCGTGTTCATAACGGCTACGCCGGAAGACCGGATCGCAGAGATAATGCGAAGATGGGATGAAGGCGAAGTTGCGGCTAGAAGACGCCTGAGGAAAATCGACGGACTTCGCAAGGATTGCTTTGAGTACTACAGATCAGATGAAGAGGCTGAGAAAGACAACACCTGGGGAGACCCGGCGTTGTATGACGCCTGCTTCAACACATCCTTGCTTTCTAAAGACAAGATCGCAGATGCCATAGAAGCCATATACCGCAAGAGCGGGGACTGATGGCAAGCCAGAGCTTAATTAGATGACTGGGGGTATCACCGGATGAAGCAACTGTTTGAGCATATGACAAGACTGGATTATGACGAAGTGTTCAATAACCTGAGCATTGGCCATATTTTTGTGTGCATTGCATTTGTCATAGGCTTCATATGGATGTTCAGACGTTCCGGCGATATACTCAAGATGCCGATTTTCGAGGCCGTGGAGAAAGTCATGGTCTTTGTCATCATCGGCGCTCAGGGCATATATTATTACTGGTATTTTGTTCTCGGCGCAGGCGGAGATCCATATCCTCTGTACATCTGCCGAATAGCCGGCATACTCATATGCCTGACGTATTTCGTCCACATCAAACCCCTGGAGGATTTCTCCATAATGGCGTGCATTTACGGGGGAATTATGGCTGTGTTCTTTTCCAGCCCCAAACCCTTTGCCTTTCCCCACATTACACGCTGGGCCTACTTTACTATGCACATCGGCATGACTTATGTGGCCCTGCTGAGGATCGTCCACTACCACAGACTCATAGGTAAGAAGGAACTCTGGAACGCCCTGATAGTCAACACCGTGGCGGTCATCGGAGTCCTGATCACAGATATTGTCATGGGCTGGAACTACATGTTCCTTATGCACATACAACTGCCGGACATGCCGGTACTTGCGGCATTACATGTGCCGGATATAATCAATTCGACGCCGTGGATAACATGCCCGGTGGCATTTATCGGATACACATTTGGCACCTACGCCGCCTGGCTCTTCGCCAGCTGGATGAGCCGGAAGGCCTTGCGCATGGGATTCCAGGTGGCCCTGGAACAAGCTACAGATGTGTAAACAAGTGAGGACTAATATATGTTTTTTGGAATTTTCAATAGTATAATGATGATTTATTTTACGGCGGCGGTGCTGCCGGCAATTATTCTGCTGGTCATAATTTACAAGCAGGACAAAGTGGAGAAGGAACCTGTCGGCATGATAATCGGCCTCCTGGGATTTGGCGTGCTGGCTGCATTTTGCTCAATGATTGCCGAAAGCGCGGGTCAGTGGCTGTTGCCGAAATTCGTCAGCACCCACAGCCAGTACTACAAAATAATATTCGCTTTTCTTGTGGTGGCTGTCGTTGAAGAGGGCTTCAAGTTTCTATTCCTGAAAAAGCGGACCTGGAACGACCCGAATTTCAACTATCGCTTCGACGGCGTTGTTTATGCAGTTGCAGTGTCTTTGGGCTTCGCGGCCATCGAGAATCTGCAGTATGTCATGGGTTACGGCCTGTCCGTTGCCACCAGCAGGGCCCTGCTGGCCATCCCGGGACACCTGAGCTTCTCTGTGTTCATGGGTACATTCTACGGCAATGCCAAGCTGCAGGCTGCTCGCGGGAATCATGGCCGCGCAAAATTCTGCCTGTTCCTGGCTTATTTCAGCGCAGTATTTTTCCATGGATTTTACGATTCGTGCCTGATGGTAAATACCAATAATTCTATGACGTTGTTCGTGACCTTTGTCATAGCTATGTATATTTTCGTATTTTTCCTGGTTCGTCACGATTCCAAGACCGACAGGCCGCTGTAGCAACGGCGGACAGAACGAAAGGAGATCAACCTTATGGGACTGTTTTCTAAAGAATGCGCAGTATGCGGAGGTACCGCAGACCTTTTGTCAGGAAAGAAGATTTCCGACGGCAAGATCTGTAAGGAATGCGTGGAGAAGTTGTCACCCTGGTTTACGGATTACGATGGAGCCACAACAGAGTCAATTAAGAATCAGATAGCAGCTCGCCGGGAGAATCGCGGCAAGCTTGACAATTTCAATGTGACTAAGGCCTGGGGCGTCAAGAAATACCCGGTTGCTACTCAGTTTATTTACGATGGCGAAAACAGGAATTTCGTCGTAGTCGAAGGACCTGAAGAGACCTTCAGAGAGAAGAACCCTGACATTATCAGTTTTTCACAGGTCAGAGATGTTTATCTGGAAGTCGCCGAGGACTGGAGCGAGACCAAGGACCAGTACGCAGTGAAGAAAACCAGCGCTCAGTTGCTGCAGGAAAACTATGATAAAGTTTACTGGCGCTACGACTTCATTCTGCATATAGAACTGGACCATCCTTATCTTACGGAGATCAGTTATCAGATGAACTTCAAAACTACAGTCATGAAAGTGCCTCAGAGGAAGTTCATGTATAGACGCGGTTTGGAATTTAACGGAGAATTCCGCAGAAAGGAGATAAAGGAGCAGATCGCCAGACTCAAGAGCCTGATAGAGTCAGAGGATGGTGCCATAGATCGCGGCAAGGCAGTCGATGCCATTATCGGAGCCAATGACAATGAGCCAATGGCGGAAGCAGTGGTATCAGGAATCAAGGATGACATCTATCTAAGTAAAATTGCAAATATTATCAAGCACGTAGAAAGAGCAAACAGGATCTCGGATCTGCTTTTAGCGTAAGGAGATGATTCCGAATGGAGAAAACTAAGAAGTGTTATCAGTTTATCTGCAGTAAATTTCCTGAGTGCAAGCTTGCCGCCGGCAGCTGCTGCGCCATCGAAGTTGATGAATACGAGCAGAGCATAAGCGAAGAAGAATGTAGCGAGAAGAACGATTACAAGTTGTTCGTACAGAAACAGAAATTTTACACCGGGCAATAGAGCCTGGCAGATTCAGTTGTTGCAGAAATTCCAGCAGAAACAGCTTAAGCGAAAGGAAAAGCACAGAGACCACTGATGCAAACATGGAGCGGTGATTCTATTGACGAATCGCCGTTTTAATTTAGTCATTTTTGAATAAATGACTAAATTAAAATGTAGAATGACTAAATTGAATTACGCCTGGATATTGAGAAATCAGTATCATTTGGTATAATGTAAGTAATGATTAACTAAGAGGTGCTTGAAAATGACGGAATTCGATGAAATAAAAAGTGAACTGCGAGAGTTCAACGAAGAGCGCGACTGGGATCAGTTCCACAGTCCTGAGAATCTGGCTAAGTCTGTAGCTATCGAAGCAGGCGAACTGCTGGAGTGTCTTCAATGGGATAATTCCTATAACAAAGGCGAAGTCAGCGATGAAATCGCCGATGTGATGATGTACTGCTTCATGCTTGCGGACAAGATCGACATAGACCTGAAAGGCGAGATCCTTCGCAAACTGGAAGAGAACAAGAAGAAATATCCTGTCGAAAAGTGCCGCGGTAAGAGCGACAAGTACGACAAATTATAGGCTGGAGAAGGAAACATATGAGGCGTTCGCAATTGAATTGAATTGGAGCTACTACTCGATGATTCACAATATGTGGGTCATCGTTTTTAATTTAGTCATTTTGTCAAAAATGACTAAATTAAAGATTGACATGACCAAGTAGACTAATTATAATTTAACTTAGAGAGAACTGTAACAATAGCGATTATTACATACCGTTGAAAAGGAAATAGTATGCGTGATTACAATTATGAAAACAGAATAGAGCTATTGATGAAACCGGAGGTGGTTTCTCTTTTGACTACAATTCATGAGTATAAAGGTCAGCAGACACTGTTCATGGAGACTAGGAAAGACACTCTTACACAGCTGATGAATGTTGCTAAGATACAGAGCACAGATGCTTCGAATAGAATTGAGGGTATTTATACCAATGAAAAGCGTCTTAAGCAAATAGTAATGGATAAGACGATGCCGAAGAACAGGAGCGAACGTGAGATAGCGGGATACCGTGACGTGTTGACGACTGTACATGAGAGCTACGAATATTTGCCGTTGAAGCCATCCATAATATTGCAACTCCACCGGGACTTATATAAATTTACTGGTTCATCAATTGGTGGAAGCTTCAAAGCAGGAGATAATATCATTGGTGAGATCAATGAAAAAGGAGAAGAAACAGTGCGGTTTCAGCCGGTTCCAGCCTGGGAAACACCTGAGTCAATAGAGGCTATATGTAATGCATATGATAGAGCAATGTCAGGTGCACAAGTAGATCCACTGATGGCGATCCCAATGTTCATACTGGATTTTCTCTGCATACATCCGTTTACAGATGGTAATGGCAGAATGAGCAGGATACTCACACTGCTTTTGCTGTACAGAAACGATTATACAGTAGGGAAATATATAAGCATAGAGAAGCTTATCAATGATAGCAAAGAAACTTACTATGAGGTTCTTAAGGAAAGCTCTGTTGGATGGCATGAAGGGGAAAATGACTATTTACCTTTCTTGACATATATGCTGGGGATTGTAGTTGCAGCATATAGAGAACTTTCGAATCGCGTTGCAGTATCAAGTAGTAACGAATCTGCCAAGCCGGATAGGGTGGAAAGAATTATAGAAAATAATCTTGGTAACATTACTAAAGCAGAGATTATGAAATTATGTCCTGATATAAGTCAGACAACAGTTCAGCGTACATTGAAGGAACTCATGGAGAGCAATAAGATAGTTAAAATTGGCGGAGGAAGATATACCTCCTATGTATGGAATAGGGAGAACGAATAAATGATAACAGGAGAATTAAAAAACAAAATAGATGGACTTTGGGATGACTTCGCTGCAGGAGGAATAGTAAATCCTTTGGAAGTAATAGAACAGATTACATATCTGATTTTTATACACGACCTTGACGAGACTGATAATATCCACGCCAAGGAAAGTGCTATGTTGGGCCTGTCTTATGAAAGCATATTTGCTGGCGAAGTAGAAATAGGCGATAGAAAAGTTGAAGGCAGTCAGCTTAAATGGTCGATATTTCATGATTATCCTGCCAGTAAAATGTATTCAGTAATGCAGGAGTGGGTATTTCCGTTTATCAAAACTCTTCATGATGATAAGGATAGCGCTTATTCCAAGTATATGGACGATGCGATTTTTAAA
The DNA here is from genome assembly GCF_004362975.1 of Aminicella lysinilytica. GTDB lineage: Bacteria > Bacillota > Clostridia > Peptostreptococcales > Anaerovoracaceae > Aminicella > Aminicella lysinilytica. Next base: position 37,036 of record NZ_SNXO01000016.1, on the reverse strand, counting down.
TTGCCAACACCGTTGTTATTGTCAAAAGTTGTAAGCAAGTTAGATGATATTTTCGATTTAATGACAGAATCTCAGAATACTGATGTCAGAGGAGATGTATATGAATACCTGCTTTCCAAGATTGCCCAGTCAGGACGCAACGGACAATTTAGGACGCCTCGTCATATAATCAGTATGATGGTTAAACTGATGCAGCCGAGACCGGATGATGTGATATGTGATCCTGCCTGCGGAACCTCGGGTTTTCTTATTGCAGCAGGTGAGTATTTGAAATCGGAATACAAGGAAGAAATTTTCTTTGACAAGGTGAAGAAAGATCATTATATGAATCATATGTTTTTCGGATATGATATGGATCGTACCATGTTGCGCATTGGTGCCATGAATATGATGACACACGGAATAACTAATCCGTATATTGAGTATAGAGACAGCCTTTCTGATCAGAATCAGGACAAAGGCAAATATTCGCTGGTCTTGGCAAATCCTCCTTTCAAGGGTAGCTTGGACTATGATTCGGTATCAACGGATATTTTGAAAGTTTGCAAAACAAAGAAAACCGAGTTGCTTTTCCTGGCGTTGTTTCTTAGAATGCTAAAGGTGGGCGGCCGTTGCGCATGCATTGTTCCGGATGGGGTGCTGTTTGGGTCATCCAAAGCGCACAAAGCCATACGCACTGAGCTGATCGAAGGTAATAGGCTGGAAGCGGTTATTTCCATGCCGTCAGGCGTGTTCAAACCCTATGCCGGTGTATCAACGGCTATATTGATATTTACCAAGACGGGAGCCGGTGGAACGGACAATGTCTGGTTCTACGATATGAAGGCGGATGGATACAGCTTGGATGATAAAAGATCCGAAGTTGAGGAAAACGATATCCCTGACATTATAGAACGCTTTCATAATAGAGATAAAGAAGTTGATAGAAAGCGCACTGACCAGAGTTTCCTCGTTCCTAAGCAGGACATAGTTGATAACGAATACGATTTGTCAATCAACAAATACAAGGAAATCGAATATGTTCCGGTAGAGTATCCGCCAACGGAAGAAATACTTGGAAACATCAAAAGCATAGAAGCAGAGATCCAGTCGGAACTGGCTGAACTCGAATCGTTATTGAATGAGAATTGAGATTTGTAGGGGAAGATATGGAAACTTATAGATTAGAGGATTGCTGTGACATATTGGATTCTCAAAGGGTTCCGATTACCGAAGCGGATAGACAAGAAGGAGAATACCCGTATTATGGCGCAAACGGAGTTCAGGACCATGTTGCTGGTTACATTTTCGATGATGAACTAGTTTTACTTGCGGAAGATGGTGGGAATTTTGGCTCAAAAACAAGGCCGATAGCATATCGAGTATCTGGAAAGTGTTGGGTAAATAACCATGCACATGTGCTAAAACCCAAAAAACTGATTGACATTGATTTTTTATGTTATTCTTTAATGTTTTATAATACAGATGGAATAGTAAATGGAGCGACTAGACAAAAGCTAACGCAGGCTTCAATGCGCCAAATGGTTATACCAAAGTATAGTAAGGAACGACAACTTAAAATCATTAAAAAACTCAATACGATCCAAGACATCATTGCTGTTAGGGAAAAGCAAATTATTGAACTTGACGGGCTTATCAAAGCCCGATTTGTCGAGATGTTTGGAAATCCAGTTAATAATGAAAAGGGATTTGTAAAAGCAGCTATGGGTGATTATATGACACTGTTAACTGATTTTAGCTCGAATGGAAGCTATAAAACTTTAGATGGTGGCGTAACAATGTATGATAAATATAATTATGCATGGATGGTAAGAACAACTGATTTGGAATCAGGCGATAGGTCTGCTATTAAATATATTGATGAGAGTGCCTATGAACTATTAGCTAAGTCAAAGATATATGGTGGTGAAATAATTATGAATAAGATTGGCAGTGCAGGAAAGATTTATTTGATGCCACAGATAGATATGCCTGCGTCATTAGGCAGAAATGCATTTATGTTTAGATATGATGAACGTATTAATGTGAAATTCCTTTATTATCTTCTTACATCTGAGTATGGACAAAGAGAAATACAACAATATGTGAGAGGTGCTGTAACCAAGACTATTACCAAAAATGATGCACGAACTGTGCTTATTATTGTGCCACCAATAGAGATGCAGAATGAGTTTGAGGCATTCGTCAATCAAGTCGACAAATCAAAAGCTAAGATTCAGAAATCATTGGATGAAACGCAGTTGCTATTCGATAGTCTGATGCAGAAATATTTTGGATAAAGTAGATTAAATTAAATGGTATACTCGTATCATAAGAAACGAGGTGACCATAATGGAAGAAAAAATAATTGCTGTCATAAATGAAATGGCAGAGGTGCTAAACGTAGCACAACTAAAAAAGTTACAGGAAGTGATGTTGAAGAAGTTTGCTGATAATGAGGCTGAGAAACAGACCATTGCAAATGATGAGTATCTTAGGCTATTCCTTGAGGCAAAGACTGTGGAAGGTTGTTCTCAAAGGACAATAGCATATTACAGAACTACTATGGAACGTCTTTTGTCGAAACTTGATAATTCGGTGAGACGGGTGACTACAGAGAATATGCGAAGTTATTTAGCTGAATATCAAAACTGGAACGATTGCAGCAAGGTTACAGTAGACAATGTAAGAAGGAATATTTCCAGTTTCTTTTCCTGGCTTGAGGAAGAAGATTACATACTGAAAAGCCCAATGCGAAGAATCCATAAGATACGTACCAAGAAGCCTGTAAAGAATGTTATTACAGATGAGTGTATTGAGAAACTTCGAGATGGCTGTACGGAATTGCGAGATGTAGCCATTATAGATTTACTATATTCAACTGGTATGCGAGTTGGCGAACTTGTAAACCTTAACATTGATGATATTAATTTCGAGTCCAGAGAATGCGTTGTATTTGGCAAGGGAGATAAGGAACGAATAGTGTATTTTGACGCGAAGGCAAAGATACATTTACAAAAATATATATCAAGCAGGAGTGATCAGGAACGAGCATTATTTGTTTCACTAGATGCACCTTATAATCGCTTGAAGATAAGTGGAGTAGAAATAAGATTAAGAGAACTGGGAAGGAAGCTGAACTTGGAGAAAATTCATCCACATAAGTTTAGAAGAACAATGGCCACGAGGGCTATAGACAAGGGAATGCCAATAGAACAAGTACAAAGGATACTTGGGCATTCACAGATTGACACCACTATGCAATATGCAATAGTAAATCAAAACAACGTGAAGGTATCGCATCAAAAATTCATAGCATAGGCAACCAAGTCAGTCTAGGCATAATTTGCCCAAACTCAACAAGTATTAAGAAATTACTAGTTGAGATTTGTAGGGAACAAAATGATAAACAGTAGAGATCGAGTTTTTTGCCCATTGAGTGATTACATTATTGAATATACTGATAGAAATGTGGCGAACGAATATAAGCCTGTAGCGGTGGGCAGATATGGCATTAGAACTCGAGAAAGTATTTATTCGAAAGAATTGGCGAAAAACTATGAAAAGAATAAATTGATTTACAAAGACACATTAACTGTGGGCATGGGATCAAAACAAGTTGACATTGGAATTCTTAGCGATGATGTTACTTATTCGGTATCTCCAGCGTACCATACTTATCGCATTACAGGTATTAATTGCGATTATTTAAGGTACTGTCTTCGGTGTCGAAATTCTGACATGTTTGCAAGATATGTTAAAAGAGGTAGCAGACAGGGTAAATCAATTGATTTGAAACGATGGATTCAATATGTAATACCGGTTTATTCGGATATGATGCAGCATGAAATTGTGAAAAGATTGGATAAAGCGGAAAGCTTAATTGCGTTACGTAATTCAGAACTTAAAGAACTGGATGAACTTATCAAAGCCCGATTTGTCGAGATGTTTGGAAATCCAGTGACAAACGAAAAGGGGTGGCCAACTAAAACACTTGAAAAATTATGTAACTCTATTGTTGACTGCCCACATTCTACACCCAATTATACATTTGAGAATACAGGATACATGTGCATACGTACTTCTATAGTAAAAGAAAATTGTATTCGTTGGAATGAAATAGAGTACATATCAGAAGAAGAGTTTCGACGGAGAATTCAACGAAAACGTCCTGAAAAGGGAGATATTGTGTATACTCGAGAAGGTGCCATACTCGGGATAGCGGCTATTATCGATAAGGATTGTAATGTGGCATTGGGTCAACGATCTATGTTGTTATCCCCTAATGAGCATCAATGTTCTTCAGTGTTCTTAAGTGTAGCAATGAATTTTAAATCATTTTTGCGTACTGCTTTAAGGAGTATGAGCGGCTCGGCATCACCTCATATTAACGTTGGAGACATTAAATCATTTGTTATTATTGTGCCACCAATAGAGATGCAGAATGAGTTTGAGGCATTCGTCAATCAAGTCGACAAATCAAAAGTAGCGTAAGAACTAATGTAACAAATATGAGCATAATTTGTTATGAACAATATTAAAGTGTATAATGAAAATTGATTAAGATGGGAGAATCCTATGGGTAATTTTGATTTTCTTAAAAAGGATCCGCAGTTTGCTGGGTTCGCGGATGTTGCGATATCAGCAGAGAAGATACTGCATATTGATGTGGAAGCCTGCGTTATCAATTGCAGACGAGCGATGGAGTTTGCTGTCAAATGGATGTATTCTGTTGACAGTGACCTTGTGATGCCTTATCAGGATACACTGGTAAGCCTTATGAATACTGAAGAGCTTCGGGATATCGTTGATCATGATTTGTGGCGACGGATGGATTTCATCCGAAGGATGGGGAATAATGCAGCTCATACGGGAAAGCAGATAAAGATAGAACAGGCAGCTCTATGCCTGGAGAATCTGTACATATTCCTTGATTTCGTAGCATACTGCTATAGCGTGAATTACGAAGAAAACAGTTTTGACCGTAAACTTCTGGCGGAGGATGAAGCTCCAAAACTAGCGCCTGTTGATAATACTCCGGATATTGACCTGGAGGCCTTGATCGAGGAGAATAAGGCGCTGAAGGCAGAATTGACTGCCAGGCGTGAGACTAAGAAGGATACTTACGTACCTAAGCCTATTGATTTATCCGAATATAAGACGAGGAAGATATACATAGATGCCTTACTGATGGATGCGGGATGGACTGAGGGTAAAGATTGGGTCAACGAGGTCGAACTACAGGGAATGCCAAATAAATCTGAAGTCGGTTATGCGGACTATGTGTTATATGGCGATGATGGTCGTGCCATTGCTGTAATTGAGGCAAAGCGTACTTGTGTTGATGTGGCAAAAGGACGTCAGCAGGCAAAACTATACGCGGATCTGCTTGAGAAACAGTATAGGCGAAGGCCGGTAATATTCCTGACTAACGGATTTGAAACCAGAATAGCGGACAATCAGTATCCTGAACGCAAAGTTGCAGCATTTTATTCTAAACGAGATCTGGAAAAGTTTTTCAATTTGCAGACAATGCGAATGAGTTTGAAGCATATTTCAATCAACAAAAATATTGCGGATAGATATTATCAGGAAGCGGCCATCAAGGCAGTTTGTAATGCTTTTGACGAAAAAAATCGTAGAAAGGCATTACTTGTAATGGCTACAGGTTCAGGAAAGACCAGAACCGTTATAGCACTTGTAGATGTTCTGGTGCAACATGGTTGGATCAAGAATATTTTGTTCCTTGCAGATAGGAATAGCTTGGTAATGCAGGCAAAGAGAAACTTTACTAATCTATTGCCTGATTTGACGCTGACAGACCTTTGCGAGGACAAGGATAATTGTAGTACTAATGCTGTTTTTTCAACATATCAGACTATGATGGGATGCATAGATTCTACAAAGGATGAAGAAGGAAAATTATTCACCTGCGGGCATTTTGATTTAGTGATATGTGATGAAGCACATAGGTCAATATACAACAAATATAAAGACATTTTCAATTACTTTGATGCTCCTTTGGTTGGTCTTACGGCGACACCTAAGGATGAAATTGACAAGAATACATATTCGATTTTCCAACTTGAAAGCGGCGTTCCGACATATGGTTATGAATTGGCCCAGGCCGTAAGGGATGGATATCTGGTTGACTTTCTATCGGTGGAAAGCAAGCTGAAGTTCATTGAGCAGGGCATTGTATACGATGAGTTGTCTGAAGAGGATAAGGGAATCTACGAAGAGACCTTTGAAGAGGAGGACGGTGAAATCCCTGAAAAAATATCTTCCTCCGCATTGAATGAGTGGGTATTTAACGAAGATACCATCAAGCAGGTACTTAATATCTTGATGACGGAAGGAATACGCATAAACTACGGAGAAACACTTGGTAAGACGATTATCTTTGCCAAGAATCACTTGCATGCTGAGAAGATTCTGGAAGTGTTTGGCAAAGAATATCCTACACTTACTGGCTATGCCAAGGTAATAGATAATTATATGACATATTCACAGAGCGCGATAGATGAGTTCTCTGAGCCAGGGAAATTACCACAGATAGCAATATCGGTAGATATGCTCGATACAGGCATCGATGTGCCTGAGGTAGTCAACTTAGTGTTCTTTAAAAAAGTAATGAGCAAAGCTAAATTCTGGCAGATGATTGGCAGAGGCACTAGACTCTGCCCGGGACTTATAGATGGAACAGACAAGAATAAGTTCTATATATTTGACTTCTGCGGGAACTTTGAGTTCTTTAGGATGTATCCCGGTAAGCCTACTGCTAACCAGATGGCGTTGCAGGGGGCGATATTTGGATTGAAATTTGATATTGCTTACAAGTTGCAGGATATTGAGTATCAGACTGAGAGATTGATCAAATATAGAAAAGAATTAGTAGGCGATATGTCTGGTAAGGTGGGCGAACTGAACCGTGATAACTTTGCTGTACGTCAGCATATTAAATATGTGGATCTATATGCCAAAGCGACTAATTATAACAGTCTTACTTACGAAGACACATTGTTAGTCCGCGAGGAAGTTGCGCCATTGGTTCTGCCGGATAAGGACGAGGCAAGTGCCGTTAGGTTTGATGCATTGATGTATGGAATTGAATTGGCATATTTGATTGGCAAGAAGTATACTAAAGCACGCAATGACTTGTTTAAAAAAGTACAGGGAGTTGCGGGAGTGTCCAATATACCTGAAATCATGGCTCAGGCAGAGCTAATCAATAAGATATTGCATACAGATTACCTTGATAACGCAGGTATAAATGAGTTCGAATACATACGCGAAAATTTGAGAAACTTGATGAAATATATTCCACATATTGTCGCATATTATGATACAAATATGAGCGATGAACTACTCAGCACGGAATGGAATGAATCAGAACTGGAAAATGATGATCTTAAGAATTATAAGGCAAAGGCGGAATATTACATTCGACAACATCAGGACAATACCGTCATATCCAAATTGAAATCAAACATTCCTATGACGAAGTATGATTTGCAGGAACTGGAGAAGATCCTTTGGGGAGATGTTGGAACTAAACAAGACTATGAGGCAGAGTATGGTAACAAACCCCTTGGAGAACTAGTTCGCGAAATAGTAGGCCTTGATATGAATGCGGCCAAGACGGCGTTTTCACAGTATTTGGAGAACACTGATTTGGATGATAGGCAGATATACTTCGTTAATCAGATAGTTGAGTATATAGTACATAATGGTGTGATGAAGGATCTGTCGGTGTTGCAAGATGCACCGTTTACAGATAAGGGCAGTGTTGTGGAATTGTTCACAGATTTGAATGTATGGAACGGCATCCGTGGTGTGATCGACAGTATTAATGCTAATGCGGCAGCATAATTAATGAGGAGGACAGAAAATGAATGTTATATGTTTTCACAATCCCGATGAAGATAACGGATATCTTAGTAATTGGTACCTGTCTGATTTTACATTGGATGGAGTAAACTATTCTTCTACGGAACAGTATATGATGTTTAAGAAGGCGGAATGCTTTCATGACGATGTAATTGCTGAACAGATTTTGGTTACTGATGATGTGGCGTTCATTAAAAAATTAGGGCGTCAGGTGTCTGGATATGATGATAGCCACTGGGGTGGCATCAGACAGTTGATCGTATATGAAGGACTTTTGGCTAAATTTACACAAAATAGCGAACTAAAGCAATTGCTGATCAATACTGGTAATGATGTACTGGCAGAATGTGCAGTAAAAGATAAAGTCTGGGGGATTGGACTTTCAATATGTGACCCTGATAGACTTGATAAAGAAAAATGGAAGGGACAAAATTTGCTAGGATATTCATTAATGCTGGTAAGAGATAAATTTGTTTAAGGCTAAAGCCCTTATAGACAGAGCATACAATGAAAATTAGTAAACTGATGGGAGGATCATTATTATGGACTTTGATGAATATCTTAGAGAGTGCAATCTTATAAAAGATAAGAACGAGACCTATCTGAAAGAATTTGAGGATGACCTGAGGGACAAGGGACTTACTGAGAAGACCATTAAGCGGCATCTTTTTAATGTAGATTTTTATATTAACGAATTTTTGTTCCGTGAGAGGCCGGAAGAAATGCCAACTGGGTGTCATAATCTGGGACGTTTTTGGGGAGGGTTTTATATTGAAAAATGTATGTGGTCGACGCCCGGGAATATCAAGACCACGGCGGCCAGCATTAAGAAGTTCTATAAATCTATGCTGGAAAGGAATCACATAAGCCAGGAAGACTATAAGGAGCTTTGCGATGACATCAAAGACGAAATGGAGTTCTGGCAGGAAGACTGTGCGGCCTACAACGACCCATCGTTACCGAACCCGTGGGATTTTTTCTAAGGGAATCTGAACCGAAATTAACAGGGGGGAATCATTATGAATTATCCAAAACCTTTATCTGAAAAGTCTTTGAAGAGGCTTTATAGTGAGTCGGGTCTCAGCGATAAGCAGATAGATTTTCTACATCGTCTATTTGAGAACGCGGCAAATCTCTATGGAATCATCAGCGTAAGAGATATGTGGAATGTCTACAATGAATTGTCGGAGAAGATCCAGGTACCTAAACTTCATAGGAAGGACATTGTGACATTCTCGAGTATTGCCAGAAGAGAGGTGCAACCGTACTATGTAGCTGAGATAGATGATCTATATAGCATGGAAAAGAGGAGCGACCTTGCGAGAGAAATCGTATTACAATCTTTGATATGCCCAGGATACGCAGGACTATCGGAATACTATGAGCTTTCAGAGACACAGTGTGGCAAGCCTTATTTTGTCCCTGAGAATCTGCTCAACTTTGTAGACAGACCTGAATCCACAGAAGAACTCAAGCTGAGAGTGTGTCTGGAAAAGCTCAAGGTTACTATGAAGACCACCACCGATGAGCATGGTAATACTGTAAAGTGCCAGCACTTCGGTAAAAAACTGAAAGACTTTTCATACTATAACTCCCATGAAGATTTTATGATCAAGTATGAAGAAGGTGAAATTGACGGCAAAAAGCCTAATGAAAAAAGGGCGGAATACTTTAAGAATGAATACCGGGGGCCGGAGTCAGATAAACTGTTAAGGAACATTAAACACGAGTCTTCTATGGGATTCAATAATCCTACAAGTGTAATCAAGGATATATTTGATGAACTGAATGAATTGGGTGTATCTATGGACGAGGATCAGGCAAATAGGCTAATAAATCTTATATATACATTTCACAATAGCAGCAATCTCATGTGTAATCGCGGCTGGGCACCAGAAGAACTGATGCGTAAATCAGCAGCGGAAAATCCAAACATGCAGCCGATGATGACCTTGGGCCCAGGAATAAGGAAGGCCATAGAAGATGGGAAAATCGATATTGACGAGCTTCGTGCCATGATGGAAGCCAAAGGCATAAAGGTAGACTGGTAGCCTATATCCCTCTGATAAACCGCGACATCTGATCGCCCGAGTAGCTTGCATCAGTACTGAGTGCAGGAATCAGTCATAATATGAAATACATCAGAATAAACATCAGGATCTGTGTTGCCACCTAAAACCACGCGACACAGGTCTTTGTTATTGTAGACATAGTCCAAGAGTTCGCCGTAGCAAGCCGCCAGATCTTTTGCTTGCTTTTATGTTTCAATGATTCAATACCCTGGCTTCTTGCAATTGCAGCCCATCTTCTGATATTATCCTGAAAACTTGAAGTGAGAATCTCATCTGGAGTCTCAGGCCATTTTCCATTGTGATACATTTCAACACACTTTTTTGAAACGATACGAATACTGCATAAATGCCTCCTTGACTTTTTGTCCAGTAAAGGGGGTATATACCGTTTTGGCCGCGCACCTCCTTGCTGCCATTTGGTCTCATAAGTGCGAGCTCGCACGTATTGCCCTTTATTGAGGAACAAAGGTGCGCTTTTGGATTTTCAAATTTCATTTCCGCACGTATTGCCCGTTCTCAGATCATGGAGGTGCGCATATTGAAATTCCAACGATTTTACACGCACGTATCAGCCATTTGAGAGGAAAAAAAGTGCGTTTAGAACTCAATTATATACCATAAATTACCAATTATGGTCCTCGCCACCAGTGATGCGCACCTTGACCTATCAGATTGAGCCGATAAGTGCGAATTTGGTTTACAATAATGAAAAATCCGCACTATAGTCCAGGATATTCGCCTAATACGTGCGTGGGGGCTCGGATAATCGTGGGGGCACCGGATAATCCCAGAGGCTCTGTGCAACAATGGATCGGAGGATACCATGTCCAACTCATCTAAGCGACAACGCACAAAATTATGGCAGATAATCTATATAAAAAGTATAAAAATAGTGCTAACAACACAAACCATAATAAAAAATTATGTTATGTATAACAAAAAACCTTTTGCACTTATATTATAATTGTGTTATTATGTTTAAGGGCAAAAAATGAAGCATAACGAATTATTTGAGAAATTATTAAACACTTATAAAGAAAGCTATGATATATACACCGGTTACAGAGTTGGTGACCAGGAGTATGATGCATACGCTTTTTTAGATGTCACAAGCAGCAGGTATGTCCTTATGAAGAAGGCCGAACTGTGGCGTGCTGACTGTTACGAACATGTTTTCTTTAAACATGCTTCACAGATAACGGGTAAAGAGATAAGTGCATTTTCTGATCTGACCAAGAAGGAGATCGAGCCTAAATTGGTTCGAAAGGGTGAGCATACTATGCCCAAGGATCACATGTACAGTTTCATCACAGGTATATTTATCTGCGACGGACCAGTAACAGGTGAGACCGTGGACAAACTTAAAAGGACTGGATTCTACAAGAATTACAGTCTTTCTTTGCGTGGGTACTGTCAGCTGAGGCTGGCACTCATAGACATTGACGGCAGGAAAGTCTTCGGCAACAAAGCCGCTCGCGATATGGTCAGAGATATGCGGAAAATGCTACGTTCATCATAAATCAAAGTGAAAGGAGTGTTTTATGAACGCAATAGTATTATTTCTGGTAGGCGCTGCGGCGCTTATCATAGGTTATGTTACCTACGGCAAATGGCTGGCAGGTCAATGGGGCGTAGACCCCGGCAAAACTACACCGTCACACACTATGGAGGACGGTTTGGATTATTGCCCGGCCAAGGCCCCTGTTCTGATGGGTCACCATTTTTCGTCGATAGCCGGTGCGGGTCCTATCAACGGCCCTATACAGGCCGCAGTATTTGGCTGGGTGCCAGTGTTTCTGTGGGTAGTCATCGGCGGTATCTTTTTCGGAGCCGTACATGATTTCGGCGCACTGTTCGCATCCATCAGGAACAAAGGGCAGTCTTTAGGCGAGGTAGTTGCTGACACTATGGGCAGCGGCGCCAAGAAACTCTTCCTGGTTTTTGCTTATCTTACATTGATATTAGTAGTTGCTGCTTTCGCGTCTATAGTAGCTAATACATTTATGGCCACATACAATGCAGATGGATCGGTCAATTACGCTGCCAGCTCGGCGAACGCGTCGACAGCTATAATTTCCCTGCTGTTTATTGCTATCGCCATAGTATTCGGTTTTTTGGTATATCGTAGAAATGCTTCCCTGGGAGTTTCGACTATCATAGGCATCGTTGCTATCGTAGCGATTATGGCTATAGGACTCAACTGGCATCCGCTGTACCTGAGCAATCAGGCATGGATGATCATCTTGGGCATCTATATTCTGGTAGCATCAGTCACGCCCGTCTGGATATTACTTCAGCCTCGTGATTATCTGAGTTCGTTTCTGCTGTACTTTATGATGGCAGTCGCTGCAGTCGGCATAATCGGCGCAGCCCTGACAGGACATGGAACCCTTGACATACCTGCATTTACAGGATTCAAGGACACTTTGTACGCGGACAACGGCTTCACCGCGGGCACATCACTGGGATATATGTTCCCTGCACTATTCGTAACAATAGCCTGTGGAGCCATCTCTGGCTTCCATTCCCTGGTAGCATCTGGCACAACGGCCAAGCAGATCAACAGCGAGAAAGACGCAAGGCCTATCGCCTATGGCGCCATGCTCATAGAGAGCGGACTTGCCGTTATTTCCCTTTGTGCAGTTGGCTACATCTGGAATTCATTTAAGACAGGTCAGACCATTACGCCGACAGTAGTATTCGCAACGGGAATTTCCAAAATGTGCGCTACTATACCGTTCCTGGCGGGAGCAGAGACTGTTATCTATGCCATGCTCATACTTGCAGTTTCAGTATTCTGCCTGACATCACTGGACACAGCTACCAGGTTGGCGCGTTACATGTTCCAGGAATTCTGGCTTGAGCCGGGACAGACCTGGCACGAGGCTAAAGGCTGGAGAAAGACTCTGACCAATCCGCTGGTGGCAACTGTGATCACAGTTATTGCGGGCATCGCCATGGGTATGACAGGATACGCCAAGATCTGGCCACTCTTCGGAGCCGCCAATCAGTTGCTGGCAGCCTTGGGACTTTTGACAGTAGCCACATGGCTAGGAAAAATGGGTAAGAACAATAAGATGTTCCTGTTCCCGATGGCATTTATGCTTGTGGTAACATTGACATCCCTGGTACTGACACTGAAGGGTAAAATAACGGAACTTTCTGTAGTCGCCAGCGGCTGGGGAATAGCTCTGACTGTGCTTGCAGTGTTGCTTATAATACTGGCAGTAGTACTTGCCGTTACAGGTATCAGGACGCTGATTGCGCAGCATGGAGAGAAGCAGAAGGAAGAACAGACAGCTTAGCACATAATTGTGTGAAGATAATATACAGTGTTATGGGGGCTTGTCCGATCAGATTTACGCTGATTCGACAGCCCCCCTTATTTATTACTGATTTCTGTATTCTCTGATATGATGCTCAAGGGACGTGTACAGTTTGGTCGGTTCAACAGGCTTGGTCAGATAATCGTTCATGCCTGCGCCCTTGGCAGCCTTCATATCCTCATCGAAGGCATTAGCCGTCATGGCTATGATAGGAATACCGGCGGCATCCGGACGCCTGAGTCTGCGTATTGCCGCTGCGGCCTCCAGACCATTCATGACCGGCATCCTTATATCCATGAGAACAGCGTCGAAATATCCGAGCTCAGACTGGCAGAACAGATCCAGACACTGCTTGCCGTCAGGAGCGTAGGTAACATCCATCTGATGATTTTCCAGGAGGCTGATGGCTATTTTAGCATTGAGCGGATTGTCTTCGGCCAAGAGGATGCGTCTGCTGTCGAGGCAGTAAGCAGCCTCGTCGGCAGATCCGAAAGTGTCCTCGTGAGATTCCGGAGCTATCTTCATATCCAGGTGAACGGTGAATTGCGTGCCTTTTCCCGGAGCGCTGATTACTTCAATGGTTCCGCCCATGAGTTCCACCAGACTTTTCACGATAGCCAAGCCAAGGCCTGTTCCGTGGGAGGCCCTCGGATCCATACTGTCCTCCTGCTCGAAAGGCTCGAACATATGCTGCTGGAATTCCTTGCTCATGCCTATACCGCTGTCGCGGATGATAAAGTCGTTTGCAATGGTCTCCTCGTCTATTATGGTGGTTCTGACAGTGATTTCCACCTTACCGCCCTCAGGCGTGAACTTCACCGCATTAGTAAGCAGGTTAATGAAAATCTGCTCGAACCGGATAGGATCCACATATACCGGATAGGCATGGGTGCTTTCATTGAAGACGAAAGTAATATGCTTCGCCTCGCAGAGCGGGCCTATCATAGTTTTCATATTGTTGCTGAATCTGGAATAATTATATGGCTCAGGATTCAGCGGCATCTTGCCGGCTGACATTTTCTCTATGTCCAGGCAGTCGTTAACCAGACCTAACAAAAAGTTCCCTGCGGTGTTTATGTCTGCGATGTATTCGGACATAGTCTCCGAGTCTGCGGTTTTGCTCTTGGCCAGCTCGGACAGACCGATGATGGCGTTCATAGGTGTTCGCAGGTCGTGACTCATGCGCGACAAAAAGTCGGTCTTGATTTCGTTGGCTTTTTTCACGGCTTCTGCTGCGTCGCCCAGTGCCTTTACACGTGCCTGCTCCTGCTTGTAGACATCTGTAATATCCTGACGTGTAATGATGACCTTGTTGATTGAAGACTCCAGATAAGAATATTGCATTCTTTTTCTGCTTTGACTTCCATCAGGATTTAATACTGAAAGATAGTGTATGTATGAGTCATTGGCTTCCAGTTTATCACATATAGTCTGTATGGAAGTATTTACTATAGAGGCTTCCACATCTTCCTTACAGGCATACTTGTGCAGATATTTCTTAATATCGACGCTATAGTCATCGGACTCTGCCGGAGGCATAGGAGAAGCTCCGGTGCCCTTTTTTACCTTGATAGAATAGGTATTGTTGCGGCAGTCGAGAAGGGCCATGTAGTCATAGTCCAGGCCGATAACAGCTTCGATCATTGAATGGCTGGCCTTCTGTTCGTCGATATCGTAACTGTAGACGAAGCACATAATATGACTGGAATCAGGCTCTGCAAATAACTGGCCTTGAGTATGAGCCCAGAATATGCGACCGTCCTTAGCGCTGCGTAGATATTCGAAAGAAACCTCGTTATGTCCCAGGGAAAATCTGTGCTGCAATTCATTCCTGCCAAATAGAGACCGGAACTTTGCGGCTTCGTTTTTATCAACGAAAAGCTCTGCAGTTGCGAGCATGGCATGATCATAATCGATGACTCTTTCCAAGGCTACTGCATCGGCGGTTTCCATATAGTAGTATTCTTCTTCTCCTGTAGAGAGATCATACATGCCCTTAGCTACCAGATCAGGGCTGTTGGCCGTATTCAAAGCCTGGAGCTGACGTTGGAATTTACTCTCGGTATTCTTCTGGTCAGCGATATCCATGGCAAGCAAGATGGATATTATGTGGGCCTTATGGCGATCGAACACCGGCGTTACCATTATCCGCGTCCATCTGAAGTTTGATTCTTTGGAAGGCTTGACAAATACATCCTTTGATATTGCGTCTGATTCGGACGTCATTACAGGGAACAGGCTACGGAAATCATCTATGCTGTCAGGATGGACCAGTCCCATTGATATTATAGATTCAGGCACATTATAAACCAGTTGAGCATCCTTATCATCAGCGCTCTTTTTCTCAGTTCCCAGTGCCAAACTGCCCTCCGTTACATTATATGTACTGGCGGTTATTCTGGCCGCATCCATGGCGTGACTCAGTATAGCTCTGTTTGTCTCTAGTTCATGCTGGGTCTTGATTTCTCTATCCACATTATAGAAATTGCAGTAGAGCAGCCTTCGCTTGCTTCCCTCTGCTGCATGGACATTCCCTATGAGATGGAACCATACATATTTACCGGAGCCGTCTATGACCCTGTAGATAGCATCGGCGTGATCATGACCTGAAATCAGTTCAGCGATAGATTCCTGAAGAATGTGCACATCTTCAGGGTGGATGGCGTCCAGATAACTGTAATCGAAATACTGGGATCTGTTTTCACGGCTGTCACCGAGCATAGTATAGAAACTGTCGTTGAGATACAACTGCTGGAGTTTACCGCCTTTGATCTCATATATACCTATGCCGCCGGGTACACTGTTGATAATGTTCTTCAGCCACTCGTTATGCTCCTGGAGCTGAGTCTGATCGAAGAAATAGAACAGGTTGGCGGATTTTCCCATCCAATCGATGGCGCGGCCCTTGACCTGGATATTTCGTTCGTCGCTGGTAGTGGTGTTAGTGTCGATTTCTCCGTCAATCTGAATCGCCTCAGACTGAGCTTTAATGAGGCTATAGTCGATTTCATTCAATAGGCCATCCAGGTCGTATCCGGCAGAACTAACTTCCTCCGGAACGTGAATCATATATCGGAAGGCCTGATTGCCATAGAGCACCCTGTTGGAAGGGTATTCCAAGACAGCCTCAGCTACCATTGAATTCTGAGAAATGTATCTGTAGATCCGGCTTTCATCAGAGGCCGGAGAGAGTATGCAGTAATATATAGGATATCCGTCTTCCTCACGGATCTTAACTGCTGATATATGAAGCCATGAGGTTTCTTCGTAAACGCCTGTGTAATAACGAAAATCGCAGTTGATAGGCGAGCCTATGGCAGACTTCAACAATACTTCTGAATCGTATAGAGCTCTGTCATCAGGGTAGACCATGTCGCGCAGGCCGCCTTGGGAGTTCATCAGAGCCAGGAGTTCATCCTTGGTTCTGTTGCCAAGATTGAGGACAGCATCGTTCAGGTATATGCACTTGACTTGATCTGCTCTTTTGAAAACCCCTATGCCTCCGGGCATGGCGTCGACCAGTCCCTTGATTATCATGGAATTCTCCACGTCCTTATTGACATCCATAATGACGCCGATAGTACGCAGACGCTTGCCGTCCCTGTCAGGGGAAACAACGCCGAACATTCTAATCCATCTGTAACTGCCATCTTTCATTTTAAGACGAAGCACGCAGTCGGATTCTTTATCAGGGTCCAGATTGGACTCGAAGAAGGCCTTGAGCGTATGAATGTCATCAGGATGAACAGCATTTAAAGAACCCGTGTTATTCAGTATGGACATGTTATTATCTTCGCTCATGAGATAATTTTTATATGACTCTGAGGCATAGAATTCCTCGGTGACATGATTCCACTCGAATATAGCGGCATTGGCACGCTCGAAGGCCAGCCGGTATCTGGAACGTTCCTCAGCAAGATGATCTGAAGCTTTCTTCAACTGAGTCATATCTATGGTGGTTGAAAGCATTATAGGATAAGGGGAGTCCTCCTGATCTATAATGGTGAAATTTCTTCTTACATATATACGTTCGCCTGATGGTTTGGTGAGCCAGTACTCTGTGTGGCTGCCTTTATTCTTGATTGCCTTGTGGACTGCTCTGCTGATTTTCTCATAGTCTTTCTTGCTAACGGCGTGGTTATGTTAGTGATCAGGATCCTTTTCATAATCTTCGCGAGATACTCCGAGCATATCGAAGAAAGCGCTATTAGTGTATAGAGGGATCCCCTCGGATCCGTGAAGCTCTATCATGGAAATACCGCTGTTGATGCTGTTGGAAATTATCTGTATCTGGGCCTCGGCAAGTTTCGCCCTTGTGATATTCCTGAAAGATGACAGCACCATAAACTCGCCTTCTATTTCTATTTTGGAGGCGTCCATCTTCACCCATATGATCCGGCCGTCCTTGCGGGTCAGTCTGTACTCGGATTCAGTATGGTTCTCGTACATGAGCTGCTCTTTACATTTCTGGACATCAGGAAGATCATTAGGGAGTATCAGCTTTTCTATAGGCTGATCCTCAAACCTGGAATACTCTTCTCTGCTATAACCGATAATATTGAAGTACTGATCGTTAAGATATTCGGATTCTCCGGACCCTCCGTAGCGGAAGAGGCCGACTCCGTAAGGAAGTCTGTTAAGGAGTCCTTCAAGTGCTGTCAATGCTATCATATCGACTCATCCTTTCATAAAATACACAATCATTGTTGTAAGTAAAAAATATACTTACTTAGATAGAGTCATTATAGCATAATAATACAGAATATTCACTAACTATTTATATCGTAAGAAACCGGATAATAAATTAAGTTCCCTCATCTGTCTGAATATAGTATAATGACATTACGAGATATCGTGTTCAGACAGATTTCGGAGGAATGCATTATGTTGATGGATATGTTAGAACTGTTCGTGACCAGGAAGGATTTCCTCTGGGATCTGACCTTGCAGCACATTGAAATATCCCTGGCGGCTATTGCCATAGCCGTGGTTTTCGGAGGTATCGTGGGCATACTCATCAGCGAGTACCAGAGCGCCGTCAAGCCGACCCTGGGAGTCATCAACTTCCTATACACCATACCATCGATTTCCATGCTGGGCTTTCTGATTCCTTTTTCCGGAGTCGGGAACGCCACAGCTATTATAGCTCTGACCATTTACGCCCTGCTTCCTATGGTGAAGAACACTCACACGGGACTTGCCAATGTTGATAAAGGCATACCGGAAGCGGCTAAGGGCATGGGCAGTACCCGAAGGCAGATATTATTCAAAATCAAAATCCCTCTTGCCATGCCGGTTATTATGGCAGGCATCAGAAGCATGGTCACAATGACTATAGCTCTCGCCGGTATCGCCTCATTTATAGGTGCCGGCGGTCTTGGCGTTGCCATTTACCGTGGCATCACCACCAACAATTCCGCTTTGACCATAGACGGCTCCCTGCTCATAGCACTGCTGGCCATCATAACGGATCTTTTGTTAGGAGACTTGGAAAAGCGTATGGGCCGACACACCAAGAAGATACACATGCAAAGGAAAGTTTTTGTTATAATTGCTCTGGCCCTGGTAGTCATAGTCGCAGCCTGCGCCATTAACGCAAGCCGCGGCAGCGATACCGTCAACATTGCCACCAAACCTATGACGGAACAGTACATACTGGGCGCCATGCTTCAGGATGTAATCGAGCAGGACACTGACCTGAAGGTCAACCTGACTCAGGGAGTCGGCGGCGGCACATCTAACATACAGGCAGGCATGGAGAGCGGGGATTTCGATCTCTACCCTGAGTATACGGGCACCGGGTGGAATCAGGTGCTGAAGCGGAAGGAACTTTATTCGGAATCCATGTTCGACAAACTGGAATCCAAATACATGAGCAAATACGATATGACTTGGGCCAGCATGTACGGTTTCAACGATACTTATGGCATTGCAGTCAGGAAGGAAGTGGCAGACCGCTACGGCATCGAGACCTACTCGGATCTTGCTGCTGTAGACAGTAACCTGACCTTCGGCGCCGAAGCCGACTTCTACGAGCGTGAAGACGGATATAAGGCTCTTTGCAGGAAGTACGGTCTGTCCTTCGGAAAGACCATGGATCTGGACATAGGCCTCAAGTACAAGGCTCTGGCTCAGAAGAAAATAGATGTAATGATAATCTTCACCACCGATGGCCAGCTTTCTCAGGCAGACGCCGTGGTACTGAAGGACAATAAGGGATTCTTCCCATCATACCAGTGCGGAAACGTCATACGGAACACCGTTCTGGACGAGCATCCGGAGCTGCAGACGGCTTTGGACAAGCTGACGAATATTATAACCGACGAGGAGATGGCTCAGATGAATTATCAGGTAGAGAGCCAGGGCAAGGAGCCGACCGATGTGGCAGAGAAGTTCCTGAAGAGCAAGGGGGTCCTGAAATGAGTATGGAAATAGAATTCAGAAATGTGGATAAATCTTACGGAGAAAAATCCGTCCTGAAGGACTTCTGCCTCCAGGTGGAAAAGGGCGAATTTCTGACTATTATCGGAACATCCGGCTGCGGTAAGACCACCATGCTGAAAATGGTCAACGGCCTCATAACTCCCGATGCAGGGGAAATCTTCGTCATGGGAAAAGACATAAGCAAAGAAGACCAGGTCATGCTCAGGCGTAACATCGGCTACGCCATTCAGGGCGGAGTTTTGTTCCCGCACATGACCGTCGAACAAAACATATCCTACGTGCCGAACCTCCTGAACAAAGGCGATAGGAAGCGTACGGAGAACGCCGTGGAAAAGTGGATGGGTATAGTCGGTCTGGACGATGAGATCCTGGGACGCTATCCGGCTGAACTTTCCGGGGGACAGCAGCAGAGAGTAGGCATAGCCAGAGCTCTGGCAGCATCGCCGGAACTTTTGCTCATGGACGAACCCTTCGGCGCCGTAGATGAGATAACCAAAGCCCAGCTACAGAAAGAGCTGAAGGAGATATACCGCAAGACAGGCATTACTGTACTTTTTGTTACTCACGATA
Organism: Aminicella lysinilytica; assembly: GCF_004362975.1. GTDB lineage: Bacteria > Bacillota > Clostridia > Peptostreptococcales > Anaerovoracaceae > Aminicella > Aminicella lysinilytica. Next base: position 16,755 of record NZ_SNXO01000016.1, on the reverse strand, counting down.
TTGCAGAAGCACTGACCCTGGGGACCCGCGTTCTTGTCATGGATCACGGCGAGATCCAGCAGCTGGCCACGCCGGAAGAACTTCTGAAAAACCCGGCTACAGACTACGTTGCCCGCCTGGTGGAGAAAGAACTACACTGAAACTTCATTGAATGAAACCGAAATCTGTATTATAATAGACTGAAAACTAAATTTTTAGACACTTATTATAGAGAGGCAATATGAATAAAAGATTTAAATCAATATGCGTTCTTACGGCTATATTGGTGACCGCAGCCATGATAACGGCCTGCGGAGGGCCAACACCGTCGGAGGCTGCCGGAAGTTTCTTCAAGGGGGTCAAGGCCCAGGACGCTAGTGCTATAGAGAAGGCCTATGACGGTAAGGCTAAGTGGGTAGGTACTGAGGACCTGGAGAGCGCCTTTTCTGTAGGCGATACCAAGCTGACCAAATCTCAGAAGAAGGTCATAAGCAATCTTACGGAAAGGCTTCTGAAATTCAGCTATCAGGTCACAGACGAGCAGATAGACGGTGATAAGGCAACAGTCAAGGTTACCTTCACTACATATAAATTTGGAAACATGATAACTTCTGTGTTTACTGATTTCAAGGCAGAGGCAGTCGATAGAGCTGTTGCAGGGAAGACATATACCGATAAAGACCTGACGAGGATGGTAATAAACGAACTGAAGGCAAACAACGCGACCCTGACTGACAAGAATAAGAAGAAGACAGTAACAGTGAATCTGAAGAAGACCGGCGGCAGGTGGAAGGTCACCAAAATGTCTGCGGAAGCAGTAGACGCCATGCTGGGAGGCATCGTCACGGCCCTGGAAACTATCAATGACGCGACAGATACGGGGAGTGAAGAATGATGCAGAAACGTAAATATAAAATTTCGAAAAAACGCCTGGCAGTTGACATAGTATGCCTAGCAGCAGTGCTGGCGTTAATAGCCTTCGGTGTCAACAGAGTATTCTTTGCGGACAAAGGCGATGACGTGACCGGCGTATCGGTAGAAAAAGAACTGACCACGGCTGTGGACGATACGGCTGAGCACGAGAAGCTGCTGGCCAAGGCCATCAAGGCGTCGCCAATGGTCAAGGCGGCTGTACCGAACATCGGATATAAAGGTGGAAAGAAATTCTGGACATATTGCGGTTACTCGGGCCATATAGACTGGTGTGCATGCTTCGCCTCATGGTGTGGCGGACAGAACGGCTATATCGATGACGGCAAAATGGAAGAATTCGTATATGTGCCTTACGGAGTCAACTGGTTCAAGGAGAAGAAAAGATGGAAGGACGTGGGCTATAAGCCGACTTCGGGAAGTCTCATATTCTTCGACTGGGATGAAGACGGAACGGCTAATCACGTGGGGATCGTTGAATACTACCACGATGGTATAGTTTACACCATCGAGGGCAACCGCGACGACACCTGCATAGAAGGACATTATTCGTTAAACAGCAAGAAGATACTGGGATACGGTATCATCAATGAGTAGGAGGAGAAAATGATACATTTCGAGTCAGATTATCTAGAGGGCGCATGCCCGGAGATCCTGGAAAGATTAGTTGAAACAAATATGGATAAGACTGAGGGATACGGCGAGGATCCTTACTGCGAGAGCGCTCGCGACAAGATACGCAAGGCCTGCAAGTGTTCTGATGCTGAGATTCATTTTCTCGTTGGCGGTACTCAGACTAATATGACTGTCATCAAGGCTCTGCTGAAGACCTATGAAGGCGTCATGGATGCGCCGACAGGCCATATAAGCCAGCATGAAGCCGGCGCCATTGAGTTCACAGGCCACAAGGTGTTCCCGCTGCCATCAGAAGATGGCAAGATCAGTGCTGCAGAAGTAAAGAAATTCATGGACGATTTCCTGAAGGACGGAAACCGTGATCATATGGTAAGACCGGGCATGGTCTACATTTCTCACCCGACAGAGCTGGGCACCCTTTACACTAAGAAGGAGCTGACCGACCTGAGCAATGTCTGCAGAGAGTACGGCATCCCTTTGTTCATGGATGGAGCGCGCCTTGGCTACGGCCTTATGGCCACGGATACTGACGTGACCCTGCCTGACATAGCTGAGCTTTGCGACATATTTTACATTGGAGGCACCAAGGTAGGCGCATTGTTCGGCGAAGCCGTGGTAATTCCTAAGCCTGGCCTCATAGAGAACTTCTTCCCTATGATCAAGCAGATGGGGGCATCCCTGGCCAAGGGCCGCATACTGGGAGTGCAGTTCGATACTCTGTTCACTGACGACCTTTATATGAAGATATCCGGACATGCCATACACATGGCTGACAAACTGGAGCAGGGCCTCAGAGATAAGGGCTGCAGATTCTTCCTGGAGACGCCGACCAACCAGAAGTTCATTATTATGGATAATAAGAAACTGGAGGAACTGGGCAAGTCTGTGGTATATGAATATGTCCAGGCATATGATGATAATAACACGGTAATTCGTTTCTGTACCAGCTGGGCTACAGAAGAGAAAGATATCGATTTGCTTTTGGATTTAATGTAATTCATAAGCAATAATTAGTGTACTGGAGACCATTTATCACAATTAATGATAGATTCTTAAAATTTAACAACGAAGAAGTATCGGTTTTGTGCAAAAAACAATGCAACTCAATTGATATCGGCCTTTTTGGATGTTATACTATCTATGAAAGGTAAAAAAGGTGTGAAAATGAGAGAATTTGCAGAGATAAACAGAGCTTCCGTTGACGATTATCTGGATGTCTGTTTCAGCGCATATAAAGGCATGGGAAGGGTAGACGAGAAGCGGACTGAGTACTTGAGAAATAATGTGCTTGCCGATATAGACGATGCCTATGATTCTCGATTCTTCGGGTTGTATGAAAACAGTCAGATGATCGCGGCCATGAAGATCGTAGATCTTTCTATGAATATTTTCGGGAAATTGCAGCAGGCCACAGGGCTTATGTCCATGGCTATCAGACCTGAGTTTGTCAATGGAGAAGTGGTCAGCCAGATGATCAGCTACTTTGAAAGTTTTGTTAAAGACTCGGATTCTAATATAGCATTGCTGTTCCCGGGCAGCGTAGAGGTCAGTAAGAAATACGGCTACGGAAACGGCACCCGTATGGAAGAGTACAATATTCCGATCCAGGATCTGCCGGCTGCAGATGATATTTCCAAGCTGAGGTTCCTGACTAAGGAAGATTTATGGAACACGCTGAAATATCATGAGAATTTCGCAAGGCATAATCATACGGCTTTGATGAAGTGCATCCAGGAGATACGCGATATGCAGAATGACGCGGATATCCTCAGAATCAGTTATGTTGATAACGGACATATCAGAGGCTATATATCGTATAAATTCGTTGTTGATGAAGAAGGACAGTGTTTGTCCAGACATATCGCAGTAGATGAAATGGTCTATGAGAGCAGAGACATACTTAAATGCCTCCTCGGTTATCTTAAGATATACGCTAAGGATGCGGATCATGTGACCTTGGATACAGAAGAAGAGAACTTCACAGAACTTCTGAATATCAAGGAGGATGCTGATGCGCCAAGGGAACTGATAGTTTCTGATATGCGTGGAGTTATGGGCAAGGTATTGTCACCGATGAAGTTCGTGGCTCATACCAAGTACAGGAAGCTACCTTTGGCTAACATCATAGTTGAGATAGAGATCAGTGATGAGATGGCCGGAATGGACAAGGCCATGAAGCTTCGTTTCAGTGAGGACCGTGTCAACGGTTGCAGCAGATGGAGCGTCGCTCAGGCTGATGTAACGGCAGATGTCAAACTGCAGTGCACAGGAGCAGCCGCGACATCGCTGATGCTTGGAACTGTAAGACTGCCTAGTCTTATCAGATCAGGGCAGGCGAAGATCAGCGATTCACAATATACGCTGCTGCTTGATAAGTTGTTCTACAGCGGAGACGAGTGCGATGCAGAACCTGAACAACTGAATAGTTGATGATCATTGGCAGGCCGCAAGGCCTGCTTTTTTAATTCCATCATCATAGATGTTTCTTTATATGCCTTATAATCTGTTACGCCTTTGCCCATATTCGGGTGCTTGATAGAGTGGATCTGATCTACGGCGAAGAGCATTACCAGGCACAGGACCACAGGCACGACTATCTTCAGACTGATTCTGGAGAAGAGCACATCGTTGATCGGTCCGATCAGGTAAACTATGAGCATGCCTGCTATGGCGAAGACCAGCAGGCCTTCAGCGCAGATGCGTCCGTCCAGATTCAGGAAATATCCCGTATAATCCCACCAGCGCATTCCGTACTTTGCTTCTAGGTAATAGGAAGAACTGTATTCCAGAATGCCGCAGAGAACTATAGCTCCCAGAAATTCAACTACAGGGAACTTACGGAATTTACTCAGCAACACAAGTACGATGATCCCTCCGTAGCCATAGATCGGCAGCCACGGTCCGAATAAGGTACCGCGGTTGACGAATTCGCCGTCTTGAATAAGGTGGAGACTGACCTCCCAGCACCAGCCCAGGAAGGAGAACAGGAAGAACATGAGCAGCAGGTTCCATACAGTATAACTGCGCAGGAACATTATCTTACCGGCCAGGAAATCATCCCTGTGATCATACAGTGGATTGAGTCTTGACGGATAAGCCAGACCCTCCAGGCAGTTTTTATTCCGCCTGATCTGGAATTTCCGGCCTTCGATTTCCTGATAGGCGTTCTTAGTCTTAGTGCGGCCCAGCCAGATACCCAGCCAGTCGGCTATTAGTTTCTGGATAACATTGATGGTGATAGCGTTATCTTCTATGTAGTCAATTTCCTTGACGGTGTCAGAGTAAGCGGCCGTCAGGGCTGTGTCAGGGGCTTTAACAAAGAGATACTCGTCGTTGAGTTTCTCGGCGCCCGGCAGGTTGTTCTCCTTGGCTACGGCGCGCATGTCCATGTAATATTCGCAGAATGTGGACAGCTTGTAAGGAATCACATAGAGAATACTCACGAGGCCTAAAGTCGCAGCAGAGAGAATATACCATCCTATGAAGGACAGTTCGTATTTGAAGCATTCCCACTTGTGGCCATACATCATTTTCCGGGAAAGGTTAATTGCCTCACGCGGCCTGATATCCGGATTCTCTGCAACGATATAAGGTACCAGATAATAGGAATAGTGCTTGATGACACCTCCTATTATAGTGAGATCCCAGAGAAACTGGAATATATAGGTCACGAATACCGTCATCGATGCCCTGAACCATCGGCGTACAGACAGAAGATGGATGGCCCGTTGCAGAGGCACATATTTATATGTCCTTGCTTCCAGAAACATCCTCCTCATAATGACCTTGTAAACATTCATTAGAAAGATCCATATACACAGATAGAAAAACAGACTGATGATCACGAATATGACTGAAACAGCCTTGTCAGAATTAGTTATGGAATTCAGCGCCGAAGCAAATTTCAGGTAAAGCTGGCCCGAAGAAACACTGTTGGCCAGTCTGGCCAGAGAACCTCTGGAACGGCCTACGATCTTACCGTTATAATCCTTGGATCTGTAGTTTTCCAGTATCTTATTGGATTCAGTCTTTCCGGCCTTGATGTTATTATTGTAAATATCATTGAGAACATCGCTGGCATTATCCTTCATGAAGGGCGCCGATGTGCTGCTCTGAGTAGCCGTAGTCGTGTCGATCTTATTGAAGAGACTGCCGGAGGAATTGAACTCAGTTCCCCAGAACACAGCCAGAAGACACAGTATCAGCAGAAGAAAATAGTGGTGTTTGACTGTTGAACGACCCCGTCGTTTTAATTCTTTGATAGGTTCCATAATCAATTTCCTTTCCTAATAGTTAACTTAAATGTGAAATCTACCACAGCGATCTCGCTGTGAGTGCCAATGCGCATAGGAGGTCCGTAGTAGCCTACGCCGGAGGTGGTCAGGGTGGTGACCCCGTCGATGACACGAACGCCGTAAGGGTTCTGGCTCAGAAATCTGACAACCAGATTCCCCGGGAATATCTGTCCGTCATGGGTGTGGCCGCTGAAGACGAAGTCCGCGCCTGCGTCGTAAATGTTCGCAAAGTCCATGGGTTCGTGTTCCAGCACAAAAACAGGCTTGGTGGTGTCTTTGCCAAGGATAAGTGACTGTATGCCAGCTCTTTCGGCAGTGCCGTCGCCAGCCTTTTCCCCGTCCCGTCTGCCGGCAAGTATGACATTGCCGCCGGCGATGCTGACAGTACGGTCGTCCAGTATTTTGAAGCCGCAGTCCTTCAGGAAGGCCGTGACCTTGGGATTTCTGTAGGAGTGAGAAGAATCGGTTATAGCGAAGCCGCCGAAGAGCGTTTCTTCTACATCGTGATTTCCGTAAACTGCGTAGACGCCATACCTGGACTTGATGCCTGATAATATTTCGGAGTATATCTGCGGATCCTTCAGTGAATTGTAGGTACTGTTGAATATATCACCGCCTACAAGGACCAGATCCGGCTTCTGAGCGTTGATTTTCCCTACGAGAGATCTGTACAGGGATGGGTCCGAATTGCTTCCAAGATGGAAGTCTGCCACCAGGACGACCCTCATGTGTTTAACATTTCCCGCGTCCTTGTTAATCGTTGCTTTATAGTTGGTCGTGTAAATATCCTGAGCGTTGAGAATGCCGTAGAAATTCAAACTCACAGTAAGGAACACCATCAGAGGCAAAGCCACCCAGGCCCAGTGCCGAGGCAGTCCGCTGCATTTGCCACGAGAGGCCAGCCTTATGAGCAAGCGCAGGATCTGCGCTATGAGCAGAAAGCCTGTAAAATAAATATAGAAACCCAGCCACAGATTTCCTGCGGCTGCAAGTTGCGTTTTCAGCTGGTCATCGGGTAGATAAGCTCCGGAAACCGGAAGGAGGGCAAGCAAAACATACACTATATAGAAGACTATCCTCTTGACTCTGCTGTGATAGCTGTGAAAACAGCGTCTCAGCCAGAAGTCGGTCTGGACAGCAGTATAGATGTTGATCACCACATAGGTTGTGAGCAGTAGAGCTGTTATCATAGGCATCCTTTCTGCTTTTAAGTTTATTCGATTTTACTATAACTTCATCTAAAATACAATAAAAACACAGTCCCCTGTGATATAATGATTAACATATTGTTGGGAGGTCAATTAGATGGATAGAAGCATTTTCTATGGAAATATAATGTTGATAGTCTGCATAGGCATATACCTGTTATGGTGGGCTCTGGCTTTTAAGCCGGAAGCTGAAGAGGTTACTACCAGAAACGGGGTCATCATAATCATCGCTGCCATAGTCGGCATCATAGGAATCATAGTTATGGTCAAGGGCATAAGATCCGTCCCTGAAGGCGGGGAACTGTTCTCTAATAAATGGGTCATTATAATCGGCGTAGCTGCCTATGTAGCCCTGTTCCTGTTTTCATGGTTTGTCTTTAAAAGACAGGTCACCACAGAGCTTTTGCTTATAGTCGGCTGGACGGTGCTGGAAATGATCGTAGTCAACGTAATGTATCAGTACGGCATGATAATGTCAGGCCGGGCGTTGCTGGTCATAACAGTCATCATCGCCGCATCCATCGTAGGCTTCATATGTTACCTTTTGTACTATAACCTTGAAGGAAACAAAGCTTACATCGACGGCATGATCCCACTGGTGCTGACAGGGGCCGTGACCGCATGGATCACCGTGCTGACAGCCCTCATATAAATTAGCGTATAATAAGAGCCGGTCCTCACGGGCCGGCTTGTTTATTTACAGTTTCTGCTTGACCATGTTGACGAAGTTCTTCCGGTCACCTGCAACGATGAGATGCTCGTCTAGGTTGAAAGTGTACATCTCCCTGTCCAGGGCACTGATCTTGTCCGCAGATTTATATGCGATGATGTTCACATGGTATTTCCTGCGCACATCTATTTCCTTCAAAGTGTGACCCAGCCATGACTTCGGCGGGGCGATCTCGAAAATGCCGTAGTGCTCATTCAGTTCCACATAGTCGAAGGCTTCCTTGACGCTGTATTTCAGCGCCGTCCTGTGAGCCATGTCACGCTCCGGATAAATAACATCGTCAGCTCCGTTTTGTAATAAGAACTTCACATGGAGATCGCGGTTGACCTTGGTGACGACCTTCTTGGCACCCAGTTCCTTCAGAGTCGATGTGATGACCAGCGATGTCTCCAGATCGTCGCTTATGCACACGAAGCAGATGTCGAAGTTGGCCACGCCCAGATCCCTCAGGACCACCTCGTCAGTGCAGTCGCCGATCTGAGCCGATGACACGTAAGGCGCCAGTTTATTGACGATCTTCTCGTCCTTATCAACGACCATTATATCATTTTTCATTTCGGCCAGACTCATGGTCAGATGTCTTCCGAATCTTCCTAATCCTATTACTAATAATGAACGCATTTCTATTTCCTCCTATTATCTATCCTAATGTTATCTTTTCTTCCGGATAACTTATTTTCGGTATTACTTTCTTGCGCACGATGGCCATAGCCACGGCGATACTGCCCAGTCTGCCGCAGTACATAAGGAACATGAGACACAGCTCTGAAACCGTGCCCAGACCAGACGTTATGCCCATGGTCAGCCCTACGGTACCCATGGCTGACAGAGACTCGAAGAAGCAGCTTTCCGAAGTCAGCTCCGGGTTCAGCATCAGCAACAGGAAGGTGCAGCAGATGACCAGGAATATGTATGAGGCTATAGTCGACAAAGCCTTGCGCTGGGCGTCGGCCGGCAAACGTCGTCTGAATATGCTCAGGTCGTTGTAGTTCTTGGCGTTTGAATATATGGAAAGCATCAGTGTAACAAAGGTAGTCACCTTGATTCCTCCGCCGGTGGATCCCGGGCCTGCGCCTATGAACATGAGCATCATGGTCAGGAACCGTCCGGCCGTGGACATGTCCGCGTATTGAACGGAGTTGAATCCCGCCGTTCTCGGAGATACCGAGGCAAAGAAGGAATTCATTATTCTCTCGCCGGCACTCATGCCCTTGAAGGAATAATTACCTTCTACAATGTAGAAGATCAGAGCTCCTCCAACTATGAGGCCTCCTGTAAATGTCAGCATTATCTTGGAATGGAGTGACAGCCTGTGGAAACTGAACTTGTGGTCGGCCATGTCGCTCCATACTATGAAGCCCAGACCGCCTACGGCTATCAACGCCATTATGGTTATCTCTATAAGTGGATCGTCTGCGAAGAGAGTGATGGAACTGCCCGGTTCGAACCTGCCCATCAGGTCGAAACCCGCGTTGCAGAAGGCTGATATGGAATGGAATATGCCGTACCATATGCCCTCGGCAAGGCCTACCTTGGGAACAAAACGCAGGCTGATAAGGAATGCGCCCATGGCTTCTATGACCAGCGTTCCCACGAGCATCCTGCGGATGGTTCTCACTACGCCGCCAATGTGCGACGAGCCAAGAGACTCCTGCAGCAGTGTCCTTTGGAAAATGGTTATTTTGCTCCTGGCAGCAAAGGCGAAAACCGTAGCCAGGCCCATGAAGCCCAGACCGCCGATCTGTATGAGTATCAGAATCACCAGCTGGCCGAAGAAATTGAACTGCGAATAGGTATCGACTACGGCAAGGCCTGTAACGCAAGTAGCTGACGTTGAGGTGAACAGTCCGTCTATGAAAGACAGATCCGCGCCATTACGACAGCTTATAGGCAGCGATAATATGATACCGCCGCAAAATATAATTAAAGCAAAGCCAACAGCCAATATCTGTACCGGCATCAGTTTTACATTTCTTCTCATTATCTTCTATTTTCCTCCAAAAACTAACCATTAAACGAATTATGATTGTACAACATTTAAAAATAAAGTCAATAGATTTTCAGAAAATCATTTATTCAAAAATATGTGGTAAATTAGGCCATTCAATGCTAAAATGTAATGTATCGTAAAAATAGATTATGGAGGTCGATAAAATGGAAGAATTTAAACCTGTAAAAGAAGGAAAAGTCCGTGAGATCTATGACAATGGCGACAGCCTCATAATGGTTGCTACCGATAGAATCTCCGCCTTTGACCATATATTGAAAAACCAGATAACAGACAAGGGAGCCATCCTGACTCAGATGTCGAAATTCTGGTTCGATTTCACCAAGGACATAGTTCCGAATCACATGCTTTCAGTAGACGTCAACGACATGCCTGAGTTTTTCAGACAGGAGAAATTCGACGGCAACAGCATGAAGTGCCAGAAACTTGAGATGCTGCCTGTTGAATGCATCGTCCGCGGTTACATTACAGGAAGCGGCTGGGAAAGCTACAAGGAGACAGGTAAAGTCTGCGGCATACAGCTGCCTGCAGGCCTTCAGGAAAGCGCCAAACTGCCTGAGCCTATATTTACACCGAGCACCAAGGCAGACATCGGCGATCACGACGAGAACATTTCCTATGAAGAAAGCATCGATGTCATAGAGAAGATCTACCCGGGCAAGGGGAAAGAGTACGCCACTAAAATCAGAGACTACACCATCGCTTTGTATAAGAAATGCGCAGAGTATGCTTTGTCCAGGGATATTATTATAGCAGATACCAAGTTCGAGTTCGGACTGGATCCTGCCGGCAATGTGATCCTCGGCGACGAGATGCTCACGCCGGACAGCTCCAGATTCTGGCCGCTGAAGGGCTACGCTCCGGGCCAGGGACAGCCGTCCTATGACAAGCAGTTCGTCAGGAACTGGCTGAAGGCCAACCCTGACAGCGATTATCTGCTACCGCAGGACATTATAGACAAGACCATAGGCAAGTATAAGGAAGCATATCAGCTTCTGACAGGCGAGGAGTTTAAATAGCAACATGGATAATTATGAATCAGGTAAAGAAGAAATAACTGAAGAGGAAACTGTGGATCCCGGCAAATACGAGGAAATGTGCCGCTTGCTGGACCAGTTCCAGGTGCCTTATTACGATGATGAAGTCGTGGATTATATCAGGATGTTCGACGTTATAGACGAGCTGACAGAGAGCAAGCTCGAGCTGTCACAGCAGGTATCGGCTTTTGCCAGCCTGAAGGATCTGGTGGCTGACGATGACAACTACGTGACCAGCCATGACAAGATAAAAGGGCAGTATGTCTTGCTGGAGGAGCTTCCTGCAACAAAAGGCAGGCTGGAGTATAAGGACAAGCTGTTCTTCGCTTTCTGCGTTTACGCGGCCCTGTCGCTGATTTCGGAAAACGACGATAAGAAGCATCATTACTTCGGCATAGCCGAGTTCGAATCCACAGAATACATCAAGTGCAAAATGGAAGAATACTGGGGTATGGACCCATATATGTTCAAAGTCAAATAATGCATATACGGTGCCATAAAATTTTTTCCTGAAAATTTATTTGAATCGAGATTTTTATAAAAAGCAAGCGTCTTAGTAGGTAATTAACCCAACCCATTAAGATTGCTTGCTTTTAGCATGCTAAAATTTTTGAAAATTCAGACCTATGCAATTTTGGTTATAATTATTATCTTAAATTTGGAATTTTACTGACAATTACTCATGAAGTAAACTGTGTGTAGAGTGTTTATTAGCTATTGGAATCCTGTTACGTAAATGAAGGAAGGAGGAGTATTCTGAACGTCAAGCAGGTAGGTAAACTTTGCAGATCATTAGGAATACTTCTATTTTTTCGGTAGATTTGCAATTATGAGCAATTGGATGAGAGGAGACTTTCAATGAATGGTAAATTAAAGACTATATGCAAAGAGGCAGTTGTTGTCGCTTTAGCAGTGGTAATGGTAGTTGGTTTTGGAATGCCAAGTCTTTCATATTTAGGCGGACAGAACACCAGCACCTCAAGCGTTTATGCTGCTGATACAGCAGTAGTACCTGCAGGTGGCGCAGTGGTTAAATCGATAGATACCAGCACAGATCCTGCAACGATAGCTTTGGATGACGGTACATCCGTAAGCTACGACAGTGGCATGACATTTATGTATGGCTCAAGCGAAGTAACATACGCAAGAGCTCAGAAGATCTCAGCCAGCGCATCAAGCGGCGGTGGCGGCGGAATGCCACCGGGAATGGGCGGAGCTACTAAGTCCCTTAAGGTGTACAATCAGTACTTCAAACCTGACAAGACTACAGTATTTGGCAGCAACACCAATAAGGTTGGAACAGCTAAGTTCCGTATCGGTTATTACATCACCAACGGTGGAGTAGACGGAGATACATCAGCTATCAAGAGCGGTATCACAGGCAGCACTCTTTCACTGGGCAAAGATGTAGTAGGCGGAACAGTTACTACATCAGACAATACTACAACAGTAGACGGTCTGGAAGTAAATTCATACAGCGACAACCTGAATCCACTGGTTATCCAGGGAACAGATTCAGCTAAGCAGACAGTAGCTAAGATCAACAATGCAACGATCAATCTTCTCGGTAAGAGCGATGGTAACGGAACAGTTTGCGACTTCAGCGGCTGGGGCGCGGCTATCTCAACATATGACAATGCTAAGACGATCATCGACAACGCAGACATCCATACAACAGGCGTAGCTCGTTGCGCAGTTGAAGGCGACGACGGATCAGATACTATCATCAAGAATTCTGATTTGGCAGCAGACGGCGGAACAACTTATTCCGGATATGAAAACAGTGCTAATACGGAATTAATGGTAGAGCCACCTTGGGTTCTTGGAATCGTTGGAAATGCAAGAACGACTAACCTTCTTGGTACTGCTTCAACAATGTCAGTATACAACACTACAGCATATGCTACTAAGTGGGGCGTTCTGTCAACAGACGGATGCAGCAATGTAAACCTGACAACAGTAGATTCTACAGTAAACATGGATCTCTCAGGAAACAATCTTACAGAAGACAGCGGCTACGGCACATATGCCATAGGTTCAGCACTTGAGAACTTCTACGGCACTACATTCAACGTATCCACTTATGGAACTATCTGCGCTAACGGCGAGAACGTACTGAACTACGCAGCTTCCAAGGGAACAATCAAGACTTACAAGTACAACACAACTACTAAGAAGTATGATACAGTTGTAAGTTCAACAACCGGTAAGAATAAGAAATCCACAGTCAATTCCGAGAACTTCGGCGTAGACATCTGGGGCGGCGGCACAGTCAACCTGAAAGATGGAACTACATTCAATACTGGAAACGCAGCATTCCTGGTTAAATCAGGAACAGCCAGCATCAATATCACCGACAAATCCAAGATCAATTCCAAGAACGGAGTTATCATGCAGGTAATGGATAACGAAGACAGTGCGGCAACTGATCCTGAAGGTGAAGGAATGACATTTGCACGTAAGTACTTCTCAGAGAAGAAAGGCTGGGCCGGTGAGAATGGTCAGGTCTACAGCAATGGAGACGGAAGCAAGAACACCAAGTCAAGCATCTCAGTCAGCAATTCAACTCTGAAGGGCAATATCTATAACGGTTCTGGATATCAGCAGCAGGCTGAGACTCTGACAGTTAATCTGAAGAGCGGCGCCAAGATCACAGGTAAGATCAGTGCTACAAGCATCAAGCACAGCACAGATGGCGGCAAGACTCAGAACAGATATATACCGCAGGGTAAATATTATCAGTTCGGACACGTTGTAAATAAGGCTTACTACAACAAGGCTAACAATGTTACAGTTAAACTTACAGGAAACGCAGTTTGGAAGGTAACAGGAACATCCATCGTTACTTCACTGAACGTAGGATCCAAAGCTAAACTCCAGGGTAAAGTTTATGTAAACGGCAAACTTACTAAGGTTAAGGCCGGCAAAACTTACACAGGAAAGATCACAGTTAAAAAGCTGTAAAATTAAACAAACTCAACTCAATTCTTACGAAGGGACCGCTGCCATGGCAGCGGTCCTTTTGCACGGTTCGCGGAATCGGCGGCGACATCGATATGCATTGCGATTATGTTCAGGACTCGACTAGTAAAGCCAAAATCCAGGCTTCTTTCAACCAAGATCGCCTCATAGGCCGATCAACCTACCATGTTGGTTGCTTAATCTCTCGGGAAGTGATATAATACCGTAAGAATAAGAAGAGAGGAAATCAACATGTCAATGAAAATATCCACTAAAGGCCGTTACGCCCTGCGCGTACTGATAGACCTGGCAGAACACAACAGCGGAGAATTTGTTCCATTGAAGGAAATCGCCGCACGTCAGGACATTTCAGAAAAATACCTTGAATCAATAATAGTAGTTTTCTCCAAAGCCGGCCTGCTCATAGGTCACCGTGGTAAAGGCGGCGGCTACAAGCTGGCTAAGCCGGCTGAAAACTATAAAGTCGGCGACGTCCTTCGCCTCATAGAAGGCGACCTGGCGCCGGTCACCTGCCTGGACGGGACCCATAACACCTGCCCGAGAGCAGCAGCTTGCAAGACTTTGCCCATGTGGCAGAAATTTTACGCCATGACAAATGAATTCTTCGACAGTTACACTGTGGCCGACCTGGCCGACCGCGGCAGCGCAGGTGATGACTACAGCATATAAAACAAAACCCCGACGGAAAAACTCCGCCGGGATTATTTTTGTACAAAAGGCTTGCGCCAGTTGCGCTCGCGCCGATTTGTTTGCGCTTACGCGGGTGTGCTTGCGCTAATGCCGATGCTCCCGCGTTTGCGCTTACGCCATGTTGGCCATGTATTTCAGCGTGCGGATCAGCTGCGCCGTGTAGCTCATTTCGTTGTCGTACCATGACACGACTCTGACCTCGTAAATGTGCGTGCCGCACTGCTGGGCGAGGGTCTGGGTGGCGTCAAAAAGTGAGCCGTAATGCATGCCGATGACATCGCTGGATACGATCTGCTCCTCCGTGTATCCGAAGGATTCTGTCGCCTCGTTTTTCATCATTTCGTTGATGCCGTCGACGGTGACTGTGTCGGTCATATCCTTCAGAGTCGCGTCGAGGATCGTGATGGAACCGCTGGCTACAGGCACGCGCTGGGCGGAACCGATGAGCTTGCCGTCAAGCTCCGGGATGACCAGGCCGATAGCCTTAGCCGCGCCGGAACTGGTCGGGACAATATTGATTGCGCCGCCTCTGGAACGTCTGAAATCACCCTTTCTTTGAGGGCCATCCAGAATCATTTGGTCGCCGGTGTATGCGTGGATGGTGGTCATGAATCCCGTGCGCAGCTCGCGATAATCGTTCAAAGCCTTGGCCATAGGCGCCAGGCAGTTGGTGGTGCATGATGCGCCGGAGACGATCAGGTCGTCATTTTTCAAAGTCTTATGGTTGGTGCCGTAGACAACGGTCGGAAGGTCGTTGCCCGCCGGGGCTGAAATCAGGACTTTCTTGGCGCCTGCGTCTATATGGGCCTGGGATTTTGCCTTGGATGCGAAGAAGCCCGTGCATTCCAGCACCACGTCGACTCCCAGTTTCCCCCAAGGAAGATTCTTCGGATCCGGCTCCTTGAATATCTTGATATTTTTGCCGTCGACGGTGATGGACTCGTCGTCGTACTCGACCGTGTGGTCGTGGTATCCGCCCTGAACGCTGTCGTGCTTCAAAAGGTAAGCCAGCAGGTCCGGACTGGTCAGGTCGTTTATTGCTACTACTTCGAATTCGTCATCGCCGAATACCAGCCGGAAAGCCAGTCTGCCGATGCGGCCGAAGCCATTGATTGCAAGTTTGATACTCATTGTTTGTCCTCCTTGTTATATCTTATTATTATGCTTAGATTTGCAAATTCGGTCTTATTATTATGCTTAGATTTGCAAATTCAGTAGCCACGGAAATCGTGGTTCCACTACTTTGACTATAATAATAGCATTTAATTGTGTAAAGTCAATGAGCCCCGGTCAATTACTCACCTAAAAACCACAGATGGATGATTTTGTCGATAATGCTCGAATCCAGGCCGCCCTTTTCATCATCGAAGGTGATTATCAGATTCCGCCAAGGTACGATGCCGGATTGAAGATAATCAAGATATTTCGGCATATTGGCGTGGACATAGCTCATATCTGAAGCCAGGCCGGCGTGTTCCCAATAGATGAGCCGCCGGTAGTATTCCGAATAGGCAACTATGTCCGGGTGGACATCTCTGCCAAAAAGTCTGAGGGGTTGTTCGTAGTGATAGGGAATGCCGTAATACAACAAAGCATCGCATATGTTGACTTCGTTTTTTGATCTGACTATATCGCCCTTGCGCGTTCGATGTATCAGGTCCTGGGGATAATCATGGGAAACCTCATAGGGCGTTTTCTCCCAATGCTTAGCATTGAGCAGGTCCAAAGCGTTGTAGCATTCATCGGGGAAAGTGGTCAGGCCGGCCGGCATTCTGGCGATGATATCATCAGGCGTATAAGGCTGAAGTCCCTTGACGGCCTGTTCTAATATAGGTATATTGTTCTCAAAAACCTTAACGGCCTCCTGACAAAACCGCTTGGCTTTCAGGGCGTTGATCTTATCAACGTCTTTCTTGCCGAGATAAGTGGGCGGTCTTCCACCGGGAAACCGTTGAGAATAATAAGGCCGGCCGTTTTTCATATTAGTCTTCAGCATTCCCTGTGGAGCGGTCTTCAAATCCCTATTAAAGTCACTGAGAAATATCTTCTCGTCCTCTAATTCTACATTTATAGTTTTTATGATGTCCATGTACCTTTCCTTCCATAAAATCGCTGTCGATTGAAATTCTCGACAGACATGTTTTCTCCCAAAACCGCTTATTCGGGTAAGCATCAAAACATAGGCACATAGGTAAAAAAACAGAGCAGTTCGCAACTGCCCTGTTATAGCTTACAGTGTTTGTTTACATTCTTCTGGAAT